>NZ_JBEZFD010000006.1:0-444390 GCF_040649235.1 Spirillospora sp. NPDC049024
CAACCGACCCCGCGCTATCTTCGGATTCAAGAAGCCCAAGGAAGTGTTCGCCGAGCTACTGACCAGCGGAATTGCTTCCACCGGTTGAGGGCAGGGTGCCCGTACCTGCTGGAAGGAGCGTCAGACCATGACGGATGCCACGCCCGGCCCGGGGAAGGGATCGGACTCCAAGATCAATACTGGCGTTCCGCAGTCGGCGCGGATCTGGAACTACTGGCTCGGCGGGACCGACAACTACGAGGTGGACAGGCTCGCCGGAGACCACTACGTCGGGCTGTACCCGGGCATCGTGGAGATCGCCCGAGCGGGCCGCTACTTCATGGACCGGGCGATCCGGTTCCTGGCCCTCGAGCGCGGGATCCGCCAGTTCATGGACTGCGGCACCGGCCTGCCCACCGTCGACAACACCCACGAGATGGCCCGGCGCGCCGCCCCCGAGGCCAAGGTCGTCTACGTCGACAACGACCCGCTCGTCCTCGCGCACGCCCGCGCCCTGATGAACGAGGGCCGCACCGCCTACATCGACTGCGACCTGCACGACCCGAAGACGATCATGGACCGGGCGTCGGAGCTGCTGGACCTGTCCCGGCCGGTCGGGCTGATGATCATCGGCGTGCTGGGGCACATCGTCGACCCGGACGAGGCGTACGACGTCGTCCGCGGGCTGATGGACCCGCTGCCCTCCGGCAGCTACCTCATCCTGCACGACTCCACCGACGAGAACGAGGCGTTCAACGCGGCGCAGCGCGCCTACGACGAGACCGGCGCCATCCCGTTCCGGCTGCGCAGCCCCGAGTTCATCCGCGGCTACTTCGACGGGCTGGAACTGGAGGAGCCGGGCCTGGTGACGAGCGGCGCGTGGCGCCCCGAGGTGGGCCCGATCGGCGGCGAGAACCTGCCGACCAGATGCGGGGTGGCCCGCAAACCCTGAGGCGCCGTGCCGGGGGTCGCCTCCCGGGACTGGGCTATATGTCCGAGACGCTACGTAACATACGGTCCTATCTCCGACGCGCAGCGTGAACTATAGTCGGAGCGGTCGTCCACGCCGTCTTCCGATGAGGAGTCCCCCCTTGGCCTCCGCCACGATCACCGGCAGCAGGAAGCCGCGGTCGGCCCGCACCCGCAACGCTCCGGTGAGCACGGCCTCCGGGCAGGGCGACCCGCTCGTCCCGCGCATGCTGCTCGGCCGGCGGCTCCGCGAGCTGCGGGAGGCCGCCCGGCTCTCCCGCCGGAAGGCGGGCCTGGCGATCTACGGCTCCGAGTCGAAGATCACCAGACTGGAGCTGGGCCGCTCGCGCGCCAAGCCCGGCGACGTCGCCCGGCTGCTCGACCGCTACGGCGCCGACCCGGGCGAGCGCGCCACCCTGCTCGCCCTCGCCGAGCAGACCGACGCTCCGCCCTGGTGGCACGCCGACGGCGACATCGTGCCGCGCTGGGTCCGCGACTACCTCAGCGCCGAGCAGGCGGCCAAGCTGGTCCGGACGTTCGAGGCCCGGTTCGTCCCCGGCCTGCTCCAGACGGAGGACTACGCCCGCGAACTCGTCGCCTCCCGCGCCGGGTCCAGGTCGGAGGCCGAGACCGAGCGGCGCGTCGAGTTCCGGATGCGGCGCCAGCGCGTCCTGCGCCGCCGGCCGCGCCCGCTCAACCTCTGGGTCGTGCTGGACGAGGGGGCGCTCTGGCGTCCCCTCGTCGCGCCCGAGACGATGCGCGGGCAGATCCTGCACATCGTCGAGCTGTGCAGGCGGCCGAACGTCACCATCCAGATCGCGCCCCTCGGCATTTCCGGCCAGGTCGCCGGAGACGGGTCGCTCACCCTCGTCCGGTTCCCGCAGCAGGGGCTGCAGGACATGGTCTATCTGGAGCGTCCCGACAATGCCGTCTACCCGACGCGGCGCGCCGAGATCGAGCACCACTGGCACATATTCAACACACTGGTCACCGAGGCCTCGCCGCCCGAGCACACGCCTCGCGTCCTCGCCCGAATACTCGCCACCTACTGAGCCTCCCGCCGCCCGTTCCGCCCGTCCCGAGGCCTCCGTCCCGCGGAGCCGCCGCCATTCTCAGGTGAATGCGGGATGACGGACGGTGATCGTTCGGACGCCCGAACCCATATTCCCGCCTGACCACTTCCGGCCTATATTCATGAACGACGGAGATTCGGGAGGCTTCGCGCTGTCGATCGGGGACGTACGCACCATGGGCCCCGACGATGCCAGGTTTACCGGTCGATCACCCGGTTAACGGGCATCGATAAGCGCCCCCGCGCCGCCACCGCCCCAGGGGGAACACCATGTCCGTCAGCGAGCGTCTGTGGAACGCCACCGAGGAACGCCGGGCGAGGACCGAACTGCAGGCCGGGGAGAACTTCCCCGTCGCCTCGCGGCTGCTCCCCGCCCGCCACCGCGCCCACCTGCTGAACGTGTACGGGTACGCCCGGCTCGTCGACGACATCGGGGACGAGGCGCCGCCGGGCGAGCGGGCGGACCTCCTCGACCTGGTCGAGCGCGACCTCGACCGCGTCTACGCGGGCGAGCGGCCGGAACTGCCCGTGCTGCGCGACCTGGCCGAGACGATCGTCGCCCGCCGCATCCCCGCCGAGCCGTTCCGCCGCCTGATCCAGGCGAACCGCCAGGACCAGGCCGTCACCCGGTACGCGACGTTCGACGACCTCCTCGGCTACTGCGCGCTCTCCGCCGACCCGGTCGGGCACATCGTCCTGCACGTCTTCGGCGCCGCCACGCCGGACCGGATCCGGCTGTCGGACAAGGTGTGCACCGCCCTGCAGATCGTCGAGCACTGCCAGGACGTCGCCGAGGACCACCGCAACGGCCGCGTCTACCTGCCCGCGGACGACCTGCGGCGGTTCGGCTGCACCGAGGACGACCTCACCGCCGCTGCCACCCCGACCCGGCTGCGCGGGGTCGTGGCGCTCCAGGCGGGGCGGGCGCGGCGGATGCTGGCGGAGGGCGTCGCCCTCACCGGCGGGCTCCAGGGGTTCGCGCGGGTCGCCGTCGCCGGATACGTCGCGGGCGGCCTCGCCGCCCTCGACGCGCTGGAGCGCGCCGCCTACGACGTCCTCGCGGGCCCGCCGCGGCCGAGGAAGGCGCGGCTGCTCGCCGAGTGGTCGCGGACCATGGGAAGGAGAAGGGCAGCTTAGATGGACGCATCCACCGCCTACCGGCACTGCGAGAGCGTCGTCCGCTCCCAGGCGCGCAACTTCTCGTACGGGATCCGGCTGCTTCCCGCCCCCAAGAGGCGGGCCCTCAGCGCCGTGTACGCGTTCGCCCGGCGGGTCGACGACATCGGCGACGACCACGGCGCGCCCGTCGCGGACCGGCTCGCCGCGCTCGCCCGCGAGCGCGCCCGGATCGCCGACCCCGGCGCCCACCCCTCCGACCCGGTGCTGGTCGCCTTAGCCGACGCGGCCCGCCGCCACCCGATCCCGCTCGACGCGTTCGGCGAGCTCATCGACGGCTGCGAGGCCGACGTGCGCGGCGGGACCTACGACACCTTCGACGACCTCCTCTGGTACTGCCGCTGCGTGGCCGGCTCCGTCGGCCGCCTGTCGCTCGGCGTGTTCGGGACCGACGACCCGGCCACTGCCGTGCCGCGCGCCGACGCGCTCGGCGTCGCGCTGCAACTCACGAACATCCTCCGCGACGTCCGGGAGGACTGGACGAACGGCCGCGTCTACCTGCCCGCGAAGGACCTCGCCCGGTTCGGATGCACCCTGGAGCGCGACGAGGCGGGCCGGACGACCGACGACCCCGACCGCCTGGCGAGCCTCGTCCGCTTCCAGGCGGACCGGGCGGAGCGGTGGTACGCCGACGGCCTGAAGCTGCTGCCCATGCTCGACCGGCGCAGCGCCGCGTGCGCGGGCGCGATGGCGGGCATCTACCGGCACCTGCTGCGCCGCATCACGGCCGATCCGCTGACCGCACTGGAGACGCGGACGTCCCTGCCCGCGTGGGAGAAGGCGACCGTGTCCGCCATGGCGATGGCCGGGATCCACCGGTGAGCGCCCGCGACGGCGGCCCGGCGGAGGTCGCGATCGTCGGCGGCGGGCTCGCCGGCCTCACCGCCGCGCTGGCGCTCCAGGAGGCGGGGCTGCGCCCGACGGTCTACGAGGCGCGGCCCCGGCTCGGCGGCGCCACCCACTCGTTCACGCGGGACGGCCTGACCGTCGACAACGGCCAGCACATCTTCCTGAAATGCTGCTCGGCGTACCAGGGGCTGCTCGCCCGGCTGGACGCGCTGGACCGCGTCCGCGTCCAGGACCGCTTCGACGTCCGCGTCCTGACCCCGGACGGCCCGGGCGGACGGCTCCGCCGTGCGAAGGCCCCCGGCCCGCTGCACCTGCTCCCGGCGCTCGCCGGGTACCGGCTGCTCTCTCCGTCCGACCGGCTGCGGGCGGTCGGCGCGTCGCTGGCGCTCGACCGCGTCGACCCGGCCGACCCGTCGCTCGACCGGATCAGCATGGGCACCTGGCTCGCCGAGCACGGGCAGCGGCCCTGGGCGCGCGCGGCGCTCTGGGAGCTGTTCGTCACGGCCGCGCTCAACGTCCGCCTGGACGGGGCCGCGCTCGGCCCCGCCGCGTTCGTGTGCCAGACCGCGCTGCTCGGCCGCGCGGACGCCGCCGACATCGGCGTGCCCGCCGTCCCGCTCGGCGACCTGCACGGCACGCTCCCGGCGGCCCGGATCGAGCGGAACGGCGGCCGGATCCACCTCAACGCGAAGGTGACGGCGATCGACGCCGGGCCGAAGCTCGTGGTGAACGGCTCGCCGGTCGGCGCCGACGCCGTCGTCCTCGCCGTGCCCCACCGGGCGGCGGCCGGGCTCGTCCCCGAGGAGGCGGCCCCCGACCGGGCGCGCTGGGACGGGCTCGGCTCCAGCCCGATCGTCAACGTCCACGTCGTCTACGACCGGCCCGTCCTGCGGGTCGACGGCGCCGACCCGCCGTTCGCCGCCGCGGTCGGCTCGCCCGTGCAGTGGGTGTTCGACCGCACCGCGGTCAGCGGCCTGACCGGCGGCGGCCAGTACCTGGCGGTGTCGGTCTCGGCGGCCGACCGCTGGATCGACACGCCCACCGCCGAACTGCGCTCGGTGTACCTCGCCGAGCTGAGGCGGCTGCTTCCGGCCGCCCGCCGCGCCCGCGTCACCGACTTCTTCGTGACGCGGGAGCGGCACGCGACGTTCCGCCAGAGCCCCGGCAGCGACGCGCTGCGTCCCGCGTCCGCCACCCGGCTGCCGTGGCTGTTCCTCGCCGGCGCGTGGACCGACACGGGCTGGCCCGACACGATGGAGGGAGCCGTGCGCAGCGGTCTGACCGCGGCCCGTCTCGTCCGCCGCCACCTGAGACCGACCGTCCGGAACGAGCACCGCCGG
The DNA here is from genome assembly GCF_040649235.1 of Spirillospora sp. NPDC049024. Classification (NCBI taxonomy): domain Bacteria; kingdom Bacillati; phylum Actinomycetota; class Actinomycetes; order Streptosporangiales; family Thermomonosporaceae; genus Spirillospora; species Spirillospora sp. NPDC049024. The sequence goes on from NZ_JBEZFD010000006.1 coordinate 5,386, forward strand.
GACGGGGGGAGCGGCCGATGACCACCGTCCCGGCCTCGATCACCGACGGCCGCGCCCTGGTCGACCAGGCCATGCGCGCCTGCGCGGAGCGCCTCGACCCGTGGACCCGCCGCGTCGTCGCCTACCACCTCGGCTGGACCGACGAGAACGGCGAGCCCGCCGCCGCGGGCGGCAAGGCGCTGCGCCCCGCGCTGGCGCTGCTGTCCGCGCGGGCCGCGGGGGCGCCCCACGAGACGGCGCTGCCCGGCGCCGTCGCCGTCGAGTTCGTGCACGCGTTCTCGCTGCTGCACGACGACATCATGGACGGCGACCGGACCCGCCGGCACCGTCCCGCCGCGTGGACGGTGTTCGGCCCGTCCGCCGCCATCCTCGGCGGGGACGCGCTCCTGGCGCTGTCGGAGAACCTGCTCCTCGACCAGCAGACGCGCGGCGCCCACTGGGCGGCGCGCGCGCTGACCGCCGCCACGCAGCGGCTCATCGCGGGCCAGGCGCTCGACATCGGGTTCGAGCAGCGCGACGACGTGACGCTCGACGAGTGCCTGACCATGGCGGGGGACAAGACGGGCGCGCTGCTCGCCTGCGCCTGCTCGATCGGGGCGATGCTCGCCGAGGGCCCGACCCGCCTCGTGACGCACCTGACCGGGTTCGGCACCGAGATGGGCCTCGCGTTCCAGCTCGTGGACGACCTGCTCGGCATCTGGGGCAGCTCCGAGGCGACCGGCAAGCCCGTCCTGGCCGACCTCCGGGCGCGCAAGAAGTCGCTGCCGGTGGTGTACGCCCTGAACTCCGGGCGCCCCGAGTCCGAGCGGCTCGCCGCGCTGTACGCCGAACCCGGGCCGCCGTCCGAGGACGTCCTGCGGGAGATGGCCCGCCTCGTGGAGGCGGCGGGCGGCCGCGACTGGGCCGTGGCCGAGGCCGACCGCCGCGTCGCCGCCGCCGGGCGCCACCTCGACGACTCGGGCATGGACGAGCTCGTGGCCGCCGAGTTCCGCGACATCGCGCTCTTCGTCACCTCCCGGGACCACTGACCCGCCGCGCCAGAAGGGAAGGACCGAATGACCACCACCGACGTGTCCGGACTCACCGGCGCGGCGGCCGCCGCCGTCGAGGCCGCCCGCGACCACCTGCTCGGCCTGCAGTCGCCCGAGGGCTGGTGGAAGGCCGAACTGGAGACCAACGTCACCATGGACGCCGAGGACCTGCTGCTCCGCCAGTTCCTCGGCATCCGCTCCGACGCCGACACCAAGGACGCAGCGCGCTGGATCCGCTCCCAGCAGCGCGAGGACGGCACCTGGGCGAACTTCCACGGCGGCCCGGCCGACCTGTCCACCACGATCGAGGCCTACGTCGCGCTGCGCTTCGCCGGGGACCCGGTCGACGCCGGGCACATGCGCAAGGCCGCCGAGTACGTGCGGGAGGCGGGCGGCGTCGAGGGCAGCCGCGTGTTCACCCGGATCTGGCTGGCGCTGTTCGGCCAGTGGTCCTGGGACGACCTGCCGGTCATGCCGCCCGAGCTGATGTTCCTGCCGAGCCGCGTCCCGCTGAACGTCTACGACTGGGCGTGCTGGGCGCGGCAGACGATCGTCCCGCTGACGGTCCTCGGGTCGCTGCGGCCCGTCCGGGCGCTGCCGTTCGACCTGCCGGAACTGCGGTGCGGAGCGATGCCGGCGAACGAGGCCAAGGGCTGGGGGGCGGCTTTCAACGCCCTCGACCGCGTCCTGCACGTGTACGAGCGGCGGCCGGTGCGCCCGCTGCGCCGGGCGGCGCTGCGCCGGGCCGCCGACTGGATCATCGCCAGGCAGGAGGCCGACGGCTGCTGGGGCGGGATCCAGCCGCCGTGGGTGTACTCGCTCATGGCGCTGCACGAGCTCGGCTACGGCCTCGACCACCCGGTCGTCAAACGGGGGCTGGACGGGCTCGAACGGTTCATCATCCGCGACGACAAGGGGCGCCGCCTGGAGGCGTGCCAGTCGCCCGTCTGGGACACGGTGCTCGCCATGAACGCGCTCGCCGACGCGGGCGTGGCCGCCGACCACCCCGCCCTGGTGAAGGCCGCCGGATGGGTCGTCGGCGAGGAGGTCCGCGGGCCGGGGGACTGGGCGGTGAAGCGGCCGGACGTCCCGCCGGGCGGGTGGGCGTTCGAGTTCGACAACGACGTCTACCCCGACACCGACGACACCGCCGAGGCGATCCTGGCGCTGCGCAAGGTGTCCTTCCCGGAGGCGGAGGAGCCGGTCAGGCGGGCCGTCCGCTGGCTGGACGGGATGGCGTCGCGGGACGGCGGCTTCGCCGCGTTCGACGCCGACAACACCCGCGAGCTGTGCACCAAGCTGCCCTTCTGCGACTTCGGCGCCGTCATCGACCCGCCGTCCGCCGACGTCACCGCCCACGTCGTCGAGGCGCTGGCCGGGGAGGGCCTCGCGGAGTCGCCCGTGGTCAGGCGCGCCGTCGTGTGGCTGCTCAGGGCGCAGGAGGAGGACGGGTCGTGGTTCGGGCGCTGGGGGGCGAACCACGTCTACGGGACGGGCAGCGTGGTGCCCGCGCTCATCGCGGCGGGGGTCCGTCCCGGCAAGCCCGCGATCCGGCGCGCCGTCGCCTGGCTGGAGGACCACCAGAACGCCGACGGCGGCTGGGGCGAGGACCTGCGCTCCTACGACGACCCGGCGTGGATCGGGCGGGGCGAGTCCACTCCGTCCCAGACGGCCTGGGCGCTGCTGGCGCTGCTCGCCGCGGGCGAGCGCTCCCCGGCCGTGGAGGCGGGCGTCCAGTGGCTCGTCGACCACCAGCGCCCGGACGGGAACTGGGACGAGGACCTGTTCACCGGCACAGGCTTCCCCGGCGACTTCTACATCAACTACCACCTGTACCGGCTGGTGTTCCCCGTGAGCGCGCTCGGCCGCTACCTGCGGGCCGCGACATGACACGGCCCGCCCACGACCCGGTGGAGTCCACCGGGCCCGCACCGCCCAAGGAGGTCCGGACACCATGAGCATGCCGCTCCGCCAGAGCCTTCGCATCGGGGGCTACATCCTCCGCAACAAGCTGCGCGGGCGGGAGAAGTTCCCGCTCATCGTCGAGCTGGAACCCCTGTTCGCCTGCAACCTCGCCTGCGCCGGCTGCGGGAAGATCCAGCACCCGCACGACGTGCTGAAGAAACGCATGCCGGTCGAGCAGGCCCTCGCCGCCATCGAGGAGTGCGGCGCGCCGATGGTCTCCATCGCGGGCGGCGAGCCGCTCATGCACCCGCAGATCGACGAGCTGGTGAACGAGCTCGTCCGGCGCAAGAAGTTCGTGTTCCTGTGCACGAACGCGCTGCTCATCCCGCGGAAGATCGACAAGTTCACGCCGTCGCCCTACTTCGCGTGGGCGGTGCACATCGACGGGCTGCGCGAGCGGCACGACGAGTCCGTCTGCAAGGAGGGCGTCTTCGACGACGCGGTGGCGGCCATCAGGGAGTGCAAGCGGCGCGGGTTCCGCGTCACCACGAACACGACGATCTTCAACACGGACACGCCGCAGACCGTCATCGACGTCCTCGACTACCTCAACGACGACCTCGAGGTCGACGAGATGATGATCTCGCCCGGCTACGCCTACGACAAGGCTCCCGACCAGGACCACTTCCTCGGCGTCCAGGAGACGCGGGAGCTGTTCCGCAAGGCGTTCGCGGACGGCAACCGCAAGCGGTGGCGCTTCAACCACTCGCCCCTGTTCCTGGACTTCCTGGAGGGCAAGGCCGACTTCCCCTGCACGGCCTGGGCGATCCCGTCCTACTCGCTCTTCGGCTGGCAGCGGCCCTGCTACCTGATGTCGGACGGCTACGCCCAGACCTACCAGGAACTCTTGGACGAGACCGACTGGGACTCCTACGGGCGGGGCCGCGACTCCCGCTGCGCCAACTGCATGGCCCACTGCGGTTACGAGCCCACGGCCGTCTTCGCGACCCTCGGCTCCCTGAAGGAGTCCATGCGCGCCGTCCGCTCGGTCTGACCAGTCACCGGCCGGTTCCGCCCGGCACCGGCGATCCGCCGATGCCGGGCGCTTCTCTTGAGCCGCCGCCTACTTGAGGGACGTCGGCCGGTACGCCTTGTACTCGTCGCCGGAGGACAGCCCGTAGGTGAGCGTCCGGTGGTCGGTGCCGTACCGCCCGCGCTGCTCGTACGCCCAGTACGAGGTGTGCTGCTTGTTCGCCCACTTCTCGAAGATGACGACGTGCCGGGTGGTGTTGCTGCCGAGGGCGTCCATGACGAGGTCGCCCTTCTTCAGCTGGGACATCTTGATGCGCTCGGTGTACCGCGACGAGGTCAGGCCGACGGTGTTGGGCCCGGGCTTGGGCAGCCCCAGCGCCATGGAGACGTAACCCGAGCAGTCGGTGCGGTAGCCGTTGTGCGACCCGGTCTGGCTGTAGGGGACCCGCTGGGCGGTGTGCGGGTGCCAGCTCTTGGCCCGCTTGATGACCAGGGCCCGCTTGGCCGCCTTGGGATCGGCCGCCTGCTGCTGGGGAACGGCCTGCTTCTTCGCGGAGACCGGCTTCGCCTCGACCTTCGCCGAGGACCGGGTCTTCGCCGCCTCGGCCTTCGCCGGCGCCTTGAACTCCTTCTGGAACTGGGCCGCGGCCCGGGCCTGCCTCCGCTCTCCGACCTGCGTCCGCCGCTCGGCCATCAGCTGCGCGGTCTGCTGCTGGGGGACGGTCTGGGCGGCGGCGGCCGTCTCGATGGTCGCGTGCTGCAAGGTCGTCGGCAGGGCCGCCGTCACGCCGAAGGTGGCGAGACCCGTCATCGTGCCGATGGCCCAGGGGGCGAGCCTCAGACGGCGCGACTGCTTGCTGTGCTTGCCTTTCAAGGGGGGCTCCTTGCTTCCAAGTGCCGCCTACCGGGTTAGCTGACGGGTTCGGGCGTGGAAGTCGCCCTACGGCCTGGGCAGGCCGATTCACCCCGGTGCGAGGTGGGTCCCCGGCTCCGCGCGACGGCGGACTCGGCGGGTGCCGCTGAGGGAGAAGCGGCGCTGACGATGTGAGGCCCGATCGATGGACCGTCTCGGGGCCTTGTTCCGCGGGGAGGGCACCCCGCCCACGTAAGTGGGACAAAACGCCTGGATGGCGTCTTGGAGCGGCAAACCTACAGAAATCACCAAGGGATGGCAAGCTTCCCTCGATCAAACTCGCAGCTCAGCGCCCCGGTGGGCGATCCCGACGCGCTCTGAGCCCCTCCCCTTCCGGGTCCTACGCGATCCCGCTCCACCTCTAGACGGAGGAGAAACCTCCAGTTAATATCTGGAGGAGAACCCTTCACTTAATGGGAGGTGGGTTCCATGACCGCCATCACGTCGCGCACCGCGTCCGGCCCGTCCGCGGGCGTCCCGAACCGCCGCTGGGCCGCGCTGGTCGTCATCGCCGTCGCGCAGCTGATGATCGCGCTCGACGCCACGATCGTGAACATCGCGCTGCCCACGGCCCAGCACGCGCTCGGCTTCGGCGACACCGACCGGCAGTGGGTGATCACCGCCTACACCCTGTCCTTCGCCGGGCTGCTCCTGCTCGGCGGACGGATCGCCGACCTGGTCGGGCGGCGCCGCAGCTTCCTGGCCGGGCTGGCCGGGTTCGCGGTCGCCTCGATGATCGCCGGCGCCGCGCCCGGCTTCGGCGTCCTCGTGGTCGGGCGCGCCCTGCAGGGGGCGTTCGCCGCGCTGCTCGCGCCCACCGCCCTTTCCCTGCTGGCGGTGACGTTCACCGAACCGAAGGAGCGCGCGAAGGCGTTCGGCGTGTACGGCGCCGTGGCGAGCAGCGGCGCGGCCGTCGGGCTGCTGCTCGGCGGCGCGCTGACCCAGTACGCCGACTGGCGCTGGTGCCTCTACGTCAACGTGGCGATCGCCGTCGCCGCGTCCGTGGCGGGACGCATCGTCCTTCCGGCCCCGCCGAGCTTCCCCGGGGCGCGCGTCGACTGGATCTCCGCCGTCCTCGTCACCGGCGGCCTGGCGGCCGTCGTGTACGGCGCCGGGCAGGCCGCCCCGCACGGCTGGGACGCGTGGCAGACCACCGCGCCGCTCGCGACCGGCGCCCTGGCGCTCGCCCTGTTCGTCGCGCGCCAGGCCAGGCACGACGCGCCGCTGCTGCCGCTGCGCATCCTCGCCGACCGCGGCCGGGCCGGCGCCTACCTCGCCGTGGCCACCGCGGTCGTCGGCGCCTTCGGGATCTTCCTGACGCTCACCTACTACCTGCAGGTGGTCGCGCACTTCTCCCCGATGCGGACCGGCCTGGCGTTCCTGCCGCTCGCCTTCGCCAACTCGGTCAGCGGGTACCTGGTCGGCGCCCTGCTCACCCGGCGCGTGCCCGCCCGCCTGCTGATCGGCGGCGGCCTGCTCATCGCCGCGGCCGGCCTGGCCGTCCTGACCCGGCTCGACCCGGGCAGCGGCTACGCCGCCTCGGTCGTCCCCGTCGAGATCCTGCTCGGGATCGGCATGGGCGCCGTGTTCCCGCCGGCCTTCTCGCTGGCGACCGCCGGCGTCTCCCCGCGCGAGGCCGGGGTCGCCGCCGCCGTCGTCAACGCCGCGTCCCAGATGGGCGGGTCGATCGGAACCGCCGTCGTCAACACCGTCGCGATCGGCGCGACGGCGGGCTACCTGCGCGAGCACGGCCCGGCCGCCTCCCGGGTGAGCGCCCTCGTCCACGGCTACACCACCGCGGCGACCGTCTCGGCCCTCGCCCTGGCCACCGTGGCCGTCCTGGTGACCCTTCTGATCCGCACCCCGCCCCAGCAGGACACCCCCGCCCACTAGCGCCCGGCCACCCTGAGCGCCCCCGTCGAAAGGGGCGCTCAAGGCGTGCGGGCCGACGTGTCAGGCGACCCAGGAGGGGACGATCTGGGCCAGTCGCTTCGGGTCGGAGAGCGTCCGGATCTTGGTGATTCGGCCGTCCTCGACGGTGAAGGCCATCAGGAGGAACGGGCGGCCACCCATGGTGATGAGTACGCCTGGGACGCCGTCGACCAGTGCCGGGTGGCCCGTCGCGTCCTGGCGGGCCCCGACGGTGGCCTGGGCGGCGACCTCGTCCGCACCCCGGACGAGCCGCGCGGCGCGGGGACCGCCCGGCGACCGGGCGGTCCCCGGTAGCATTCGCGGGTGGTTGATGGCGAAACGCCGGCCGGGCCACCGGTCGCGGCGGACATGGACCCCCGGCGGATCCACACCGCGCTGAGCCTGCTGGCGGACCGGCGGTGGTGGACGCTCGGCGAGCTGGTCCGGGAGACGGGCGCGCCGCGGCGTTCGGTGGAGTCGTTGCTGGCCGGGCTGTCGCTGGAGCATTCCGGCGGCGACCGGTTCCGCCTCACCCCCGAGCAGCGCGACGAGATCGCCGAGCGGCTGCGCACCGGGCACCGTCCGTTCGAGCCGGCCGACCCGGTGGGGCACCTGCTGCCCGAGCACGCCGCCGTGGTGGAGCGGATGGCCGGGCTGATCGAGCGGGCGCCGCGGGCACGGCACGTGCTCGACCACGTATCGGCGACGCCGGAGACGGTGGTGCGGCGGGCCCTGCTCCTGGGAGCCCGGTTCTGGCTGCCGGGAACGCGCCTGCTCTGCGTGGGAGACCACGATCTGACCTCGCTGGCCGTCGGGCTGGTCCACCCGGGCGTGCAGACCACCGTCGTGGACGTGGACGAGCGGATCCTCGCCTACATCGACGAGTGCGCCGCCGAACTGGGGGCGGACGTGCGCACCCGGTGGGCGGACCTGCGGTTGGGGCTGCCGGCGTCGGCCGTCGAGTACGCCGATCTGGCGGTGACCGACCCCCCGTACACGCCGGAGGGCGTCGGGCTGTTCGTGGCGCGGGCGGTGCAGGGGCTGCGGGACCAGGGGCAAGGCCGGGTGCTGCTCGCCTACGGGGCGAGCGACCGCACTCCGATGCTCGCGCTGAAGGTCCAGCAGGCGTTGCAGGACCTGAACCTCGTGAACGAGGCCGTCTACCCGGACTTCAACCGCTACTTCGGCGCGGAGGCGATCGGCTCGCGCGCCGACATGTACGTCCTGCGGCCGACTGGCAAGTCCCTGCCCGCCGCCGACGCCCGCGCCGACCGCTTCGCGACGGCCATCTACACCCGGGGCCCCCAGGCGGTCGAAGCCCGGACGGCGGTGGAGGTGCCGCCGGACGACCTCGCCGACCTGCGGCCGGACGTCCTGGTCGGGGACTGGCCCAAGCAGGTGCTCCCGCAGGTGCCGCGGGTCCGGTTGACGACCTGGCTGGCCAAACCGTACGCGGCGCGGGTGCGGCGGGCGGCCGTGGCGCTTCCCCCCGGGCTGGAGGCGGCACTGGTCCGGGTGCTGCTGGCCACGCGCGCCGAGAACGTGCGGGTGTTCCTGCCCGAGCCTCCCGGCGACCTGGCGGACGAGGCCGCGTCGCTGGCGGGCGTGTACGGGCTGACCCGGCGCGGTTCGTCCGTCGAAGCGGTGCGCACCTCGCCCGACGGAGCCGACCAGGTGGGGCGGGTCGTGCGCGCGATCACGGACCGGGCCCACGGGAAGGTCGCCAACGTCTGGCGAGACGCGCTCATCGACGCGCATGCCGGGCTGACCAAGCGGCAGGCCCGCGCCGTCGTGGCCGACGCCGCTCCCTGGGCGAGGGACGTCACCCTGCTGGAACTCCCGGTCCACCGGCTGCGGGCACTGCCCGCCGCCGTGCGCGCCTCCCTGGAACTCGTCGCCGCGACGTCGGCGTAGAGCCGCCCCGTCCCGAGGGCGCGTCCCGCTTCCATCGCCCCCGCCGCACGCTCGGAATTGTCACCCGTTGAAATGGGTCGCGCACGGTGCGTGGCGATTGGTTCTTCCGAGACCCGCCGAACTCCCTTGAAATCAAGATCCACTCGTCATTAGCATCGGCTCGTGATCAAGGTGCTCCCACCGTCCAAGTGACCTTTTCATGCGGTTCGATCGTGCCGTCCCGCGGCTGGACGGCATATCGCGCGACCGGTGACCGTACGCCGGCGATGTCCCTGAATTGAAGAATTCGACTTCGGCCGAAACGATCTGGGGAACGGGGGAAGAGACGGGTATGAGGGTTGTTTCGGACCACGGCAGGCGACTGTCGATGGATCGCCGGGCGATGACCAAGCGGACGAGCCTGCTGCTCCCGGAAGAACTGTCGATCGACTCCTGGGTGAGTATAGGGAAAGAGATATCCGTTATCGCGGACGCGTCCTCGTGGTGGCTGGGCGACTGGCTCGTCTACGGTCAGGAGGCATATCCCGGGCGCTATCGCCGCGCGATGAAGGGAACCGGGCTCTCGTACCAGACCCTGCGCAATTACGCGTGGATAGCCCGCCGTTTTCCGATGTCCCGTCGACGGGACGCGCTCAGCATGCAGCACCATGCCGAGGTGGTGGCGCTTCCCGACGATGAGCAGGACGAATGGCTCGGCCGGGCGGCGTGCGAGGGCTGGTCGGTCAGCGAGCTGCGCAGGCGGCTGCGGGCCGTCCGGCGGAACAGGACGGCGGACGCCGCGGACGATCCCACGTTCATTCCCCGCATGAATGTGGACGCCGAAAGGCAGCGGCGCTGGGCGGAGGCGGCCGAGCATACCGGCGCCGATATGACCCGCTGGGTCTGCGAGGCGCTCGACCGGGCCGCCGTGCTCGCACTGGAGCGTGACACCGAATGACGAACAACCGGGAATTCGCGGCGCCATCGGCCGGTGGCGCTCCCACGACGGGAGGCCGATTCTGTCTCGGGTACGACTGCTTCACAAAGAGGACATCGACAAGGTCCTGAACCTCTGGGGCCATCTCGGCGGTGAGGACATCGAACTGATCTCCTACGACCGCTGGGGACCGGGGGTGCCGGTTCCCGCAAGGCCGGAAGTGGAGGAGGTCGAGGCGCTCACCGCCGATCCGCACACCGGTGTGTCGGCGCTGCTGGAGGACATGCTGTCGCCCGCGTCGCCGCATTTCTGCTTTGTGGCCGAACAGGACGGCGGGCCGGTCGGCTTCGTGACCGGCGGGGTCGGGCCGATCGGGCTGTTCGAGAACCGCGCCGGGAGGATCGAGGACCTGTTCGTGCTGCCCGCCTACCGGCGGCGCGGTCTGGCCACCGAGCTGGTGGACGCGGCGGTGGCCGAGCTCGGTCGCCGCGGCGTGGTCGTCTACAACGTCGAGGTCCCGCATGACTGGCGCGCCGGCCTGGCGTTCTGGCGCGGCCGGCGGCACTGGAAGCAGGACGCCGTGGTGTTCTCCCGCTACGAGTGAGCGCGGGTCGCGGCCCCGGATCGACGAGCGCATGAGGAGCGCCATGGCAGAGGTCACGAGAACGACGGCGCCCGCGCGTGCGGCGGGCGCGATGATCCGGGAGCGGATCAGGAGGGACGGCTTCGTCGTCCTCAAAAGGCTGCTACCCGCCGAGGAGGTGTCCGGCCTGCGCGGGCTGGTCGCCGGAGTGCTGGCGGACCACGGCCACTTGAAGGACGGGACCAGACCGGACGACCTGGTCCCGGACGCCAACCGGCGGGACGGCAGCCCCGGCTGGTGGCACATGTACGAGGACCTGCAGCGGCTGGAGGCGATGCACCGGCTGGCGCACCACCCGGCGCTGACCAGGCCGGTGCGGGCGACGGTGGGCGGGCGCCTGCTGAACCATCCCCGCCGCTACCTCAGCCTGATCCCGCCGGGGTTCCGGATCCCGCCGCACCAGGAGTACCTGCAGATCCAGGGGACGGCGGACGTGCTCACCGCGTGGATCCCGCTGACCCGGTCCGGCCCGGACACCAGTGCGCTGCGCGTGCTGCGGGAGTCGGGGCCGCGGCGGGTCCGGCCGCTGACCTCCCTGCCCGCGCCCATCGGCGGCGCCGAGAGCGAGGCACCGCCCGCGGACGACCCGGCCTGGTGGGTGGGCGAGGACCTGGAGCCCGGCGACGTCGTGCTGCTGCACGGCCTCACCGTCTGGGGCTGCGACGAGAACCTGTCCTCCGGGCTGGCGGGCTCGCTGTGGGCCCGCTACCAGCCGGCCCGCCTACCGGTCTGCAAGGCGTCGCTGGAGCCGCACCACTACCCGCGGCTGCCGGGATGGGGGGCCCTCACGCGCGGCTGGTCGTCCAAGCGGTGGGTCAGGACCCCCTGGCCCCGCAGGGAGGCGCCGTTCGTGCTCGCCCAGACGCTTGAGGACTGGCATCGGGAGGTGCCGCCGCCCGCGGCGGACCTCGTCGATGTGATCGGCCCCTGACGGGTGCGCGCGCTCCGGCGGCGGCCCCCGCGTCCCGCGACATCGCCTTCCGGGGCGTGGGGTGTCGCCGTCGCGCGCCTTCGGGGATCCCGCGCCTCGGCCCGCCGCGCGGGCACGACGGTCACGGCGGTGCTGCGGCTGGCCTGGCGGGCGTCTCCCGGGCTGGTCGCCGTGGTCGTCGTGCTGGCGGTGGTGTCGGCGTCGGTGACGCCGGCGACGCTGGTCCTGGTTCGGCTGGTCGTCGACGCGTGGGTGGAGGGCGACGAGGCGGCGGCCGTGCCGCTGGTGACGGCGATCGCCGCGGTGAACGCGCTGCGCACGGTGGCGGAGGCGCTGCTGGCGATGAAGCAGGAGGAGCTGGCGGCCCGCATCGGGGTGGCGGCCGAGCAGCGGCTCCTGGGCGTCGCGTCCCGGGTGCCGCTGACCCGGTTCGACGAGTCGGAATGGTACGACGCGGTGGCCCGGGCCGAGGACGACATCGACTGGCGCCCGGAGCTCGCGATGGCGACGGCGCTGAGGTTCCTCGGCACCGTGACGACGATCGGCGGGCTGGCCGCCATCATCGGGACGCTCCAGACCGGGATGCTGGTGCTCGGCGTGCTGGCCGCGGTGCCGATGCTCGTGCACCGGCGCGTCAAGGCGCGCACGCTGTACCGCGTCCGGCGGGAGAACACCATGCGCGCCCGGCGGCGCGACTACCTCGTCGAGGTGCTGCTGCGGCCCGAGCTGGCCAAGGACGTGCGCGGGTACGGGCTCGGCCGCGCGTTCACCCGCGGGCACGCGGAGGTCGCGGAGGAGATGCTGCGCCGCGAGCTGGCGGTGCAGCGCCGCAACGTCGCCTGGTCGGCGCTCGCGGGGGTGCTCAGCGCGGTCTGCCTGTTCGCGGCCTACCTGACGGCGGGACGGCATGCGGCGGACGCGGGCGTGTCGGCCGGGCAGCTGTTCCTGGCGTTCACGGCCTTCGCCACCCTGACCGGCGGCGTGGTGGACCTGTTCGGAATCGCCGTGGACCTCGAAGAGCACTCGGCCTACCTGGCGGAGTACTTCGAACTCGTCGACCCTCAGCAGCCGCCTCCCGGCGCGGCGGGGCCGGCTGCGGAGCAGCGTGCCGCCGGTGCGGCGCGGACGGCTCCGAGTGCCGGGCCGCCGCCCCGCCGGACGCTCGATCCGTCCTCGGAGGTCGCGCCCTCGATCGAGTTCCGTGATGTCTGGTACGCCTACCCGAGCGGCGTCCCGGCGCTGCGCGGCCTGTCGTTCACGGTGGGGCCGGGGGAGCTGGTCGCGCTGATGGGGGAGAACGGCGCGGGCAAGTCCACCGTGGTCAAGCTGCTGCTCGGCCTGCTGGAGCCGGACGCGGGCGCCGTGCTGATCGGCGGCGCGGACGTCCGGGAACTCGGCGAGGAACGCGTGCGCGCCCTCGTCGGGGTGCTGTTCCAGGAGTTCGGGCGGTACGAGTTCTCCCTGGCCGAGGGCGTCCGGCTCGGCAGGGTGGACGAGGAGCTGGACCGGGACCGCATGTGGCGGGCGCTGGACCTGGCGGGGCTGCGGCCGGTCGCCGACCGGCTCCCGCAGGGAGTGGACACCCTGGTCGGCCGCCAGTTCCCCGGCTCGCGGGAGCTGTCGGGCGGGCAGTGGCAGCGCCTGGCCCTGGCCCGCGTCCTCTACCGTGACGCGCCCGTGTGGATCCTGGACGAGCCCACCGCCGCGCTCGACCCCACCGCCGAGGTCGGCTTCCTGCGGCACCTGCGGCACGACGCCGGTCCGCGCACCGTCGTGCTCGTCACGCACCGGCTCGACAGCGCCAGGGTCGTCGACCGGATCCTGATGGTGCGCGACGGGCGGCTCGCCGAGGAGGGGACGCACGAGGAGCTGCTGCGCGCCGGTGGCGTCTACGCGGCCCAGCACGCCGCCTTCGAGGAGGCCGCGTGCGCCGTCCGCGCCGCGCGTCCGCGACGGGACGGGCGGGCCGCGGAGCCCGGAAGAACCGCGAGTCCCGTGCGGGACGAGAGCCGCGGACCCTCCGCGTCGACCGTCCCGCCCGACCCGCCGCCCGGGTGAGGGCGGCTCGCCGGCTGAGCGGCGCCCGCCGCAGGATCCGCCCCCGCGCGGTCAGGCCGGGGCCGGGACGGCGCCGGGCGAGATCCCGGCGGCGCGTCCGGCCAGCACCTCGGTCAGCACGCGGGCGCCGAGGAGGGCCGTCGCGCCGCCCGCGTCGCGGCCGGGTGCCAGGCCCACGATGTCGAGCCCGGCCAGGTCGACGTGGCGGGCCAGCATGCGGACGATGCCGAGCAGTTCGCGTGCGGTGAGGCCGCCGGGCTCCGGCGCGGCCACGCCGGGCGCGTAGGCGGGGTCGAGCACGTCCAGGTCGACCGACAGGTAGGCCGGCGTCGAGATCACCGAGACGACGCGGTCCAGGAACGGCGCGGCGCCCATCTCCTCCACGTCGGCCATGCTCCAGTACTCGGCGCCGGTGCCGGCGCCCCACCGCAGGTCGGCGCGGGTCGCGCCGAACCCGCGCAGGCCGATCTGGAAGACGCGGGCCAGGTGGTCCCGCTCGATCATCCAGCGGACGGCTCCGGCGGCCGGGTCGCCGCCGCGCGCCAGGCCCGCCGAGGCGGCGAGCCGGACCAGCGTGAGCGGCTGCGCGGCCCCCGCGGCCGCCGCGGCGACGGCGGGCGCGGACGCGGCCGGGCCGCCGCCCAGCACGGCGAGCAGACCGGTGTTCGCCCGGACGCGCGCGAGCCGCTCGGCGACCGCCTCGATCCCGCCGGAGGCCCGGACGTTCCCCGCGTCGACCGTGCGCAACCGGCCGAGGATCTCGGTGTCGGTGGCCGGGTCGTAGGCGGCGGGCGTCAGGCGGGCGGCGCGGCGGATCGCGTCGGGGCCGTCGTCCGACGGCTCGGGCGACCCGCCCGCCCCCAGCGGCACGCCCACCACCGCGACGTCGCCGCGCTCGCCGTCCGCCGTTCCGTCCGGCGAATACGGCAGGCAGGCGAAACGATCGGTGCCCGAGGAATCCATTCTCCGCCCTCTTTTCTGAACGCCCTGGCCCGGTGCGGAGATCTACGATAAACCAAAGGCGAGGATTTCCCGACGAGGCAGGTGAAAATAGCTATCTCCGGATTGCCCGCAGCATTGTCGACAGAAGTGCGCAAGACGTTTCGCGGGGGCACCGACCGGGCCGCCGCGCTGGAGGAGTCGCTGGCCCGCGCGACCGCGCTCGCGGAGGTCGCGGGCATCACCCGGCTCGCCGACATCACCGGATTGGACCGCCTCGGCATGCCCGTCCACACGGCGATCCGCCCGGCGTCGCGCAGTCTCGCCGCCTCCCAGGGGAAAGGGCTCCTCCCGGACGCCGCGAAAGTGTCGGCGTTGATGGAGTCGCTCGAACTCTGGCATGCCGAGACGCACCATCTGCCATTCCGGTTCGACACCGCATCGGATCTGCGTTCCGCGGGGGAGGCGGTGGCGGAGGTCGAAGACCTCGTCCGGTGCGCGTGCGAGAAATTCCACCCCGGCCTTCCGCTGCGCTGGGTCCTCGGCCACGACCTCCTCGCAGGCGCGCCGGCCTGGGTGCCCTACGAGGTGGTGCACTGCGACTGGCGGCTTCCGGAGGTGTGCGGCGAGCACGCGTTCGTCAACGGGTCCAACGGGCTGGCGTCCGGGAACACGCTGATCGAGGCCACCGTGCACGGCCTGTGCGAGGTGATGGAGCGGGACGCGGTCGTCGCCTTCGAGGACCTGGGGCAGGCGGGGGAGGCGGACCGGCGGGTGAGCACCGAGTCCGTCGACGACCCCGACTGCCGGGCCCTGCTGGACCTGCTGCGCGGCAACGGCGTGGAGTCGGTCATCTTCGACTGCACGTCCGAGCTGGGCCTCGCCACCTTCGTCTGCTGGATGGTGGAGGTGGACCCGCCCTGGTACCACCCGCTGCCCCAGGCGCAGGGAGCGGGCGCGCACCCGCGGCGGGAGATCGCGCTGCTGCGCGCGCTGACCGAGGCGGCCCAGGCGCGCGCCAGCGTGATCGCCGGCTCCCGCGACGACATCGGCTGGGACCGCTACCGCTGGTACTTCGACGCGCGGGAACGCGCGGACGTCGCCGGGACGCTGGCGCTCCCTCCGCGGCGGGACTTCGCCGGCGTCCCGCACGCCGACCACGAGACGTTCAACGCGGACCTGGACTGGCTCCTCGAACGCCTGGCCAAGGCGGGCGCGCCGCAGGTGATCGTCGTCGACCTCACCATCGCGGGCATCGATCTGCCCGTCGTGAAGGTCGTCGTCCCCGGGCTGCGGTGGCGGCCATGAGGGCGGTCTCCCGGGCGGCGGCGCGGGCCGTCGCACGGCGGCGGAAGGCGGACGGCACGGTGGTGTTCGTCGGCCCCAGCCTTCCCGCGCGCACGGCACGGGCGCTGCTGCCCGGCGCGGACGTGCGCCCCCCGGCCGCGCTGGGAGACGTCCAGGCGGCGGTGCGGGACGGCGCGCGGGCCGTGGTGCTCGTCGACGGCTACTTCGAACGGGTGCCCGCCGTCTGGCACAAGGAGCTGATGTTCGTCCTGTCGCGCGGCGTCCGGCTGTACGGCGGCGCCAGCATGGGCGCGCTGCGAGCCGCCGAGCTGCACCCCTACGGCATGATCGGCGTCGGCGAGGTGTTCCGCCGGTTCCGGTGCGGCGAGCTGACCGGCGACGACGAGGTGACGGTGCTGCACGCGACGGCGCGCGGCGACCACCGCGCGCTGACGGAGGCGCTGGTCAACATGCGCGTCACGGTGGAGGCCGCGGTGCGCGAGCGGGTGATCCCGGCGGGCACCGGGACGGCGCTCGCGGCGATCGCCAAGGCCACCTACTACGCGGAGCGCGACTACGACCGGCTGCTCGGCGACGCCGCGGACGCGGGCGTCGACCGGGCCCACCTCGGCGCCTTCGGGCGCTGGCTGCCCACCGGGGCCGTCGACCAGAAGCGCGCCGACGCGCTCCGCGTGCTCTGGGCCGCGGCCGCGGACGGCGGCGCGCGGTCCGGCGCGGCCTTCCCTTACGAGCGGACGTGGATCTGGCGGGACCTCATCGAGCCGGGCGCGCCCGGCCCCGCCGACCCGGACCCCGGTTGAGCGCGGCGCCGGACCGTCACGGCGAGACCGTCACCGTCGCGAGCCAGTCCTCCAGGATCGCCAGGCGCCGCAGCACCGGGCCCTGGAGGCCCCGCGGCGGCGCCGGCCTCGCCAGCAGGCCCGCGTCGGCGCAATGGCGGAACCCCTCGTCCGGGACGCGCGGCCGGTAGGCGTCGTCGGGTCCGGGGAGGGGCGGCGCCATCGGCAGGCACCCGCGGTGGTGCGACGGCATCAGGCGCACCAGCGCGGCGCGGGTGCGCTGGTACGGCGAGGGCAGCGCCGGGTCGTACCGGCGGGCGAGGGGCATGGCCGCCGCGTGGCCGACCACGCCGTCATCGAGGAAGGGGAGACGCCGCCGGGGCACCGATGCGGCGCACTCGCCCCGCCCGTCCTCCAGGACGGTGCCGTACCCGGCGACCACCCGTTCCCGCACGGCGATGCGCCGCCGGTACGACGCCTCCACCGCCGCCGGACGGGCCCCGGCGAGCGCGGCCGTGACCTCGTCGAGCCAGGTCGACGCCCACGCCCGGGCCGCGTCGCGGGCCGCCTCCGTCAGTCCTTCCGGGGGCGGGGCGGCGGGGACGGCGAGCCCGCTGACGGCCAGGCGCACCGCACCGCCGCGCCCCGGGCGGGCCCGGCCGCCGAACCCCGCGAAGCCCTCCGCCAGCAGGCCGCCAGGCCCCGACTCACGCCAGGAGTCGCGCAGGCGCGCGGGCATGGCGCCGGGGGACAGGTGCGGGGCCAGGAAGCGCGGCGCGCCGAGCACCGCGTCCGCGCCGGACGGCGAGAGCAGGACGGTGGCGCCTCCCTCGGCGGCCAGCAGCGACGCCCGCGCGACGAACTCGGTGTGCCGGATGTCGGGCGCCACCGGATTGCCCCGGCGGGGCATCGCGCGGAACCAGCGGTCGGGCTCCACGATCCGGACCATCGCGCCGCGGGCCAGCCGCGCGATCGCCTCCTGGGACCGGGCGGCCAGGCTGGTCCCGTCCGCGGCGACCCCGTCGGCGACGATCACCAGCAGCCGGCGTCCGGACCGGCGGCACGCCTCGGCCGTGCGCTCGGTGAGCACGGCCGAGGCGAGATCGTTCACATACAGCAGGGCGACGTGGTCGTGCCCCGCCAGGCAGTCGTCCACGGCCGACTCGAAGCGCTCCCGCAGCCCCGCCCGGCCGTCTCCGCCGCCCGCGGCAGGCGGCTCGTCCAGCGACACGTCCTCCCAGGGGGACGCCGGGTAGCAGTCCAGCGCCAGCGACGGGGCCGACAGGTACCAGGCCAGCCGCTCGAAGGACGGCCGCGCCGCCGTCGCGCCGGTCGTGCGAGCGGAGCCGGTCATTTCGCCACCGCCCCGCGCTCCTCGGCGCCGCGGACCCAGATCTCCGCCGCGAGCGCCGCGGCCGCCTCGGCGGCGCCGGCGCATCGGCCCCGCCAGTCGGGGCGCAGCAGCCCCAGTTCGACGCAGCGCTCCCCGTCGAGCGGGCAGGCCCGCCAGTACCGGTCGAACGCCCGGTACATGTGCCGGCCGTACGAGGGGACCACGCGCTCGATCCCGTCCGGCAGCAGGTCGGCCAGCAGCCGGTGCTCCCGCAGAGCCGGGTCCGGGTGGTCCGCCGAATAGCGCGCCTCGGGCGGCAGGTGGTAGGCGTACGCCGCGAACCGCGGGTCGAGGAACGGGGACGCCTCGGGCAGGCCGGTGGCGGGCGGCGACACGTCGTACGGGAACAGCCGGTGCAGCGCGAAGGCGGCGGGCCAGGTGGCGCCGGCCCGCACCACGGCGCGCAGCGCCTCCGCTTGCAGGGCCTGCGACCAGGCGCGGGCCGCGGCCGCCATCGGAGGGGTGAGCGGCGCCGGACCGCCGTCCGGCGCGCCGTCGCGGCCGAGGCCCGTCCATGTCCAGAACAGGCGGCCCGCCCTGCCCCGGCCGGTGCGGCGCCACACGGCCGCCAGCAGTTCCCCGGCCGGGAACCCGGGCGCCTCGCGGCCGTCCCGCCAGTACCCGACCAGGTCGTGCAGCGCCCGCGACCGCAGGTACCGGCTCGCGAGGTAGGGCGTGGCCCCCAGCAGCCGTTCCCCGCCGGTGCCGTGCAGCAGGATCTGCGCGCCGGCCCCTTCCGCGACAAGGCCCATGCCGCTGCGGAAACGCGGGAACATCTCGAACCGCGGGCCGTGCTCGCTCCACTCCGGCTCGGGCCACCGGCCGGGGACGGCCTCGACCGCGAGGTGGCGGCAGCGCAGCCCGAGATGCTCCATCAGCCGTTCCGACAGATGGCGCGAGCGGCGCCCGAGGTCGTCGGCGTCGTCGACGGTCACGGCGAGCAGCGTGCGGCCCGTGCGGCGGCACAGCCGGGCCGCCCGGTCCGCCAGTGCGGCCGACTCCAGGTCGCCCGCCAGCGCGACCGCCACCACCTCGCGGTCGCCGATCATCCGTTCCAGGGCGTCCTCGAACCGCTCGGCGAACTCGGCGGGCGCCGACCGGCCCGACGGGCGCGGCGGGGCGGGCCTGACCCGGGCGGAGTCCGCCCACGGCGACTCGGGGAACAGGCCCCGGTCCAGGGCCTGCGGAGTGAATCCGGCCGCCAGCCGGGCGGCCGAGAACGGTCCGCCGGCGGCGGGCCGTCCGGCGAGCGCGCCGTCCCCGAGGCGGTACCGCGGAGCGGTCTGGAACGCCTCGCCGGGCCGTGCGGGGCGCGCGTAGCGGAACGGCGGCAGGCCGGCCCCGCCGCGGTCGCGTGTCGTCGGCGTCATCGTCATCCTCGGTCCAGGTGTTCGGCGAGAAAGCGGGCGACCGCGCGGGCCAGCCGGACGCGGTCGCGCCGCCCGGCGATGCCGTGGCCCTCGTCGCGGAACAGCAGCGGCTCGGTGGGGCGGCCCGCCGCGGCCAGCGCGGCGGCGAACCGCTCGGTGTGCCGGACGGGCACCAGCGGGTCCGCGCAGCCGTGCGCCAGCAGCACCGGCGTGTGGCAGGAGGACGCGTGCGCGAGGGGAGAGCGCTCGGCCAGCCGGTCCCGGTCCCGGTCCGGATGCCCGACCCGGTGCAGGAAGTGTCCGCGCGTCGGCAGCCCCGCGTCGCGGATGTGGGTGACGAAGTCGACCAGGTCCACCGGCGCGCAGACGGCCACCGCGCACCGGAACAGCCGGGGGCGCATGGTCGCCGCGACGAGCGCCGCGTACCCGCCGTACGACTGGCCGCAGATCGCGATCCGGTCCTCGGCGGCGTGGCCCTCGCGGACGGCCCAGCGCACCGCGTCCTCCAGGTCGTCCTGCGGCGCGCCGCCCCAGTCGCCGTCCGCGGCGTCCAGGAACCGGGGGCCGCCGCCGTCCGAGCCGCGGAAGTTGATCTGCAGGCAGGCGTAGCCGCGGTCGGCCAGCCAGTGCGGGTCCGGCTGGAACTCCCACGCGTCCCGGGTCCAGGGGCCGCCGTGCACCCGCAGCACCAGCGGGCCCGGCCCGCGGCCCGCCGGCCGCGGGCGGGTGAGGTATCCCTCCAGCGTCCAGCCGTCCCTGGCCTCGAACGACACGGGCCGCGGGGTCGCGAGCGAGCGCCGCCGCAGCGCCGGGTACGGGTCGCGCAGCGGCTCGCCGCGGCCCTCCTCGCGGTGCCACACGACGTGGGCGGGCGGGCTGTCGGCGCCGTCGAACCGCACCACCCAGGTCCGGTCGTTCCGGGACCTCGACACGATCTGGGGATCGCCGGGGTCCATCCGCCGCAGCCCCTCCAGCGCGGCGCCGAACCCGTCGTCGACGGGGCGGTAGAGCGCCCGCGGGCCGGCGAACACCAGCAGTTGCAGCGCCCGGCTCTCGGGATGGGTCTCCACGTAGTCGAGGTCCGCGTCGGCGTGCGCGACGACCGTCCGCTCCTCGCCGGAGCCGAGGTCGATCGAGACCAGGCCCATCCTGCCGATCCCGGTCGGCGCCACGAACAGCAGCGCGCCGCCGTCCGCCGACACCTCGACCGGGTGGGTGGCCAGTGAGGCGGGGGGCGGAACCTTCCGGACCACCGACCAGCCGTCCCCCGAACGCGCGAGCACGTGCAGGACGCCGTCGTCGTCGAGCCTCGTCGCCGCGCGGAGCCGGTCGCCGCGGTCCAGGAACCACTGGCCCGCCTCGCCCGCCGCGTCGATCGGCACGGCGGGCCGGCCGGCGCCGGCGACGCGGTGCAGGACCGATCGGCCCCGCGCGTCGCGCGCCGACAGCAGCGGTCCGAGGCGGCGGTGCGTGTCGGGATCGATGAGGGTGAGGCCGGCGGCGCCCTCCGGGGTCACCTCACCGCGCTCCCCTGAGGCGACGTCGACGGTGAAGGCCCGGTCGCCGCCCTCGTCCTCCGCCAGATAGAGGACCGTGCCGCCGGACGGCAGCCAGGCGTGCGCCGCGATGCCCCGAGCACTCGCCACGGTCCGCTCCGCGCCGTCCAGGAGACCGCCCGCGACGCGGCGCACCGTGATCGACTCGCCGCCGCGGCGCCGGACGACCTGGCTGACCCACCCGCCGTCGGCGCTCACGCCGATCTCCGCGACGGCCGGTTCGGCGAACAGCGCACGCGCGGGGACGGCGCCCCGGCCCCTCCGGCGGACGCGGCGCACCCTCACCCCTCCACGGGGACCGGTTCGGCGCCGGCCTCCAGCGCCCCGACCACCCAGCGTTCGATGTTGCGCACGACGATCGGCAGCCGCAGGTGGACGCGTTCGAGGTCGAGCCTGTCCAGCGGGCGGAGCAGGCCCAGCCGGACGCACTCCAGCGGCCCCTCGGGCAGCACCTCCAGTGCGTGCCGCCGGAACTCGGGGTAGTAGTCCTGGCTGAAGGTCGGCAGGGCGGTGTGCGCGCGGGACGGGATCAGCCCGAAGTGCAGCGCCTTGTACCAGTGGTAGGGGTACCGGCTGATCCTGCGGAACCGGGCGGACGTCGGTAGGCCGAGCGCGTACCCGAGGAACGCGTCGTCGAAGAAGGGGGAGCGCTGCGGGATCCCGGCCGAGATCGGGTACGGGTCGTTGGCGAAGGGGAAGCACAGGTCCCACATCGCCGCCTGCGTCCAGTCCCGCCCGTGGCCGCGTTGGGCGAACACGGCGGCGCGCTCGTCCAGCCACTCCCGCCGCCGGGTCCGGGCGACCTCCTGGTACGGCGGCCGCAGGACGGGGACGGGCAGGTCCCGCAGGAACGCCGACAGCTCGAACGCCGTGTAGAGCCTGCGCGACGGCCCCGCCGGGAGCCGCGGCGCCGCGCAGGACGCCAGCTCGCCCGCGACCGCCGCCATCGACTCGCCGTTGACCGAGCCCCACAGGTAGGCGCGCAGGTCGCGCCACCGCCGCGACCGGACCAGGTCGCGCGTCAGGTAGTGGCACGCGCCGAGGATCTCGTCGCCGCCCTCGCCCCAGAGCATCACGCCCGCGCCCATCGCCTCGGCGAGGTCCACCGACGCCTGGAAGAGGCCGACGTAGTAGTCGTGCCGCGGGCCGGTCGGCGACCACGGCGGCTCGGGCAGGCTCCGCCACTCGGTGGGCACCACCGTGATGTCGAGGTCCAGACCGAGGCCCCGCAGGGAGCGTTCGGCCACCATGCCGGTCGACCGGCCGAACTGGTCGCGCAGGCCCCAGGTGACGGCGGCGAGCCTGCGGCCCTGCCGCCGGCACACCTGGTGGGCGTGCCACAGCACCGCGGTGGAGTCGATGCCCCCGGAGAACATGACCACGACCGTCTCCGCGTCGCCCATCGCGGCCTCGACCGCGCGGCGGAACCGCTCGGCCAGCTCGGCGGGATCGGACGAGCCGGGCGGCGGCAGCTCCGGGGTGCGCTCGATCCGCTCGACTCCCTCCCACGGGCACGCGGGACGGATCTCCCCGTCCACCCACGGATTGGCGAAACTCGGCGCCAGATCGGCCAGGGAGAACCTGCGGGCCGGTGCTATCTCCAGCGGATCAGGTGATCGCCGGCCGTCCGCCGCGGACAGGAAAAGGGGTCCGCCGGTGAACCGGGAGACCCCTTCCTCCTGAACTCGTTCAGGAGCTTTCATGGATTCAGCGGGTCCGGGTCGCCTTGACCGCCGCGACGATGTCGGAAAGCGCGCGCAAATTGCGCTTCACCGCCGAGTCCCGCTGCTGCGGAACGCCCACCAGCAGCATGTTGCCGCCGCAGCCGCGGGTGCCGCCGCAGCTGTCCTTGGGCTTAGAGCTGTGCCCCATTCGGATCCTTCCTCTCGGGTGCGGCCGACCCTGGAATGGCTCGGCCATCCTTTCCGGATATTAATGACCGGGCCCGCGGCGGCCTAGTCTTCACCGGGAAATGCCGATGGTTCGGTGCACATCCCCGGGCGTTTGCGCGTTTCCCGAAGTTTTTTCCTCCGGGGCCTCGGGCCGCGTTTCGGCCGCACCGTCGGAAGCGCGTTCCGCGACGAGCACCGGCGGATGCGGGGCGATCCCGTTGAATGCGCTGCCGAGCTCCGCGGAATAGCCGTTGACGCCGCCGACGACCAGCCAGTCCCCGGCCCGCGGGACCGGGGCCCCGCCGCGCGGCGGCACCGCGCCGACGTAGTCGGACTCGAAGCAGGTCCGCCCGCACAGCACGTAGGGGCGCGGATCCCGGCCGGGCCCGCGCCCGAGCCTCGGCAGGACGGACGAGGTGGACCACTGCAGGTGGTTGAGGGTGCCGCAGTCGCAGACCACGAGGATCCGGTCGTCCAGCGGCTTGACGTCCAGTACCCGGGTGGACAGGTAGCCGCAGTCCTGGGTCCAGAACTGCCCGGGCTCCAGCACGATCTCCACACGGTCCGCGCCGCCGTCCGCCGGGCCGTCCGCCGCGCCGTCCGCCCCGCCGTCCACCACGGCGCGCAGCCGAGCGAACAGGCCGGCCAGGGCGGCCGGATCGCCGCGCAGCCCGCCGCCGAGGTCGAGCGCCGCCGGGCGCAGCCCCGCCTCCCGCGCCCGCCGCAGGACGCGTTCCGCCGCGGTGACGAAGCTCGCGTGGTCGTTCTCCTCCGAGCCGTTGTGCATGTGCAGCCACCGCAGCCGGCGGCCCGCGCTTTCGGCGGTCTCCCGCGCGGCCGCCAGGTCGCGGGCGCGGACACCGAACCGGCTGGGGGAGACGCGGGGGAACGCCTCGGGCAGGTCGTCCTCCCCGTCGAGGTTGACCCGCACGCCCACGTCCCGGACGGGCAGCGACCGGCACGCCTCGTCCAGTTGCCGGAGGCTGTCCCAGTGGCACCGGTGGACGCGGCCGGAGCGGACCGCCTCCACCAGCCGGTCGAGCTCGTCCGGGGGCAGCGCGGGCGAGGTCATGCTCACGAACGAGGGCGCGCCGCCAAGCGCGGAGGCCACGGCGTCGTACTCCGCCATGTTGGCCACGTCGAACCCGAGCCCGGCGGCGGCCGCGGCCCGCAGCAGCTCCGGGACGGTCGTCGACTTCACCGCGAGCAGCAGCCGGACGCCGTGCGGCGCGGCGGCCGCCACCGCGCCGCGGCAGCGCTCGGCGAACCGGTCGAGATCGACGAACCAGCCGGAGCGGCCCGCGGCGGCCGCCGCCTCGATCGCCCGCCGCGTCGCGGGAGCGATGTCCAGCTGGGGGAACAGCATCGCCGGCGGGGTCATGCGGGCGTCCTCGCGGCCGGTGCCAGCTCCCGCACCTGCCGCGCGACCAGGCGGGCGACCGCGGCCGCCGCGTCGTCGTCATGGGCGCCGAAGCACACCCGGAGCACCGTGTGCGCGCCGTGGCCGAGGCTCTCCGCGTCGTGGGAGGCGACCGCCCAGCCGCTGAGCGCGGTGTAGTGGAAGCCGAAGCTCCCCGACCGCCACACCGCGAGCCCTTCGGCCGCGGCGGCGTCGGCGGCGCGCCGGATCGCCATGTCCAGCGCCGGGGTGCCGAGCCTCGGCCGCAGCCCGGTCAGGCGGACGTTGACGAAGCAGCCGTGCTCGTACTCCTGCACGAGGCAGCCGCGGGCCCCGTCGAGCGCGGCGCGCAGCGCACGGCCCCCGCTCCGGTTCGCGGCCCGGGTCGCCGCGTTCGCGCGCGCCGTCAGCACGGGATCGGGCAGCCCGTACCGGTCCATGGTCAGCAGTGACGCGGCGGTGGCGTGCCCGCCCGTCACGCTCAGCACCTTGGGCAGGAGGTCCCGCAGCCCCTCGGCGTGCTTCTGCCGGGGCCCGTCGAGGCCGGGCGGCGCCGCGACCGCCGCCGAGCCCAGCGTCGCGAGCTCCAGGCCCAGCTCGTCGAGCTTGTGATGGCTCCGCAGCAGCACGAGGGGGACGCCCGTCCACCCGCCGGGGCAGGGGTCCTGCGCGATAGGCGCGCACGCGTTGTCCCAGACCACGGCCAGCAGGCCCAGCTCCTCGGCGCGGGACAGCACCTCGCCGACCATGGCGGCGTCGCCGAACGGCTGGCAGGAGTCGAGGAACGCCACCACCGGGCCGGGCGCCGTCCCCAGCCGGTCCAGGAAGTCCTCCCGCCCGGCGCACGGCTCCACACGGACGTGGGGGGAGGAGCAGAGGTCGAAGAGGGTCTCGGTCTCGTAGTAGAGCGTGTTCGTCACGACGGTGACGCCGGTCGTGAGCTTCGCCAGCGCCAGGTACCAGGCCGCGATCGCCGCCATGCCGGAGGCGGTGTAGCGGACGTCCGTCCCGACGTCCCGGCCCGCGGACCACGGATACGGCGCCGCGAGCGGATGGTCCTCGCGCAGCGCGATGTCGGACCGCTCGTACTCGTGCTCGGACACCGTCAGGTCGGCCGGGTCGGCGTCGCCGATGTAGGACAGGGAGTCGCGCCATGTGCGCCGGTCGGGCGTGCCGAGCAGGAGCCGCCGCGCGGCGAAGGCGCGCCGGACGGCCGCGGCCAGGTCCGTGAGGCGCGCGCCCTCCCACCACCGCGCCTCGGCGGCCAGGGACTCCGCGGCGGACCTCCCCGGCGGCGCGCTCTTCATTCCCCGGTCGAGGAGATGCAGCATCTCCTCGCGCAGGCGCACCGTCTGGGATGCGATGGCGGGCTCGGGGGCGATGGCGGCCCGGGGCGCGGCGGGCGCGGCGTTCGTCATCGCACGCGCTCGTCACGTGCGCGGGCGATGACGGAGGCGAGATCCCGCACGCGGGGATAGCGCAGCACCCACTCGGCGGGAACCTCCTGCCTCGTCCGGCTGCTCAGCTCGGCCGCGACCCGGACGGCGAGCAGCGAGTGGCCGCCCAGCCGGAAGAAGTTGCCGTCCCCGTCCAGCGCGGGGACGTCCAGGACGTCGCGCAGTGTGGCCGCGACCGTCGCCTCCACGCCGCCCGCGGCGCCCGCGGCGTCCGCGGCGTCCGCGTCGAGGGCGGTCGCGGGGGACGGCGCGGAGCGGTAGCGCTCCATCAGCACGCGCTTGCGCGGCTTCCCGCTCGCGGTCGCCGGGATCTCGGGCACGACGACGAGGTCGTGCGGCACGTGCTCGGCGGGCAGCCGGCGCGCGGCGTGCTCGCGCACCCGGGGCAGTGCGCCGTCCTCGGTCAGGACGAGGGCGGCGACCAGCATCTGCCCCAGGGACTCGTGCGGGACGCCGAAGACCGCCACGTCCCGTACGGAGGGATGGGTGCGCAGTTCCGCCTCCACGGTCGTGGCGGCGATGTTGCGTCCGCCCGAAATGATCACGTCGTCGGCGCGGGCGACGAACACCAGGGTGCCGTCGGCCTCCACGCGGCACAGGTCGCCGGTGGCGATCCAGCCCCCGGGCAGGTACCGCGTCCCGGAGCCGCCGGGCGGGGAGGGGGCCGGCACGTACGAGCGGCGGCGGGCTCCGGCGCGGAGCATCAGTTCGCCCACCTGCCCGGCCTGGACGTCCCGGCCGTCCTCGCCGGCGACGCGCACGCCCGGTCCGAGGGCGCCCAGCGCGGGTTGACGGTCCGGCGCGCAGGACGCGACCAGGCTGGGACCGCCCTCGGCCATCGTGTACACGTTGCGGATCCGCGCGTTGGGGAAGGCCTCGGCGAGCCGGGCGACCGTGGTCCGGTCGAGCGGCGCCGACGAGCACACCACCGACCGCACGTGCGGCAGCGTGCGGCCCGCCCGGACCAGCGCCTCGGCGGCCAGCCGCGCGGTCGTCGGGACCAGGCTCACGGCGCTGACGCCGTGCTCCTCGGCCAGCGGCCCGACCGCGTCCGGGTCGAACGGGTTGACCAGCACCGTGTGGACCCCGTTGCGCAGGCAGTCCCGCAGGGTGGTCTGGGCGGCGTTCGTGCCCACGGCCACCGAGGTCAGCAGCGCGCGCTGCTGCGGACGGAGCAGGTCGTCGCGCATCCGCCGGGTGGTCATGAGGTCGGCGTGGGGGCAGACGATCGCGCGGGGCCGTCCCGTGGTCCCGGACGTGAACAGGATCGAGGCGGGCTGCTCCGGCGCCGGCCGCGTCTTGGCGGGCCATCCGGCCTCGACGGGCCGCGCCGCCTCGCCAGGGGCCGACGAGGGCGGCAGGTCGGCGACGGGAACCGTCCACGCGCAACCGGGGACCGGGGGCACCCCTCGCCCGGTGACGGCCCCCACCGCGCCCACGAGCCGCGCCATCTCCGCCAGCCGCCCGGACGGGACGGGACGCCGTACGGCGACCGCCGTACCGCCCGCCCCGGTGACCGCCGCGAAGCAGGCCGCGAACGACTGCCACTCGTCGTCGGAGAAGACGAGCAGAACGCGGTCGCCGGACCGCACTTTCAGCGCGGCGCCGTACGCGCGTGCGCGTTCGTGCCATTCCTGAAAAGTGAGGGACGAGCCCCCGTGGACGGTGAACGCCGGGGCGCCGCCGTGCGCGCGCGCCCGCACCGCGAGCACCTCGTGCAGGAAGACCGGCATGACGTCCCTTTCGATCCTGTCCCGTTGACGGGACAAATCTCCCGTCGCGGGTCGACAATTATCAGCACATCCGGACTGGCATTCGGAACCCCGGAGGGCGAATGACGCGCATGAACGAGAGCCGCACGGACGCGACGCGCGAAACCCGCGCGTACGAGACGCCGGTACCCCGCATCCCGCTGAGCGAGGTGGACGGCCTGGAACGGCTGGAGCGGGCGGGCGTGCCGGTGATCATCACCGGTGTCCAGGAGGGCTGGCCTGCTATGGAGCGCTGGACGCTCGACCATCTGCGGCGGACGGTCGGCTCCCGGCGGGTACGCGTCGAGTTCTATCCCACCGGGTCGTTCTTCGATCCCGAGATCAACGTGGAAATGCGGTTCGCCGCGTATCTCGACCTGATCACGGCGGCGGAGCCCGAACAGTGCTATGTGTCGCAGGTGCCGCTGCCCGAGGTGTTCCCGGAGCTGCTTCCCGACATCGAGGTCCCGGCGCTGCTGCATTCCGCGCCCAACCTGGGGGCCGCGTTCTTCCTGGGCCGCGACACCGTCACCGGGCTCCATTACCACAGCGCCAATCAGGCGCTCCAGTGCATGGTCGACGGGCGGAAGGACGTCACGCTCTTTCCGCCGGAGGACCACCGCCTCCTGCGTTACGAGCCGTGGTACTCCTACCGGTTCAATTTCAGCCGCATCGCGTTCGACCGCGAGCTGCGGCACGAGCACGCGCACCCCTGGCGCTGCGAGGTGCGGGCCGGAGAGGCGCTGTTCATCCCGCTGTACTGGGGACACCTCGTCCGCAGCCCCGGCTACTCGACGGCGGTGACGTTCTTCTGGGAACCGCTGGTCACCGGCTGGAGCCACCCGCGGCTCAAGCTGCTGTCGATGGCGGGCAACCTCACCCGCGACCTCGTGACCGTCCCCGCCCGCGGCCTGCTCGAACGCACGGTCGGCCTGCCGGGCTGAGCCCTTCCGCGGCCGGCCTCGCCGCCCGCCGTCCCGTCGACGGGACAGCAGGCGGCGAGGCGGCTCAGCGGGACATCAGCGCGAGGGTCGCGTTGGCGGCGGCCAGCCGGTCGTTGCCGATCATCAGCGGGGCGGACAGCAGATCGCGGACGATGCGGGCCACCGAGTACGGCCCGGTCTCCGCGTAGCCCGCCATGCCGCACACCCGCAGCGCCAGCAGCGCGACCTGCACCGCGCTCTCCGAGGCCGCCAGCTTCAGGGAGTTCAGCTCGACCGCGAAGCCGACGGTCGGCGCGGCCGTCCCCGCCAGCACGGCGTCGGCGCGGCGGGCGGCCTCGGCGAGCTGGGCCCGCGCCGCCGCCGTCCGCCATCTGAGTTCGGCGACGCCGGGGCTCGGGGCGGGGCCGCCCGCCGCCCTCTTCCGCGACCAGGCCACCGCGCGGTCGGCCGCCTCCGCCGCGAGGCCCAGCCACACCGCGGACCAGAGCACGTGCGCCAGCGGCGTCATCGCCCGTTCGACGATCTCGGCGAACGGGCGGGCCAGCACCCGCCACCCCTCGAAGCGCCCGCGCAGGCGCATGGGAGGACTGCACGTCCCGCGCATGCCGAGGGAGTCCCACGGCCCGAGCGCCTCCAGGTCGGTGCGGTCGGCGGCGAGCAGGACCGCGACCTGGTCGCCGGGCCCCGACCCGGGTGCCCGGCGCGCGCTGACCAGGAACGCGTCGGCCTGCGGCCCGTACGAGACGGTGGTGGCGTGCTTGACCAGCCGGCGCGCCTCCCCGGGGCCGGCGTCCGCGGCGGGCTCGACGGCGCAGCGGCTGGTGCGCAGATCCCCGCCGACCCCGGCCTCGCTGGTGGCCGAGGCGACGAGCCGCTGCTCCCGGACGATCGCCTCGATCTCGGCGCGCAGCGGCGGATCCTCCTCGTCCGGCGCGAGGCAGGCCAGCTGCACCTGCTGCATGGCCCAGATCATCGCCGTGGCGCCGCAGCCGCGGGCCAGGGCCGAGGCCATGTCCGCCATGGCCGGCACGTCCGCGCCGAGGCCGCCGATCCGCACCGGCGCGGCCGCCGCGAGCAGCCCGGCGGCGCGCAGCCCGCGCACGCCCTCCTCAGGGAAACGGGCCCGCCGGTCGACGTCGGCGGCGTGCTCGGCGAGCGTGGTGCGGGCCAGCTCGCGGCAGACCTCGACCGCCGTCCGCGGGTCGCCGTCCGTCACCGTTTCGCCGGCCGTCACGGTGTCCACGGGCTCAGCCCCGTTTCCCGGCGCCGAGCATCTCCTCCAGGGCCGCGGTGATGGACCCCAGCGTGCGGAACGTCTCGCGCGTGAGCATGGCGTCCGGGAACTCGATCGCGAACTCCTCCTCGATCGCCACCATGACCTTGATGGTGGCGAACGAGTCCATGCCCAGGTCCCAGAGGTCGGTGTCGGGCCGGGCCCCGTCGAGCCCGCGCGGCGGGACGGCGCACCGCCGGAACACCTCGCGCAGCCGGTCCTCCACCGACGTCATCGTTTCGTCCATGTCCAACGCCCCTTTCGATCTCCCGGGGGAGCCTCGTTCGGTCAGGTCGGGAGCCGGGTGGCGAACGAGACGCCGACCGGTTCGCCGTGGTCGAGGGCGAGCGCGCCGGGCTTGTCGGTGAGCCGGACCAAAATTGCGCCCGTCGAACGATAGATATCCCATTCGGCGCCGTCAAGGATTCCCCAGCGCACCATCGCGTTCACGATCAGCGGGTCGTGGGGAACCCAGATCCCGTCGGTTTCCACCTCGGTCCAGTAGTGTGCGATGGAGAACGGCGGTGAAAGGATGACGCCGTGTGCGAGCCGGCAATTGAGCCCGCGCCGGGCTCCCTCCTCCGCCATGAGCCTTGCCGCCCCGTTGCAGTCGGCGACACCGGTGCGGCGGATGAATTCGGGATCGTTTCCCACCAGCGCGGGAAGGCGGACGAACCGCAGCCGCCCGAATTCCTCCAGCAATGCGGAGGTCCCGGCGTCGGGTGCGGGCCAGGACGTCCGGAGTTCTCGGCGCAGGACGGGTGGGGAATCCGCGGTGTAAGGGCGCCATCCCTCAGGCAGGCGCACGGTCAGCGAGCAGTCTCCGCCCCGGTGCTCGGCGCCGGAGCACTCGGGTATCGGTTCGACCTCCACGCGCGTCGACGGCCGGCGCACCGAGGCGCGCAGGGCGCGTCCCCACGCGCCCGGACCGAACGCCCACGGGTTGGCGACGCGCAGTTCGAGAGAGACATTGAGCAGGTCGAAGTGGTCGAAGCAGGGACCGTCCGGGCTGCTCGGGCGGTCCGCCGCCAGCCCCGCGGCGGCCATCGCCTCAAGGACGCCGGCGGGAAGCAGATAGGCCGTCTCCGCCTGCGCCCGCGGCACCTCGAAGTCCCTGACCGCGTGGGGGACCAGCAGCAGCGTGTCCAGGAACTCCGTCAACTCCGCGGTCCCGCTCGCGCCGTGGCCGCCGCTCACGCCGCCCCGCCCTCCAGGACGAAGCGCCGGGGCAGGACGGCGGTCTGGAGGCCGGGCAGCATCCGCAGGCACGCGGCCCGCACATCCTCGGCCGTGAGCCCGCCCGCAGCCGGGCGGATGCGGGCGACGATCTCCTCGGTGCCGTCCGGCGCCCGTTCCATCCCGGCCCGCACGGCGGTCGCGTCCACCGCCTGCCGCACCATCCGCTCCACCGCGTCGAGATCCACCCAGCAGCCCTCGTGCAGGACCCACCGCGGTCCCCGGACGGGCGGCGATATCCCGGTGATCTGCTCGATCTCGTCCATCCGCACCTCGCGGCAGGCCGCCTGGACCAGCAGTCTCTCGATGCCGAACAGCAGGGCGCGCAGTTCGCCGGAGCCCACGAAGCGCGCGTCGGCGTGCACGGTCAGCCGCACCAGCTCGACGAGCTCGTCGGTCTCGTCGTCGTAGGTGGAGGCGTTCTCGGCGTAGAGGGCGAACTTCTCCTGCTCGACCGCGTCCTCGACGCGGAACCGGGACTCGCCCGCCGCCTGCGCCAGCACGTCCGCGCCGATGGCCGCCCGGGCGGGATCGGGCGCGGTACGGGCGCGCATGTCGTTGAAGTAGCACGACAGGTCGAGGTGCACACCGCGGCGCCGCTGGACGGACGAGACGATCCCGGGCAGCCTCTCCCGGTCGTAGACCCCGTGGCGCAGCGCGCGGATCGAGGCCTCCCACGCGCCGTCCACCACGTCCCGGAAGAGGGGCCGGTCGAGGTCGACCACGGCCGGGGTGCCCTGGATCATGCACGCCACCGCGTTCACCTCCGGGTCGGCGAACCGGTTGGCGGAGATGAGCTGGACGGGGCAGCGCGGCATGCCGGTGTGCCGCCCGAGCGCCGCCGCGGTCGCGGCGAGGAGCACGGTGCTGCTGCTCACCGAGAGGCGCCTTGCCGCGGCGTCGAGCGCCATCGCGGCCGCGCGCGAGTAGAGCGTCCCGGCGTGGTGGCGGGGCGGCCCCTCCGGCTCCGACGGGAACATGGTCCGCGGGGCGGTCTCCAGGACGGTCCGCCAATGGCGCAGGGCCTTGGAGAGCCGCCGCCTTCCCAGCGCGGAGCGCTCGTAAAGCGCCTGCTCCAGAGGCTGCCGCGCCGCCGGCAGGGCGCCGTCGCCGCCGGTTCGCGCCGCCAGCAGCCGGCCGTAGTCGGCGGCGAGGTTGCCGACCCCGGTGCCGTCCGCGGCCGTGTGCGCGGTGCACAGCAGCACCGCCAGCGGCTTCTCGCCGGACAGGAAGATCGCCGGGCGGATGGGCGGCTCGGCGGCCAGGTCGAACGGGCGTCGCTCCGCGCGCCGCCGGTGCTCGGCGACGGCGTCCCACAGCGCCTCGGCGCCGTCGCCGATCCGCACCAGCGGCACCTCGATCTCCCCGCCGGCCAGCA
Organism: Spirillospora sp. NPDC049024; assembly: GCF_040649235.1. Classification (NCBI taxonomy): domain Bacteria; kingdom Bacillati; phylum Actinomycetota; class Actinomycetes; order Streptosporangiales; family Thermomonosporaceae; genus Spirillospora; species Spirillospora sp. NPDC049024. The sequence goes on from NZ_JBEZFD010000006.1 coordinate 37,315, forward strand.
CCTCCTGGGTCAGGGCGCCGGTCGCGTCCCGGTACAGGACGGTGCGCAGGGACCGGTGGCGGACGACCAGGGTCCGCAGGTCGGCCAACAGGTCGTCGACCGACAGCCCGGCGGGGACCTCGATCTCCTTGGACGGGTTGAAGAAGGCGGTCTCGTGCTCCTTGGCGGCGATGTCCAGCCACAGCCCCTTCTGCCCGCACGTGGCCGGGCCGGTCGCGGCGCCGGCGCCGGAGAACCCGAACGACCGCCATGTCACCGCTGCCATCGATTCCTCCTTGCTGAGCCCTGACGCGTCGGGAAGGCGCGGTAGAACGCGTCCGCGCGCGGGCGCGAATATCCGATGGAAAAACACCTCACCCTTGTGGCGCCAAACCCGAAATGCGGATCGAACGATAGTGTGACCGGCGGCGGACCGCTTTGGCGAGACCGCGACCAGAATTCGGGGTGAGGTCTATTGAGGAGCCGTTCAAGCCCTTATCGTGATACCGATGTCTGCATTGTCGGCGGCGGCGCGAGCGGTGCCGCGGCCGCCCACATCCTGAGCCGCCGGGGCCTTCGCGTGCTGCTTATCGAGGAGGGCGGCCGAATCGGCGCCGGGGCAAGCCTCAAGGCCGTCGAGCCCGGGTGGGAGACGGCACTCGTCCCGTCCCCCGACGGGTCATTCCGTCCACTCGGAAAACCGTGGTCGGCGCGGGCGCTGGGCGGCGGCATGCGATTGTTCGCCGGAATCGGCTTCCGCTTCCGGGAGGTCGATTTCGACGCGCGCGCACACGTCGCGGCGGACGCGCTCGACCCCCGGTGGCCGATCGGATACGCCGACCTGCGCCCCGGCTACGAGGAGACCGAGGACCTGTTCGGCGTCGCCCGCGCCCACGAAGCCGATCCTCTGGACCCGCCGTCCGCCCCTCCGCGGATGCCGCCCCACCCGTTCAGCCCCCAGGGCGCCGTTCTTGCGGAGGCGGGCGCCTCCCTGGGCCTGCGCCCGTTCCCGACCCCCCTGCTCATCAACTCCGTCCCGTACCGGGGGCGCCCTGCCTGCGTCCAGTGCGGGCCCTGCAACGAGTACGCCTGCCCCATCGGCGCCAAGGCCGACGTGATCGACACCCTGCTGAGGCCTGCCGCGCGGAGCGGGGCGCTGGCCATTGCGACCCGGAGCAAGGCCCTGCGCATCGGCTCCGGCCGCTTCGACCGCGCCGGCCATGTCGAGTGGCTGGACCTGCGGGCCAGGCGCCGCCACGTCACCCGCGCCCGCTGCGTGGTGCTGGCCGCCAACGCGGTGCAGTCCTCGGCGCTGCTGCTGCGCTCGGCGAACCGGTGGTCGCCGGAAGGCCTGGGCAACCGCTACGACGTCGTCGGCCGCGGGCTCTGCTTCAAGGTCAGCGGCTACGCACACGCGACCGTCCCGGCCCCCGCCCCGTCCTCCGCCCCGGCCGGACCCGCCGCCGGGCCGTTCTCGACGGTCGCCTTCACCGACCACTACCTCGACGACGCCTGCCCCACCGGCCTCGGCGGCGTCCTGTACGAGGCGAGCCCGGAGGACCGGGCCCCGCGCGACGGACGGCTCCCCCTGCGCGTGCACTACCACGCCGCCGACCAGCCGATGTGGCGCAACCGCGTCCGGCTCGGCAAGGAGCGGTCACCGCTGGGCGTGCCCCGGCTGGTCATGGACTACGCGACCCACCCCGTCGACCGCGCGCGGCTCGATCACCTCGCGGGCCGGGCCGCCCGCCTGCTCCGCTCGGCGGGCGCCACCGACGTCGCCTTCGAGCCGAGCCGGTACGAGCACGGCAGCCGCCACCTGCACGGCGGATGCCGCGCGGGAGACGACCCCGCCACGTCGGTGGTCGACCGGGACGGCCGCATGCACGACCACGAGAACGTCTACGTCGTGGACGGCGGGTACTTCCCCTATCCCGGCGGCGTCAACCCGACGCTGACCATCCTGGCGAACGCCGTCCGGATCTCCCACCGCATCGCCGCCGACCTCGCGGCGGACGCGGCCACCACCGCAGTCACCCTCGGGAGGAGCACGTCATGACCGCTGAGATCCGCTGGGACCGCGCGCGGGGCGCCCGCGCATGGGACGAGTCGGGCACCTGCCACATCGACCTGACCTCGTGCAGCGGCGCGGCCCCCCTCGGCGCCGGATACCCGCCCGTCCTGGACCGGGTGGTCGCCGAACTGCACCGCACCGGGGGAGTCGTGCCCGAGACCGCCTCGACGCTGCGGGCGGAGGTCGCGGAGCGGCTGACGCGCGTCATGCCCGCGGCCGAGAGCACGGAGTTCTTCCGCACCGGATCGTGCGCCACCACGGCCGCCGTCCGCATCGCCCGCGTCCACACCGCGGCCCGGACCGTCCTGACCAGCGGCTACCACGGCTGGCACGACTGGCAGCTCCAGTACCGGCCCTCGATGGCCCTGCCCGACCGCGACCCCGACACCGCCGACTTCGGCTACGACCTGGCGGAACTGGACCGCCTCGCCCGCCGCCGCGCCCCCGTCGCGGCCGTCATCGTCACCCCCGAGGTCAACTTCTTCCCCCCGGAGTACCTGCGCGAGCTGGCACGGCTCACCCGCGACCACGGCGCCCTGCTGATCGTCGACGAGGTGATGACCGGGTTCCGGTACGCCTGGGGCGGCTACCACGCCGCCGCCGGCGTCACCCCCGACCTCATCACGCTGAGCAAGGGCCTGGCCAACGGCTTCGCGCTCTCGGCGGTCGCTGGCCGCGCGGACGTCATGGCGGCCGCCACCCGTACCCACCTCAGCAACACCTACCAGCGGGAGACCACTCCCTATGCCGCCGCCCTGGCGACGCTCGACGCCTCCGCCGGCGGCGCCGCGATCGCGCGGATGAGCCGGGCCGGCGCGGCGCTCATGGACGGGCTGAACGACCTGTTCGCCGAGCACTCCGTCCAGGCGTGGGCGCTGGCGCACCCCACGATGTTCGACGTCGTCTTCGCCGACCCCGGCCAGGGGCGCGCCTTCTTCCGGCTCGTCAGGGAGCGCGGCTTCGTCATCGGCTACGGTCAGCGCTTCATGCCGTCCGCGGCCCTCACCGACGCCGACGTCGACGCGTTCCTCTCCGCCGCCGCGTCCGTCCTCCCCGATGCCGCGGGCGAGCGCGCCGCCCGGCCGCCCTCGGCCGCCGCGACCGCTTTCGCGGAGGAGTTCTTCGCCGCGTCGCCCGCCTCGGTGTCGCGGTGGTCGGGCGTCGGCCCGAGCGTGTCGAGCACGTGACGGGGCCAGCTCTCCGGGTCACCGTGCGCGTGGTGGAGGGCCAGCAGCAGCCGTTCCAGCCCGAACCCCACACAAGCCGTGTGCGCCGGAGTCCCGTCCGGGGTGACGATCCCGAACGCCTCGCCGAAATGGTCCTTGTGGTAGTTCGCTGAGACGAGCGCTTGGGAGACGTCCGCGCCGACGGGCGCGGCCAACTCCCATTTGAGCTCCTGGTCGAGCTGGACCGAGGCCATCAGCCTGCCGCTCCGCCCGAAGAAGGGGTCGTTCGCGGGCCGCGCCGCGGCGGCGATGCCCAGACCCTCGAGCCATTCGGCCGCCTCCGCGAGAACCCGGTCGCGCCAAGCCCGGCACTCCTCCGGAGACCCGCCCAGCCGGACGACCTCGTACATCCGGAAGGAGCGCAACCGCCCGGGCTCGGCAGTGGCTTCGCCCCGGAAGCAGTGACCGACCACGCTGAGCCCCACCGGCTCGTCCAACGTCCGCCCGGCGAACAGCGGATAGAGGTGATGGCAAGCGGCCGGCGCCAGCACCAGCCCGCTCTCCACCGCCCCGCCGACGCTCCCCAGCAGGTGCGCGAAGGACGCCGCGTACCCGGTCCGGTCCGCCACGGAGGCGTCCAGGACGGGCGGCGCAGCAAGATGCGGCCACCCCTGGGCGAACGCGTCCCCCAGTCCGGCGATCAGCCGCTGCGCGATCCGCTCAGCCGTCCCGGACGTGAGCGCGACCCCCGAAGCGGATGTGGCCACCTGAGGCCCATCCGGCCAGAATCCTGTGGACATCGTCCCCTCCCGCAGAACGAGGCCCCAGTCTCACATGCCCCGAACGTCCCCGAGGAGCCGCGATCCTCAAATGACCACCCGGTCATTTTTGGTCCGGCGGCCCAGGGCGACGCGCGCGATCGGCTGGCTGCGCGGAAACTCGGGGGCGCAGGCATAGTGGCGTCCCTCCGGAAGCGTCTCAGTGGCGACAGCAATTCGGAGGTGACGATGGATGCCGCCGCAGAGCGACATTTTCGTGAGTTCGTGGAGACGAGGTCGACCGCGCTGATGCGGCTGGCCTACCTCCTCACCGGGGGCGACCAGCACGCGGCCGAGGACGTCCTGCAGACCGCGCTGTTCAAGACCGCCGCCCGCTGGGCCGACATCGAGAACCCGGAGGCCTACGTGCGGCGGGTGATGTACCGCCAGCAGGCCAGCTTCTGGCGGCCCGCGTGGCGGCGGCGCGAGGCGCAGGTCGCGGAGCTCCCCGAGACGGGCGCACCCGACGGCACGTCGGCGGTCGACCTCAAGCTCGCCATGCGAGGCGCGCTGGCCTGCCTCACGCCCCGGCAGCGGCTGGTCCTGGCGCTGCGCTTCCTGGAGGACCTGCCCGAGGCGGAGGTCGCGCAGATCCTCGGCTGCAGCGTCGGCACGGTGCGCAGCACGACCCATCGCTCCCTCGCGCGGCTGCGCCGGCTGGCGCCCGAACTGAACGAACCCGAGATGGCAGAGGAGGCCCGGCGATGAAACCGGAGACGATCGTCAAGCACGCGCTCGAGGACTGGGGCGCGGAGGCACGGGTCCCGGACGGCCTCGCCGACCGGGCACTGCGGGCGCGCCCCCGGCGGCCGCTTTTCAAGATCGCGCTGGTCGGCGGGACGGCCGCGCTCCTCGCCGGAACGGCCGCCGTGGCCCTGGTCTCCAGCGGCGGGACGACGCCTCCCCGGCCCTCGGCGCCCGCCTTCGAACCGGTGGCTCTGTCGTCCGACACGACACTCCTCAAGGACCTCGGCAGCGCCTTCCCGCGCAAGCTCGTCGCCGCTGGGCACATGGCCGTGTCCGCCTACTACACCGGGCGGACGGTGGGCGGCAGCGGCGGGCAGACCTTCCAGCGCGCCTGGCACCTGTACAACCCGTCGACCGGCGAGTACGAAGCCGTGCCCTGGGCCTACATCAGCGTCGCGCCCGGTATGGCGCGGGCGGCCGTGCTGGAGGGGCCCCTGCCCGCCAAGCGGGTCGGGGTGTTCGACATGAAGACGCGGAAGGTCGTCCGCTGGATCCGGGTCGACCACGCCGTCGGCGGGGCCGCCTGGTCACCCGACGGGCGCCGGCTGCTGCTGACCGCCTACGGCAAGAACCCCGACACTCAGGCCGACCCGGGCGCATCGCCCAGGACCGGCTACTACGTCACGGACAGCGCGGCCGGGCCGGGCCCGTTCCACGCCATGCCGGCCAGCCGCGACAACCCGGGCAGCCGGCAGGACCTGGGATGGAGCCGGGACGGCGCCCTCATCTGGGCGCCCACCGCGACCATGCCGACCAAGGTCTTCTACAGCCTGGACGGCGAGAAGCGGCCCGCACCGGCGCACGAGGCCGAATACGACGACCATGAAGCCGGCCTGTCCCCGAACGGGACCCTGCTGCCCAAGTTCGGCCCCAAGCCCGGCCCCGCCGTCACCGTCACCAACGTGGCCACCGGGAAGAAGGCGGCGGTGCTCCCGATCGAATCGGCCGAGGCCTGGGCCGACGACCGCACGCTCTTCGCGATCGGCTGCGACCCGCTCAAATGCAAGGGGCTCGGCGAGTTCCGCAACCGGCTGCTGCTGGTGGACCTGAAGGGCAAGATCACCCCCCTCACCGGGTACCGCCGGTCCGACCGGGCGGGCTCCTGGAACCCGGTCTTTACCCACCGCTGACGGACGCCTGGGTGCCGCGCCCCGGAGCCGGCACCCACGCTCCGTTCGCCGGCGGGCCGGACCTCGACACCGGACGCCGTCCCGCCGTCGACTCGGTGGTCTTAAGCCGAGACAGGGCCCGTACCCTGGCGGGTGGCCGACCGGATCCGCGCGGGACAGGCCATCGCCAGTGGTACCGGCAGCCAAAGGGGGCCGCCGTGCCCTTGGGCGGTGTGCCGGGTCCCGGCAGCGGCGACGGCCGGCCGGGCGGCCGCCACCTCGCGGAGGCCGACACGGAGATCCGGCCGATCTCCGCCGGCCTGCCCCCGCCCTGGCGCTGAGGCAAAGGAGCCGATGATGAACGATCCGGTGGGGACGGCCACGCACTCCGGGGTGCTGGAAGAGGTCGAGCGGCGGGTGCTGTGGCTGGCGACGGCCATCGTGCACCACGCCAACCGGGTGCGGCCCAACCCGTCCGGGCTCAAGGTGGGCGGCCACCAGGCGTCGTCGGCGTCCATCGCGTCGATCATGACGGCGCTGTGGTTCCGCCACCTCGGCCCGGACGACCGCGTCTCGGTCAAGCCGCACGCCTCCCCGGTGCTGCACGCGCTCAACTACCTGCTCGGCGACCTGGACGAGCGGTACCTGACGTCCCTGCGCGAGTTCGGCGGGCTGCAGAGCTACCCGAGCCGGACCAAGGACCCCGACCCGGTCGACTACTCCACCGGGTCCGTTGGCATCGGCGCCACCGCGCCGATCTGGGGCGCGGTCGCCCGCCGGTACGTCGAAGGGGCGCCCGCCGGCCGGCAGTACTCGCTGGTCGGGGACGCGGAACTGGACGAGGGCGCGGTCTGGGAGGCGATCCTCGACCCGGGCGTGGCCGAACTGGGCGAGATCGTGTGGATCGTCGACCTCAACCGGCAGTCCCTCGACCGGGTCGTCCCGTACCTGGCCGCGCACCGGCTGAAGGGCATGTTCGCCGCCGCCGGCTGGCAGGTGCTGACGCTGAAGTACGGCCGGCTGCTGACCGAGCTGTTCGAGCGCCCCGGCGGCGCGGACCTGCGCGCCCGCATCGACGCGATGCCGAACCCGGAGTACCAGCGCCTGCTGCGCTGCGACGCCGCCGAGCTCCGCGACCGCCTCCCCGGCGGCAGCGAGCCCGTCGCCCGCCTGATCGCCGAACTCGACGACGCCACGCTCCTCGCGGCCCTCCGCAACCTGGGCGGCCACGACCTCGGCACCCTGGCCGAGGCGTTCGACGCCATCGACGACTCCCGGCCCACCGTGATCTTCGCGTACACCGTCAAGGGGCACGGCCTGCCCAGCGAGGGCCACCCGCAGAACCACTCCTCGCTCCTCACCGCCGACCAGATCGCCGAGCTCGCGCCCCGTCTGGGCGTCGACCCGGACACCCCGTGGGCCCGCTTCGAGGAGGGATCGGAGGCCGCCCGGCTGTGCGCCGAAACGGCCGCACGGCTGCGCCGGACCTCCACCGACCCGGAGGCTCCGCCTTCGCTGCCCGACGACATCGGCCGCACCCCCAAGGGCACCGCGACCACGCAGGCCGCACTGGGCCGCCTGCTGCTCGACCTCACCCGGGAGGCCCCCGAGGCCGCGGCCCGGGTCGTCACCGTGAGCCCGGACGTCAGCTCCAGCACCAACCTCGGCGGCTGGGTGAACAAGGTCGGCGTCTGGTCGCCGTCCGAACGCCGCGACTGGTTCGCCGACGACGGCGAGACGATCCTGCACTGGCGGGAGAGCCCGGCGGGCCAGCACATCGAGCTGGGCATCGCCGAGACCAACCTGGTCGGCCTCCTCGGCGAGCTGGGCGCCACCTGGAGCCGCTGGAACCGTCCCCTGCTGCCGATCGGCGTCCTGTACGACCCGTTCGTCGGTCGCGCGCTCGAACCCTGGTCGTTCGGCATCTACGCGGGCGGCCAGTCGATCCTGATCGGCACCCCGTCCGGCGTCACGCTGGCCCCCGAGGGCGGCGCGCACCAGTCCATCGTCACCCCGTCGATCGGCGTCGAGCAGCCGGGCTGCGTCGCCTACGAGCCCGCGTTCGTCCTCGACACCGAATGGACCCTGCTCGCGAGCATGGCCCGCCTAGGACGCCCCGACGGCGGCTCGGCGTACCTGCGCCTGTCGACCCGTCCGGTGGACCAGACCCTCGCGGCGGTCCCGGCCGACCCGGCGGCCCGGGAGCGCCGCCGCCGCCAGGTGATCGCCGGCGCCTACCCGCTGCGCCGCGCCGCCCGTCCCGCCGTCACCATCGCGGCGATGGGCGCCCTCGTCCCCGAGGCCCTCGCCGCCGCCGACCGCCTCGAACAGGCCGGCATCGGCACCGACGTGGTGTGCGTGACGAGCCCCGGCCTGCTCTTCCAGGCCCTCCGCTCCCGCCAGGGCCTCGACGACGGCCCGAACTGGATTCTGGACCAGGCGTTCCCCGCCTCCCGCGCCACCCCGCTCGTCACCGTCCTGGACGGCCACCCCCACACCCTGGCCTTCCTGTCCGGCATCAACAACGTCCCCTGCGCGACCCTGGGCGTCACCACCTTCGGCCAGTCCGGCTCGATCGAAGACGTCTACCGCCACCACGGCATAGACACGGACGCGATAGTCCGCACCGCCCTGGACCTCCACTCAACCTGACCCACCCTCCCCGGCCCGGCACGCCACCCAGCACACCGGGCCGGGGGATCGGTCAGGAATCGAGAAGTGCCAGCCCCTACTCCTTACATAGCGTGATCTCCACAGCGGCGGATACCGGTGGCCGACGGGCTCACCTGCGCCGATGTGGCCGCCAGAACCCGCCCGGCTCAGGCGGCGGCCACCACGCACACACAAGGAGACACGCCATGAAGGCACATGTGAGCTCGATCCTCCTCGCCGTCCGGGACATGGACCGGGCCAAGAAGTTCTACACCGAGGGCCTCGGCTGGAAGATCAAGAACGACTACGGCATCTCGGTCTTCTTCGAGTCCGATGGCGCCTCGCCGGTCGGCTTCTACGGCCGTGAAGGTCTCGCCGAGCAGGTGGGCATGAGCCCCGAGGGCAGCGGCTTCAGCGGAATCGTCCTCACCTACGTCGTACGCAGCGAGTCGCGCGTCGACGAGATCATGGCCGAGGCCGAAAAGGCCGGCGCCACCGTCCTCAAGCCCGCCGGCGCCCTCCCCTGGGGCGGCTACGGCGGCACCTTCGCCGACCCGGACGGCTACATCTGGAGCCTCGGCTACAGCGCCCAAGGCGAAGACCAGCCCTACGCCGAGTAACCACCACGGGTGCCGGTTCGGTGATTCAAGCCCGTCGTCCCCGGCGGGAGGAGGCTCGGCGTCGTCGCGGCAACATGCCGACGCCGAGCCACCGCAGCTCGCGTGAACGCTGTGGGGGACGGGTGTTCCGTGCGCTCGGCGAGTAGACCGGCGGTCGTTGATCCGCACGGACGGCTATCTGTCCACCAGTAGAAGCGGTTCCAACGCGCAGAGCTCCTCCGCGGCCACGGCGAAGTCGCGGGTGACCATGCCGGGATCGACCAGTGCAGAAAACTGAGTGGCGAATACATGCCAAATCTTCGCGTATCGATCGCAGGCGTCTCGGAGAATCTCCTTACGCAGCGGATCCCAGCCCCATATGCTGCGGCGCCTGACTTCCTCAAGCCAGGCCTGGCTGTATTCGATCGGCGAGCATCTAGACCGGCTGCGCAATGTCCTGTGCAGGGCCAAGAGTTGCTCGTCAAGAACTCGTGGCAGGTCTTTCATGCGCTTGGCCGCATCGTCCACTTGCGTCCACGCTTGATCGAGGATCGTATTGTCCAGTTCCAGAATCTGTTCGAGTTCCGGGACGGCCGGCGGCAGTTCGAGCCTCGCCCGCAGTGACGGGTCGGTGACTTCGTTGACCTGGCCGAGCAGTTGCTCACGGTTGGGCCAGTTGCGCGCCTGGCTGGCGCATATGGTGTCCATCAGCTTCCAGATCAGTTTTTCCCGAGCGAACCAGTCACCGACCGCGGCAAGGTTCGCCGGGAGATGTGCGGCGCGTTCATGCCAGACCCTCTCCATCGCCTTGCCGATCTGTCCGAGAAACTCCCGATCATAGGCGGTGACCTCGATATCGGTGGGGCGCACCCTCTTCTCATCGCCTTCCTGTGCGATGGGCAGGAGGTTGGGGGTGGCATGAGGAAAGAATTCACGGACGAAGCGCTTGAAGGCTTGCTCTTTTCGTAGTTCTGCCAGATCAGGATCCTCATAGAGAAGCCAGGAGCGTGCTAGCGGCACGTATCCGCTTGTTGAATACTGTACAGCCATTTTCAGTTCCTGGCAGGCGCGTTCGGCCAGCTTACCGCGGTTTCTGGTCGTCCTCATGGCAACAGAGAGGACGCAGCCTGCATTGTAATGTGCTTGCCAATCTCGACGCCAGTGAGGAAGTGGGAGCGACGGTTCCTTGGGGCTGGGGTATGTCAACGATATCTCGTCCAGGTTCATTTTATCCGCGATCGGCACATGTGTTGTCGACAACACGCTCCGGTCCTGCTTCATTAGGAGTTGGTTCACTTCTCTCCATTTTTGCGACAAGCGCAACGGTGCCCAGGCGTCCTTGCCGACCTTCAAAGCTGGCTTGGTCAGTGCAAGCTCTCTCGAGCGGCCCAGTGCCTTCAGGAAGAATCGTGCAGTATTAAAATCCTTGAAGAGTCGACGTAGTTCGAAAGCGCTTATGAGTTGAAAGATGAGCTCTATTTCTTCCTGGTTTGCTCGGCCTTCTCCTTCATCGGAGTCGATCCCCAGGAATTTTTGCGGCAATGCCTGCTCGTGGGACTTATCGTCTGTGTTGTTCTCGCCAAGTCCGCCCCCTGCGCTGTAGCGCTCGGTCAGCGCGGGAGCGAGTGCCTGCCGTATATGCTCTCGAGCGGTATCCCTTGCGGGGGTGCCCTCTGGCTTGCACCATTGCTCGGCGGTAAGTTCGGACGTGCCCAGGATGACCGCGAAGCGATATCGGGCCTGCAGAAGGGCCGGTTTGCACCCATGGAGGCGGGCCGTGGCCCGCTGCCACCAACCACCCCATAGGCGATCATGCTCCTTCTGCTTGCCCAGCCCGGCTGCGCTGATGACGTCGTAATATGTCTCCATGGCGTCCAGATAGAGGCCCAGTTGTTCCTGAACGGTGCCGATCTGATTTCGCAAGTAGGCGTTCTGGGGATCCATGTGGAGCGCCCGGTAGAACTTGTCGAGAGCCTCGTCGAACCTGCGGTTACGAGCGAACTCGCGCCCCTGCTGGTATGCGGCGAACAGTTCGGGCGGAAGGTTCCGATCCCGCCACGGTCTCCAGGGCTGGTTCCTGCCGAACCGGGTGACCGGAATCAACGAGGCCATCACCCAGAAACCGGCGCTGCGGACGGCTTGCTCCCAGCTTTGCTCCCAGAAGGTCTGCATGCGCGACCCGCGGATCGCGTAGGACGTCAGAGTCACGGTGAGCCCGAAACAGGGGTCCGCGTCGCGGACTGTCAGCACTCCGTTGACTCGGTAGGCGATCCGGGGACGCAGACGGCTGACTAGATGCAGCAGGCTGGAGGCCAGATTCTTGGGTTGGAGGTTGACGTCCCCGAGCAGGTCCAGGAAGTTCTCCGCAGGAGCCTCAGCGGGAAGGTTGATCGGAGCGTACAAATCGGTCTCCGACAACTGTCTTTGGAATCGGGCGGTCAAATCCTTGGCCGCGGGCACCGGATCACCCGTGGGGATGTCAGTTTCGAACTCCTTTACATCGATTGGGCCAGGTTTGAAGGCCGTCCTGCCGAGCATGCCCCGCCGCAATGCCCACAACGTCGCGAGCACTAGAATGAGGCAGACGATTCGAAGGCTCCATATAGGGAAATCACGTCCGCCAGTAACCAGGACGTTGAGCCCTTCCAGCCACTTCGCGAACCACTGGGGCGCGTCAGCCGGCCAGCCCTTCGCCTTTGGTTCTGGCTGTGCCTGGAGGCTGCCAGCAAGGTATGGGGAGATCAACGTGAGAACGAGCAGTACTCCGAAGGTGGCGTACCACCCGAGCCAGAAGGATCCGGGGAGCGGAGCCGGATCAGGCCTGCTGCGTCTTCTTCGGTGCGACATGTTCGATCCGCCTAGTAAGTCCGAACCTCAGTCGCACCGTGCCCTCTTGCCGCTCAAGCGAAATCTAATATCGCTCAAAGCTCGCATAAATCCGCGTTACTGCGCCTATAGGCTTCTTCGGGGCGACCTTGACTGGACCCGTGGTACATGCCCGCTCAAGGAAGCCGTGCCTTCGGCGCATCCACATCTGTGGCAATGTCGCACGCCAGTCGATGGTGGGCGGCGGCAGAAGCGTCGGCTCTGTATGAGGCACGGCGGGAGCCGGTCTCAGCTTCGAGTGGACGATGTGGTTCCGCACCCGCCGACCTTTTGCCCGGTCTCACACCGGGGAATACCGAGAGCTCCTAGAGACCATCGTCCTCTCCATGGGGCTGCTGTCCACTGCTCCACCAGCCCCATGGCAGAGGACAGCTAGCGGCTGATGTCAGGTGGGCGGCGCCGGTGAGGCTTGCACCGTCACGTTCGCGCTCCCGACTCGCTGGGCGGTGTGTCACCGTTGGGACGTGGAACCGGCAAAGCTGTCTCCCAAGGATGTCTCTCTCCTGCTCCGCGACCTCTGCATCGACCTCGGGTTCTGCCTGCCGCCGGAGGATCAAGCTTCGCTGTGTGCCTCTCTACCAAGTGACGTAGACGGGTTCACGGCTGCGGTTTTTCGGGCCGAGGGCTTGGATGCGTCGCGACACGCACGTCTCTACGGCCAAGTGCGGGAGAAGGTAGCCGAAGCCTTCGGTGGCTGATCTGGTGGCTGACGGTGGGCCTTGGCGGCGACGCTGGCTGGCGGCATCGTCCGCGTATGGTCCGGGGAGTGGGGCAAGCGGGAGCTTTGCTGCATACGCAACAAACCCCGGCGGCAGGCGGGGTGCCTGGTCGGCCGGGGTCTTTGCTTGTCGTCTGAGGTGCCCCCTGCAGGATTCGAACCTGCGCACACGGCTCCGGAGGCCGTTGCTCTATCCCCTGAGCTAAGGGGGCGCGACGCGGTATGAGGTTACCAGGGTTGGCGGGGTGGCGCGTACGGGGTTGTTCGCCGTGCGGGCCGGGGGTGGAGTGGGCTAACTTCGAGGCCGTGACCGAGCCACTGGGACGCGTGCTGGTCGTCGATGATGACGAGGTGATCCGCCAGCTGATCGCCGTGAACCTGCAACTGGAGGGGTTCGACGTCTCGACCGCGGTGGACGGGCAGGACTGCCTGGACAAGGTGGCGGAGGTCGGGCCGGACGTGATCACGCTGGACGTGATGATGCCCAGGCTGGACGGGTGGGTCACGGCGGTGCGGCTGCGGGAGGACCCCGGGACCGCGCACATCAGGGTCGTGATGATCACGGCGCGGGCGCAGGAGCACGACGTGCGGCGGGGGATGGAGATCGGCGTCGACGCGTACGTGACGAAGCCGTTCGACCCCAACCACCTGATCCAGACGGTGCGGAAACTGGCTGCGGTGTCCAGATAGTGGTCGGCTAGTCTCACCAGGGTGACTCCAGGCGATGCTCTCGTGCGCGCGGTGCGGGACGCCGTGGCCGCGGGGGAGATCGATGTCGCGGTCCCCGAGGAGGTCGTGGTCTTCGGGCGGGGCGGCGGGGTCTTCGAGAGCCCGGTGGCGCTGCGGCTCGGGGTGGATCCGCGGGTGATCGCGCGCCGGGTGGGCGGGAGCGTCTCCGGGCCCGGGTTCGTCAGGGTCGTGGTGGGGCCGGAGTTGGTGGACGCCGTCCGGAGTGATCCTCGTTACGGGGTCGCCCGGGTGCCGCCGGGCGGGTGGAGCGAGTGGCCCCGGACGTTCGAGAATCCGGGGTTCTCCGTGCGTTACGCCTATGCGCGGGCCTGTTGGGTGGGGCGTTGGGCCCGGGAATTCGGGGTCAAGGCCGGGCCGTTCGGGGGTGGGGCGGAGGAGCTCGTGGGGGCTCTGGGGGACATGCCCGGGCGGGCCGCGCAAGCGGAGCGGGAACGGGATGCCAGGCCGCTGCTGTTGTGCTTGGAGAAGGTGGCCGAGGAGTACCACGAGGTGCACGAACGTTGTCCCGCTGTGCCCATGGGCGATGAGGAGCCAGGGGCCGTGCATGCGGGACGGGTCGGCCTGGCGGAGGCCGTCAAGGTCGTCCTCGGCAACGGGCTGAACATGATCGGTGAGACCCCTAGAGAGCGGATATGAGTCGAGTACACCCTGCTGGGCCGCGGCATGCCGACGTCCTGCCGGAGGACCATCCGGCCGGGCCGGCGGAGGACCTGAACGCGCTGGAGCCCTCGGTGTGGCCGCGTAACTCCAAGCGCGAGGAGGGCGTCCTCACCGTTGGGGGAGTGGACGTCAGGGACCTGGCGAAGGAGTACGGGACGCCGCTCTACGTCTACGACGAGGAGGACGTCCGGAGCCGGGCGAGGGAGTACGCGGCGGCGTTCCATGACGGGGACGTCCACTATGCGGGCAAGGCGTTCCTCTGCACGGCGGTCGCGCGGTGGTTGAACGAGGAGGGCCTCGGCCTGGACGTGTGCAGCGGGGGTGAGCTTGCCGTGGCGTTGGCGGCGGGCTTTCCTACCGAGCGCATCACGTTGCACGGGAGCAACAAGGCGGCCTGGGAGCTGGAGAAGGCCCTGGAGGTGGGGGTCGGACGGATCGTGCTCGATTCGTTCGAGGAGATCGCCCGCGTGGGGTACCTCGCCCAGGAAATGGGTGTCCGGCCGAAGGTGATGGTGCGCGTCACCACGGGTGTGGAGGCGCACACCCACGAGTTCATCGCCACCGCGCACGACGACCAGAAGTTCGGCTTTTCCAGGAGCTCCGGGGCGGCTCTGGAGGCGGTCAGGCGGGTTCTGGAGCTGGAGCAGCTCGAACTGGTGGGGCTGCACAGCCACATCGGGTCGCAGATCTTCGATGTGGACGGGTTCGAGGTGGCCGCGCACCGGCTGGCCGAGCTGCTGGTCGCCATCCGGGACGAGCACGGGATCGAGCTTCCGGAGCTGGACCTGGGCGGCGGTTACGGCATCGCGTACGTGCCGGGCGAGGAGCCGCACGACCCGAAGTCGATCGCGGACGGGCTGCGCGACATCGTGGCGCGCGAGTGCCGGGCGTACGAGCTGTCGATGCCGCGGCTGACCGTGGAGCCCGGACGGGCGATCATCGGCCCCGGCGGCGTCACGCTGTACGAGGTCGGGACGGTGAAGGACGTCGAGGGCCTGCGCACGTACGTCTCCGTGGACGGCGGCATGAGCGACAACCTGCGGACGGCCCTGTACGGCGCCGAGTACACCGGCGTGCTGGCGAGCAGGTCCTCCGAGGCCGCGCCCATGCTCAGTAGGCTTGTCGGCAAGCACTGCGAGAGCGGCGACATCGTCGTGCGGGACCTGTGGTTCCCCGAAGATCTTGCGGCGGGGGACCTCGTCGCGGTCGCGGCGACCGGTGCGTACTGTCGGTCGATGGCCAGTAACTACAACCATGTCCCGAAGCCGGCCGTGGTGGCCGTGCGGGACGGCAGGTCGCGCGTGATCGTCCGCCGGGAGAGCGCGGAGGACCTGCTGCGGCTGGATGCGGAGGTCGAAGCGTGAAACCCGGACTGCGCGTGGCGCTGCTCGGTTGCGGCGTGGTCGGCACGGAGGTCGTCCGGCTGCTGAACGAGCAGGCCGACGATCTGGCGGCGCGCGTGGGGGCGCCGCTGGAGCTGGCCGGGATCGCCGTGCGCAGGCCGGACCGGGTCCGCGCGGGCGTCGACCCGGAGCTGCTGACCACGGACGCGCAGGGGCTGGTGACCAGGGACGACGTCGACATCGTCATCGAGGTCATCGGCGGCATCGAGCCGGCCAGGACGCTGATGCTGGAGGCGATGAAGACCGGCAAGTCGGTCATCACCGCCAACAAGGCGCTGCTGGCCGAGGACGGCGCGACGCTGTTCGCGGCGGCGCGGGAGTACGGCGCCGACCTGTACTACGAGGCGTCGGTGGCGGGCGCGATCCCGCTGCTGCGGCCGCTGCGGGAGTCGCTGGTCGGCGACCACATCCACCGGGTGCTCGGCATCGTGAACGGCACCACGAACTACATCCTCGACCAGATGGACACGCACGGCGCCGGTTTCAACGACGCGCTGGAAGAGGCGCAGGCGCTCGGCTACGCGGAGGCCGACCCGACGGCCGACGTGGAGGGCTTCGACGCGGCGGCCAAGGCGGCCATCCTGGCGCAGCTCGCCTTCCACACGCCGGTGACGGCCGCGGACGTCCACCGGGAGGGCATCACCGAGGTGAGCGCCGCCGACGTGGCGGGCGCCCAGGGCATGGACTGCGTCGTCAAGCTCCTGGCCATCTGCGAGCGGATCCCCTCGCAGGACGGCCGGAACGGGCGCGGGGTGTCGGTCCGCGTCTATCCGGCGATGATCCCGAGGTCGCATCCGCTGGCGAGCGTCCGCGAGGCGTACAACGCGGTGTTCGTCGAGGCGGAGTCGGCCGGGTCGCTGATGTTCTACGGCGCGGGCGCCGGCGGGGCCCCGACCGCGTCGGCGATCCTCGGCGACCTCGTCGCGGTCGCCCGCAACGTCGTCGGCGGCACGCCCGGCCCGGTGGAGGTCACGTACGCGAAGCTTCCGGTGCTTCCGATGGGCGAGACCGTCACGCGCTACTACATCCAGGTCGACGTGACGGACGAGGCCGGCGTCCTCGCCACGGTCGCCGAGGAGTTCGCCAGGCACGGCGTCTCCATCCAAGCCGTCCGGCAGGTCGGGTCGGGCGAGGAGGCCCAGCTCGTCGTCGTGACGCACCGGGCGCCGGACGCGGCGCTGTCGGCGACGGTGGAGGGCCTGCGCGGGCTGGAGATCGTCCGCGAGGTGACGAGCGTCATGCGCGTCGAAGGGGACGAGTGAGGCGGAGTCCGTCCCGATAGACTTCGGGTGACATCGCAGGTCAGCCGAGGAGACCGACGTGAACGCGAACGCCCGCGCGTGGCGCGGCATTATCGAGGAGTACCGCGACCGGCTTCCGGTGACGGACGCGACGCCCGTCGTCACCCTGCTGGAGGGCGGTACCCCTCTGGTGCCCGCCCACCGGCTGTCCCAGCTGACCGGTTGCGAGGTGTTCCTCAAGGTCGAGGGCGCCAACCCGACCGGTTCGTTCAAGGACCGCGGCATGACGATGGCGATCAGCAAGGCGGCCGAGGACGGCGCGAAGGCCGTCATCTGCGCCTCGACCGGCAACACCTCGGCGTCCGCCGCCGCGTACGCGGTGCGGGCCGGGATGACCTGCGCGGTCCTCGTCCCCAACGGCAAGATCGCGATGGGCAAGCTGGCCCAGGCGCTGGTGCACGGCGCCCGGCTCCTGCAGGTCGACGGCAACTTCGACGACTGCCTCGAACTGGCGCGCAAGCTGTCCGTCGACTACCCGGTGGCGCTGGTCAACTCGGTCAACAAGTACCGGCTGCAGGGCCAGAAGACCGCCGCGTTCGAGATCGTGGACGCGCTGGGCGACGCGCCCGACGTCCACTGCCTGCCCGTCGGCAACGCCGGAAACATCTCCGCCTACTGGATGGGCTACAAGGAGTACGCCAAGGACGGCGTCTCCTCGCGCACCCCGCGCATGCTGGGCTTCCAGGCGAGCGGCGCGGCGCCGTTCGTGAAGGGCGAGCCCGTCCTGAAGCCGCAGACCATCGCCACCGCGATCCGGATCGGCAACCCCGCCTCGTGGGACCTCGCCGTGGCCGCGCGGGACGAGTCCGGCGGTGCGATCGACTCGGTCACCGACCGGCAGATCCTCGCCGCCTACCGGCTCCTCGCCCGGGAGGAGGGCGTCTTCGTGGAGCCCGCCTCGGCGGCGAGCGTCGCGGGCCTGCTCCAGGCGAGCGAGCAGGGCGCGGTCGCGGCCGGGTCCCGGGTCGTCTGCACCGTGACGGGCAACGGCCTCAAGGACCCCGACTGGGCCATCTCCGGGGCGCCCGCGCCGACGACCATCAAGGTCGACGCGCACTCCGCCGCGTCCGAGCTCGGCCTCACCTGAGGTGGGCTGGGCTGACGGCCCGGTGCTGGTGCGGACCCCCGCGACCAGCGCCAACCTGGGCCCCGGATTCGACTCGCTCGGCCTCGCGCTCGCGCTGTACGACGACGTCGAGGTGGAGGCGACCGGCGGGGGGCTGTCCATCGAGGTGGACGGCGAGGGCGCCGAGGTCGCCGACCGCGGCGAGCGGCACCTGATCGTGCGGGTGCTGCGCCGGGCCTTCGACGTCCTGGACGAGCTGGCCGGAACCGGTCCCGCCCGCCCGGACGGCCTCCGGCTGCGGTGCCGGAACCGGATCCCGCACAGCCGCGGCCTCGGCTCGTCGTCCGCCGCGATCGTCGCCGGTATCGTCGCGGCCCGCGCGCTGCACCCCGCCGGGAAGCTCCTCGACGACGCCGGGGCGCTGCGCCTCGCGACGGAGATCGAGGGCCATCCCGACAACGTCGCGCCGTGCCTCGCCGGCGGCCTGACCGTCGCCTGGACGACGCCCGGCGGCGCCCGTTCGGTCCGGCTGGAACCCCAGGTCAGGCGGGTCGTGGCCTTCGTCCCCGAGCAGCGGCTCGCGACCGAGCGGGCCCGCGGGCTGCTGCCCGAGACCGTCCCGCACGGGGACGCCGCCGCCAACGCCGGGCGCGCGGCGCTGCTCGTCGCCGCCCTCACCGGCGGCCTGGACGCGGGGATCCTGCTCGACGCGACCGAGGACCGGCTCCACCAGGGGTACCGCGCGCCCGCCATGCCCGAGTCCGCGGCGCTCGTCGCGCGGCTGCGGGACGCGGGCGTGCCGGCGGTGATCTCCGGCGCGGGACCGACCGTCCTGGCCTTCACAACCGCGGCGCAAGTTGATTCGATGGGCGGCGAAGTGGGTAAAGGCTGGCACGAACACCCGTTGGACGTCGCGACCCGCGGCGCACACGTCGTGTCCGGCGAATCCGGGACCCGGGCCTGACGGCGTCGCCGGTGGCGGGGGCCATGCGTCGCTCCGGCCGGTGCCCGTTCCGGCTCGATCCCACTAGGTAAAATGCGAAGACATCGACCTCTGGGGAATAGCAGTGTGCCCTGGTGATGTTAGGCTTATTGCCGCACCAGATGCCCCGTTCGGGGCAGCGTGCTCGTCAGCCGCGCGTCACCTTTTCGGCCCTCCGGTCGTGTCGGTCCCGCGTACCAGGCTCCCCGACACCGTGACTTCCCGTTGTCAGGCATTCCAGCGAAACTTCGGACGTGGCGGTACCGGGGACACGCACGAGCGGAACGTCCCGTCCACCATCTGGCTGTGCCCAGAACACGCAGATCCCGGTTCCATCGTGATCAGCGGAGCCCGATCCGGCGCCCCCGCCGGGCCGCACCACCGGGTCGACTGGCCGAACGCCGGCCAACGCCCGCGCCCTGGGAAGGACCCTTAGTGAGCGAATCCAGCGAACTCCTTACGGACGCAACCAGCACGGAAACCGCCGCCGCTCCGGCCGGCGCGGAGCCCGCCACCCCCCGGCGCCGCCGCGGCACCGGCCTGTCGGCCATGGTGCTCCCCGAGCTCAAGGCGCTCGCGTCCAGCCTCGGCATCACCGGCACGACCGGGATGCGCAAGAGCCAGCTCATCGCCGCCATCCAGGAGAAGCAGGGCGGCCAGGGGCAGGGCTCGGCGGGGGGCGAGCAGGGAGCCGCTGCGCCGGTGGCGACCGAGCGCCCGCGCCGCACCCGCACCGCGGCCAAGCGCGAGGTGTCCGAGGAGCAGGTCGCCATCGCCGGCGCCGCGCCCGTGGCCGCGCCCGAGAGCGCGCCCGCGTCCGAAGCCGCGGCCCAGCCGGGCACGGCGGAGAAGGCCGGCCAGGGCGACAAGCAGGAGAAGGCCGAGCGGCAGGGCGGTCGGCAGCGGGGCGACAAGCAGGACCGGGGAGCTTCCGAGGGACGCGGCGACCGGCAGGGCCGCGACCAGGGGCGTGACCAGGGCCGCGAGCAGAACGTCGAGGACGGCGAGTCCCAGGGCGGCCGTGACGGCAACCGCGACGGGCGCGAGGGCCGCGAAAGCCGCGACGGCGGCGGGCGCCAGCGGCAGCGCGGCGGCCGGGAGCGCGGCGAGGGCCGCGACCGGGGCGAGCGCGGTGAGCGCGGTGACCGCGGTGACCGCGGTGAGCGTGGTGACCGCGGTGAGCGTGGTGACCGCGGCGAGCGTGGTGAGCGCGGCGACCGCGGTGAGCAGGGCGGCGGACGCCAGCGCGGCCAGGGCGGCGGCGGTCAGGGCGGCGGCGGCCAGCACGACGACGACGACGGCAGCGGCCGGGGACGGCGCGGGCGCCGGTTCCGGGAGCGCAACCGCGGCCGCGGCCGCGAGCGCTACGAGGAGCCGGTGATCACCGAGGACGACGTCCTCATCCCCGTCGCGGGCATCCTCGACATCCTCGACAACTACGCCTTCGTCCGGACGACCGGCTACCTGCCCGGCCCGAACGACGTGTACGTGTCGCTGGCGCAGGTCCGCAAGAACGGGCTGCGCAAGGGCGACGTCATCACCGGCGCCGTCCGGCAGGCGCGCGAGGGCGAGCGGCGCGAGAAGTTCAACGCGCTGGTCCGCCTCGACACCGTCAACGGGATGGAGCCCGACCAGGCCAAGGGCCGCGTCGACTTCTCCAAGCTGACCCCGCTGTACCCGCAGGAGCGGCTGCGCCTGGAGTCCGACCCGGGCATCCTGACGACCCGGATCATCGACCTGGTGTCGCCGATCGGCAAGGGGCAGCGCGGCCTGATCGTGTCGCCGCCGAAGGCCGGCAAGACGATGGTGCTCCAGGCGATCGCCAACGCGATCACCAAGAACAACCCGGAGTGCCACCTGATGGTCGTCCTCGTGGACGAGCGTCCGGAAGAGGTCACCGACATGCAGCGGACGGTGAAGGGCGAGGTCATCCACTCGACCTTCGACCGTCCCGCCGAGGACCACACCACGGTCGCGGAGCTGGCCATCGAGCGCGCCAAGCGGCTCGTCGAGCTCGGCCACGACGTCGTCGTGCTGCTCGACTCGATCACCCGCCTGGGCCGGGCCTACAACCTGGCGGCGCCCGCGTCCGGCCGCATCCTGTCCGGTGGTGTCGACTCGACCGCGCTGTACCCGCCGAAGCGGTTCTTCGGCGCGGCCCGCAACATCGAGAACGGCGGCTCGCTGACGATCCTCGCCACCGCGCTGGTGGAGACCGGGTCGCGCATGGACGAGGTCATCTTCGAGGAGTTCAAGGGCACCGGCAACATGGAGCTGAAGCTCAACCGGTCGCTCGCGGACAAGCGGATCTTCCCGGCGGTGGACGTCGACCAGTCCTCCACCCGCAAGGAGGAGATCCTCATGGCTCCGGAGGAGCTGCGGGTCGTCTGGCAGCTGCGCCGGGTGCTGCACGCGCTCGACACGCAGCAGGCGCTGGAGCTCCTCATCGAGAAGATGAAGGAGACCAAGTCCAACGCCGAGTTCCTGCTCCAGGTGCAGAAGACGACCGTCTCCGACGACCGCTGACACGCGCCGCGCACGCCCCCGTCCGGACCGTTCCGGCGGGGGCGTCGCCGTCGGTGCCTCCGGCAAGGTGGGGTTAGCCCCACCTCCGATCCGGCGGAGCGCGTCATGGTCGCCCCGTCCTCGGCCAGGCACGCTTGTCCTGTCAGTCGGAAACGGGCACACGCAGGCGAGCACGGGCCCACGTAGGTCGGAGCGAGCACGGAGGGACGACGTGGGCGAGTCGAGCAAGGACCCGGACGGAGCGGGCGGCGCAGTCCGGTGGGTCGCGGCGCGATGGGCGACGGCGACGCGCGCCGGCGGGGAGCCGGTGTCCGTCATGAACCGCCCCTGGCATCCGCTCGCGATGGTCACGTCGTCGCTGACCTGGCGCTCGGCGCTGTACCTGGCCGTCAGCCTGGCCTTCGGGCTGGGCTGGTTCGTCGTCCTGGCCGTCGGGCTGGCCCTGTCGGTCGGGCTGCTGATCATATGGGTGGGCGTCCCGCTGCTGGCGCTGCTGATGGTCGCGTGGCGGTTCGGCGCGGTGCTGGAGCGGCGGCTCGTCCGGGCGGCGTTCGGCGTCCGGATCCCGAGCCCGTACCGGCCCCTGCCCGCCGGGCGCAACCCGCTGGCCAAGCTCAGGCGGATGGCGGCGGACCCGGCGACCTGGAAGGACCTCCTCTACCTCGCGGTGCTGCTCCCGATCACGATGTTCGAGTTCGTCGTGTCCGCGGCGGTGTGGGCCGGGGCGGGCACGCTGCTGTTCCTCCCGGTGGTCGTGGCGGTGAGCGGCGGCGCCGAGGTCAACTTCGGGGTCTCGTACTGGGCGGGCAACCCGGTCGAGGCGCTGCCGGTGTCGGTCGTCGGCCTGGGGTTCCTCGTCCTCGCGATGTACGTGACGCGGGCGATGGCGATGGGGCACGCCGCGTTCGCCGCGCTGATGCTCGGCCCGAGCCCGTCCCAGACCGAGAACGCCGCGCTGCGCGAGCGGACCGAGCACCTGCGGGCCAGCCGCGCCCGCGGGGTGGACGCGGCCGAGTTCGAGCGGCGCCGCATCGAGCGGGACCTGCACGACGGGGCGCAGCAGCGGCTGCTGGCGGTGGCGATGGACATCGGCCGCGCCCGCGCCAAGCTCGACGAGGACCCCGAGGGCGCGCGGGCGCTGATCGAGCAGGCCCACGCGGGCACCAAGGAGGCGATCTCCGAGCTGCGCGACCTCGCCCGCGGGATCTACCCGGCGATCCTCACCGACCGCGGCCTGGACCCGGCGCTGTCCGGGCTCGCCGGGCGCGCCCCCGTGCCCGTCGAGGTGGAGGTCGACCTGCCCGAGCGCCCGCCCGCGGCGGTCGAGAGCATCGCCTACTTCATCGTCGCCGAGTCGCTGGCCAACATCGCCAAGTACGCCCGCGCGACCCGCGCGACCGTCCGCGTGACCCGCGAGGACCGCCTGGTGGTCGTCGAGGTGGCCGACGACGGGGTGGGCGGCGCGGTCGCGCGGCCGGACGGCGGCCTCGCCGGGCTGGCCGACCGGGCGGCGACGATCGACGGCACGCTGACCGTGGACAGCCCGCCCGGCGGCCCCACGACCGTGCGCGCCGAACTGCCCTGCACGTGGTGATCCCGGCGCGCGGCGGCGCCGCGGGCCCGATAATGGCCGGATGCGGGTAGTGATCGCCGAGGACTCGGTGCTGCTGCGGGAAGGGCTCGTCCGGCTGCTCGGCGACGCCGGGATCGAGACGGTGGCGACCGTGGGGGACGGGCCGGGGCTGCTCGGCATCGTCGAGGAGCACTCTCCGGACCTCGCCATCGTGGACGTCCGGATGCCGCCCTCGTTCACCGACGAGGGGCTGCGCGCGGCCCTCGCCGTCCGGGAGCGCCGTCCGGGCACGCCGATCCTCGTCCTGTCCCAGTACGTGGAGGAGCGCTACGCCACGGACCTCATCGGCGGCGGCGCGCAGGGCGTCGGCTACCTGCTGAAGGAGCGGGTGTCGGACGTCGAGGAGTTCATCGACGCGGTCCGCCGCATCGCCGCCGGCGGCACGGTCATCGACCCGGAGGTGATCGGCCAGCTGCTCGGCCGCCACCGCACCGGCGACCCGCTGGAGGCGCTGACCCCGCGCGAGCGCGAGGTGCTCGGCCTGATGGCGCAGGGCCGCTCGAACGGCGCCATCGCCGCGGCCCTCGTCGTCACCGAGGGCGCCGTGGAGAAGCACATCTCCAACATCTTCATGAAACTGAACCTGCAACCCGCCCAAGGCGGCCACCGCCGAGTCATGGCCGTACTCGCCTACCTAGGACGGGGCTAGCCCAGCCCAGGACACGCGGGTCGAGCGGCCGGAAGGCGCTCTATCTGACGCGCCACGTGACGCTCTTGGACGTGCCACCCCATCACGCTCTTGGAGTGGACCTGAGCCGGGGCGCGGGTCGGAGGGCCGGAAGGCGCTCTATCTGACGTGCCACGTGACGCTCTTGGGCGGGCCACGCTCTGGCGCTCTTGGAGTGGACCTGAGCCGGGGCGCGGGTCGGGCGGCCGGAAGGCGCTCTAGCGCCTGGAGGCCGCACGACCCGCCGAGCCGGGCGACCGCAGCGCCACGTAGCCAACCCGCACGGGCACAGAAACCCGCACCGTGGCGTGAGGATCGCCCGGCTCGTAACGGGGGTTCCAGGGGGTCGCCCCCCTGGGCCAGCACTGATCGGGAATGACCGGTGACCTCGCCACGTTCGGGTATCTGGCACACTTGGTGTGCAACCGCTGCGGTACCGGTTCACGCCTCCCACATCTGCCCCTTGGCATCGCCATGCGGGCCGGGGGCGCCCGGCGACCGCCCGAAGCGAGGAGAACCCATGAAGCCCGACATCCACCCGGACTACGTCGTCACCACCGTGACGTGTACGTGCGGCAACACCTTCGAGACCCGCAGCACCGCCGCGAACGGCGTGATCCACGCGGACGTGTGCTCGAACTGCCACCCGTTCTACACGGGCAAGCAGAAGATCCTCGACACCGGCGGCCGGGTCGCGCGCTTCGAGCAGCGCTTCGGCAAGAAGAAGGCCGGCAAGTAGGACGATCCGCACCGCGGACATCAGGGACGGCCCGGGGACTCTCCAGGTCCCCGGGCCGTCCGAAATCGGCGATCGGGGGCGGCCGCCCCCGTGCCGCGACGGGCCAGGACTGAGCGTGAATCTCGACGATCTGATCAGCGAATACGCGGGCATCGAGGAACGCCTCGCCGACCCGTCCGTCCATGCCGACCAGGCCCTGGCGCGCAAGCTCGGCAAGCGCTACGCGGAGCTGCGGCCGATCGTCGAGACGCACCGCGAGCTGGCCGCGACCGAGGACGACCTCGCCGCCGCCCGCGAGCTGGGCGGCGAGGACGCCGCCTTCGCGGCCGAGGCCGAGGAGCTCGGCAAGCGCCGCGAGGAGCTGGAGGAGCGGCTGCGGCGGCTGCTCGTCCCGCGCGACCCGAACGACGCCAAGGACGTCATCCTCGAGGTCAAGGCCGGTGAGGGCGGCGAGGAGTCGGCGCTGTTCGCCGGCGACCTGCTGCGGATGTACCTCCGCTACGCCGAGCGCGTCGGCTGGAAGACCGAGATCCTCGACTCCCACCCCTCCGACCTCGGCGGCTACAAGGACGTCACGGTCGCGGTGAAGGCCAAGGGGGCCCAGGAGGAGGGCGTCTGGACGCGGCTCAAGTTCGAGGGCGGCGTCCACCGGGTGCAGCGGGTGCCCGCGACCGAGTCGCAGGGCCGCATCCACACCAGCGCCGTCGGCGTCCTGGTGACGCCCGAGGCCGAGGACGTCGAAGTCCAGGTCGACCCCAACGACCTGCGCATCGACGTCTACCGCTCGTCCGGGCCGGGTGGGCAGAGCGTCAACACGACCGACTCCGCCGTCCGCATCACGCACCTGCCGACCGGCGTCGTCGTCTCCTGCCAGAACGAGAAGAGCCAGCTCCAGAACAAGGAGCAGGCGCTGCGCATCCTGCGGTCCCGGCTGCTGGCGATGGCGCAGGAGGAGGCCGACGCCGCCGCCTCGGCCGAGCGCAAGAGCCAGGTCCGCACGGTGGACCGCTCCGAGCGGGTGCGCACCTACAACTACCCGGAGAACCGGATCTCCGACCACCGGGTCGGTTACAAGGCCTACAACCTCGACCAGGTGCTGGACGGCGACCTCCACAACGTCACGCAGGCGCTTGTCGATGCGGAGATGGAACGTCGGCTGGCCGAAGCCCAGAAATCATGAGCGCAGCGAATCGGGGGGTGCGGGGGGTCGTCCCCCCTCGGGGAGCAAGAGTCATGAGCGCAGCGAATCGGGGGGCGTGGGGGGTCGTCCCCCCTCGAAAGACAGGATCATGAACCTGCTGCTCGACGAGATCGCCAGGGCCACCGCCCGGCTCGCCGACGCGGGCGCCGCCTCGCCCCGCGCCGACGCCGAGGAGCTCGCCGCGGCCGTGCACCGGGTGCGGCGTTCGGAGCTGCACGGCGTCCCCGACAGCGCCTTCGACGCCCGGTTCTGGGAGTTCGTCGCGCGCCGCGAGGCGGGGGAGCCGCTGCAGCACATCACCGGCCGCGCGTTCTTCCGCTACCTGGAGCTGAAGGTCGGGCCCGGTGTGTTCGTGCCGCGCCCGGAGACCGAGGTGATGGTCGGCTGGGCGCTGGAGACGCTGCGCGACATGGACGTCCGCGACCCCCTCGTGGTCGACCTCGGTACCGGGTCCGCCGCGATCGCGCTGTCCATCGCACTGGAGGCCCCGCGCGCCCGCGTCCACGCCGTGGAGAAGGACCCGACGGCCTTCGTCCACGCCACCCGCAACGTGGAGGAGCTCGACGAGCGCGGCCGCGTCCGGCTGCATCTGGACGACTTCGCCACCGCCCTCACCGAGCTGGACGGCACCGTCGACCTCGTCGTCAGCAACCCGCCGTACATCCCGATGAGCGAGTGGGAGTACGTCCCCCGCGACGTCCGCGACCACGACCCCGCCGATGCCCTGTGGGGCGGCGGCGACGACGGCCTGGACGCGATCCGCATCGTGGAGCGCACTGCCCGCCGCCTGCTGCGCCCCGGCGGCTACGTGGCCGTCGAGCACAGCGACCTGCAGGGCAACGGCGTCTACTGGATCTTCGCGGAGGAGAACGGCTGGCGGGACGTGCGCAACCGCCGCGACCTGGCCAACCGGGACCGCTTCGTCACCGCCCGCCTGGCCGCCGACTAGCCCCGCTATCCTGGGCGGTGCCATACCGGCGAGCGCTGTGACGTACCGGCTGTGAAGTGCCGGAAGAGCGCTGCGCGGGACCGGACGAGCGCGTGCAGATGGGAAGACGGGCGACCGTGAGCCGACGTTACGACTGCTCTCAGCCGATGGAGCGCACCCGGGGGATCGCCGAGGCCTTCTCGGCCGTCCGGCGCGGCGAGCTGATCGTCATGCCGACCGACACCGTGTACGGCGTCGGCGTGGACGCGTTCATGCCGCCCGCCGTGACCGCCCTCCTGGACGCCAAGGGCCGAGGCCGCGAGATGCCGCCGCCGGTGCTGGTCGGCTCCGTCCGCGCCGCGACGGCCCTGGTGGAGGACCTCGGCACCTACGGGCAGGACCTCATCGACGAGTTCTGGCCGGGCGCGCTGACCCTCGTGTGCCGCGCCAACCCCAGCCTCATGTGGGACCTCGGCGAGACCAAGGGCACCGTCGCCATCCGGATGCCGATGCACGAGCTGGCCGTCGAGCTGCTCAAGGAGACGGGCCCTCTCGCGGTGAGCAGCGCGAACCTGTCGGGCCGCCCCGCCGCCCGCACGGTCGACGAGGCCGAGAAGATGCTCGGCGACTCGGTCGCGGTGTACCTGGACGGAGGCCAGTCCGGCCACGCCGACCCGTCCACGATCATCGACCTGACCGGCCCCGTCCCGCGCCTCCTGCGCGCCGGCGCCGTTCCGGAGGACAAGATCCGCGCCGTGGTGGGCGTCCTCCTCACCGAAGAGGACGAGCCCGACGAGCCCGCAGAGGTCCCCTCCGCCGCCGAGGAAACCAAGCCTTCCCTAACCAAGGACGAGCCCCCGAAGGCCTCCCACGAGCCTTCTGAGACTTCCCAAGAGGCGTCTGAGGCCACGACCAAGCCTTCCCTGCGCAAGGACGACTCCAGCACCGACTAGCCCAGGGGCCGCGGCCCGCTACTTCACGACACGGAACCGCAGGTGCGTGACCTCCTCGGAGGCGATCACGTCCGTGCGCTCCAGCTCGATGTGTCCCAGGTCGTCAAAGAGCCGGGTTCCCGCGCCCAGCACGACCGGCACCAGGTTGATCTGCAACTCGTCCAGCAGCCCGTCGCGCAGGAACCGCCGTCCCGTCCGGGCTCCCATCACGACCACGTCCTTGTCGCCGGCCGCTTCTTGGGCGGCCTTGAGCGCAGCGTCGATGCCATCGGTGACGAAGGTGAACGAGGCGCTCTTCATGACGAGTTCGTCGCGGGCCTCGCGGGTGGGGACGAAGGTCGGCACCGGGTACGGGGTGTCCTCCCAGTGGGGAAGGCCGACGTCGAACGTGCGCTTGCCGAGGACGACCGCGCCCACCGAGGCGTTCATCGCGGCGACGACCTCCTTGTCGCGCGGGTCGGGCCGGTCGGTGAACATCCACTCGTGCAGCCGCATGCCGCCCCTGCCCATGGCATGCTCCGCGCAGACGTCCGGGCCGGCGACGACGCCGTCCAACGACATGCTCTTGTACAGGACCACGGTGCCCATCGAGACCTCCTGAACGTTGCCGATCGGGAGGTGGACCGCCCGGCGTCCCAGAACTCATCGTCCGAGATCCGCGGAATCCCGACCGGGCGGAGCAGCGGCCGGCGGCGCCCGGAACCGGGCGTTCGCCTTGCGGCGAACGCCCGGTCGCGAGTTCCGGATCAGCTCCAGTGCGACGCGCACTTGGTCTTGCGCCAGTCGCTGACGCAGGCCTTGAACCAGTACTTGTAGCCGGTCTCGGTCTCTCCCCAGCTCTCCTTCTTGCCGGGCTTGCTGCCGTCGATCCAGTCGAGGTACCCCGTGCGGACCACCTTGCTGGGGGTCACGACGTGGACCTTCACGCCAGCGGACTTGTGGTCGCCCTTGGTGTCGTACATCATCCCCGACGCCTTGATCTTGTAGCCGCTCCAGCAGATCTTGCCGGTGACCTTGGCTCCGGTGACCGTGCTCGTCGCCGTGCGGCAGCGCCATCCCCGCTGCTGGAGCGCGACGGGCGCCGACGCCGCCGCGGGCCCGCCCGCGGAGGAGAACTGCTCGGTGTCGGCGGACGCGGCGGGCGCTGTCGCCGTCAGGGTGCTCGTGAGCACCGCGCCCAGGACCGCCCCGGCCCCCGCAAGCATGGTGATACGCATGGATGCTACCTCTCTGGCATTTGGCTTCTCTTGCGCAAAGGCCATCAAGAGGGCGTCTTCGCGGTGTCTCCGGAACGTCTCCGGACCGTTCGACCGACGGTGGGGGCGGTCCGTCCCGGCCGCACTGACCGGCGGTTCTGATTCCCGTGCGCGAAATCCGCGACCCCTGTGCACCGCGCACTATCTTGCAACGCAAGGGTATGGCCCACTAGCATGCGGTGCATGACAGTGGATGTCGACCGGCGCAGGAGCCAGTGGCTGCGCGGCGTCCTCGACCTGTGCCTGCTCGCCGTGCTCGCCGACGAGCCGGCGTACGGCTACGAGATGGTGCAGCGGCTCGCCGCGGCCGGGCTGGACGCGGTCGCCGAGGGGTCGATCTACCCGGCCCTCGGCCGGCTGCAGCGCGAGGGCCTCGTGGAGTCGTACCTGGTGGAGAGCGCCGGCGGGCCGGCCCGCAAGTACTACCGGCCGACGGAGGACGGAGCCGGCGCGCTGGCCGTCTGGTCCAGGGAGTGGGGCCTGCTCGCCGAAGGGGTCTCCGCCGTCCTCGCCGGTTCGCCGAGCAGGGAGAAGGGGGTCGTGCGATGACCGAGAGGGTCGTCAGGCAGTGCACGCGCACATGGCGCCGCATCGGCGTGTCGCGGGAGGACTGCGCGGACATGGCGGCCGAACTCGAAGCGGACCTGTCGGCCGCCCGGGCGGACGGCCGCGACCCCCAGTCCTATGTCGGCGGCGACCCGGCCGGTTTCGCCCGCGCGTGGGCGTCCGAACGCGGTGCCGTTCCGCTCCGCCACCGCGCGGGACGCCTCATGGCCGCGACCACGGCCGGTCTGCTGCCGGGCGCGTTCGCCGAGTTGTTCATGGTGTTCGGCCTGTCCAGCGACGAGATGGCCCACGTCCTCGGCAGGGAGAGCGCCGTGGACGTGCCGACGTGGCTCGCCCTCGCCCTCTACGCGGTCACCGCGGTCTCCGCCTGGGCCGGCGCCCTCGCGGCGGCCTCGGCGGTGCTGAGGTTCCATGCCGACGCGGCGCGGCAGGCGACCGTCCGGGTGCTCGCCGTGCTGGTTCCGGCCGCCGGGCTCGCCGCGGCGGGCGGGACGGCGCTGCTCGCCCGCCTGGACGGATACCCGTACGGCCCGATCGTGGTGGCCGAGATGACGGTTCCGCTGGCGATCGTGGTGGGAACCGTCGGCGTGGCCCGCGTGGTCATCGTGCGCCGGCTCCGCTCGCCGATGGAGGCGGCCGATTCTTCCCAGCGCATGCTGCCCGTCTGACCTGAGGTGGGAGACGCCCCGGCGACGCCTTGGCGACGTCCCGGAGATGGCCTGGAGAGCGGACGCTGTGGAACAAGTCGGGCTACCGTCCCGGCCGGCCCGGCTTCCCGCCTGGTGAGGAGAAGAGTCGTGACCAGTCGCGCTCCAGCGCTGCGCATCGAAGGACTGCGGTATGCGCTCAAGGACCGGGTCCTCCTGGACGGCCTGGGCGTCGAGGTTCCGAGCGGAAGCTCGCTCGCGGTGACAGGGCCGAGTGGAAGCGGCAAGTCCACCCTGCTGATGTGTGCGCTGGGACTGGTCAAGCCGGACGCCGGGACGGTCACGGTCGCAGGCGGCGACGTGACACGGATGTCGGCCCGGGCCCTGGCCGCCCATCGCCGGCACATCGGCGTCGTCTTCCAGTTCGGTGAGCTGCTCCCCGAGTTGTCGCCGCTGGAGAACGTCGCGATCGCCGCGCTCCTCGCGGGGGTCGACCGCCGAAAGGCCTACGGTTCGGCGCGGGAGCTGCTGCGGTGGCTCGGCGTGCCGCTCCAGGGGACGACGGGACTGCTGTCGGGTGGGGAGCGGCAGCGCACCGCGGTCGCCCGGGCCCTGGTCACCGAGCCGGCCGTCGTCCTCGCGGACGAGCCCACCGGCGCGCTGGACCACCGGTCGCGCGACACCGTCGCCGACATCCTCTTCGACGTGCCCCGCAGGCGCGGATGCGCGCTCGTCGTCGCGACGCACGACCCGGTGATGGCGGGGCGGGCGGACGTGCGGGTGTCGCTGGACGCGGGCCGTCTGGTGGAGCGGCCGTGAGCGGGCGGGGCGGGCCGCGGCTGGCGGGGCGGCTGCTGAGGATCGGCTGGGCGGCGGGCCGGGCGGCCCGGGGCGGCCGGGTGCGGTTCGCCGCGCTGACCCTCGCCTCGCTGGTGCTGACGGTCGGCCTGCTGGCGCTGGCCTGCACGGCGGCCGTCTACGACGGGCGCGAGAGACGGGACCTCGCGCGCAGCCCGCTCCAGGCCGAATCCGGTACGCCCGCCGCCGCGCTGTGGGGGGAGGCGGGCGACACGCTCGGCGGCACTCCGGTGACGATCGTCCAGGTCGTTCCGCTGGACGCGACCGCGCCGCCGCCGCCCGGCCTGACCCGCTGGCCCGGTCCCGGGGAGGTGTTCCTGTCGCCCGCCCTGGCCGACCGTCCGGCGGCCGAGCACATCAGGACGCGCTACGGCCGGTACGCCGGCCGGGTCGGTGCCACGGGGCTCGGCTCCCCGTCCGAACTGTTCGCCTACGTGCGACCCGCGAACGCCGACCCGGAGGGAGACGGCTGGCTCAAGATCGCCGGGTTCGGCGGGCGCACCTGGTCGCCGCTGGGCGAGCGCCTGAACGCGTGGCCGCTGGCGCAGGTGCTGGCGACCGTCGGCGGCCTGGCGGGGCTGCCGTGCCTGGCGCTGGTCGTGGTCGCGGCACGCTGCGGTTCGGCCGCCCGCGACCGCCGCGGCGCGCTGCTGGAGACGCTGGGAGCCGGGTGGCGGCATCGGGCGCTGGTGACGATCGGGGAGGCGTCGCCTCCGGCGCTGCTCGGCGTGCTGGCGGGCGGGGCGCTGCTCGTCCCGATGATGGCCTCGGACGTTCCGCTGCCGGTCACGGGCTACGTCGTGGGCGCGTCCGACATCCGGGCCTGGGCGTGGGCCGTCCCGCTCGTGCTCGTCACCGCGTTCCTCGCCGTCCTGCTGCTGGCCGTGGGCCTGCACAGGGTGGACCGCACCGGGCGTGCGACGCGCCCGCGAAGCTTCGCCTCGCGGGTGCCGACGTGGCGGCTCGCCGCCTTCGCCGCGTCGGTGGCCTGCATCGTCGTGAGCGGCGGCGTTCCGGGGACGACCGGCCTCATGCTCTACATCGCCGCCACGGTCGCGATGTGGGCCGCGCTGCCGTCCGTCGCGGCCGCGCTGAGCCGCCGGTCCGGCGGCCGGCTCGCCGCGGCCGGCCTGCGTCGCGGGCGGGTGGAGCGGCTGATCGCCGGGCGGTGGCTCGCCGCGCACCCCGGCGTGATCGTCCGGCTGGCCACCGCGCTCGTGATCGGGCTGGGGCTGATCACCCAGGTCCAGGTGTGGACGAGCCGTCTCAACGAGCCCGCGCGTGCCGCCGTCGAGACCTCCCGGCGGGTAGGGGACCAGGTCCTCATCGTCGACCTCGACGGCACGAGCCGGGCCCAGGAGCAGCGGTTCCTGCGGGCCGTGCCGCAGGGCTTCCGGACGTTGCGGCTGACCGGCGGGGAAGGGCGGCCCCTCACGCTGACCGGAACGTGCGCGGCCTTGACGAGCATGCGGCTGGACTGCGGGGCCGGAGCCCGGCCGGCGTCCCTGACCAACGGTGACGCCCGGATCCGGGAACTCGTCCGCTGGCGGGCCGAGGACGACCGGGGGCTGCCGGTCAAGGCCGTGTCCGATGCCGACGATGCGAGGACGCACGGCGGCTCCCTGGTCCTGATCGGCTCCCGGCGGGGCGAGGGATGGCGGGTCCAGCAGCTCTCGTTCGCCGTCCTCGGCGTGCCCGCGGACGGGCTCGGCATCGAGTACGGCGGCGCGGCCGCGTCGCTCAGCCGGCTCGGCGGCTGGGTGGTGCTGTTCGGCGGCGCGGGAATCCTCGTCCTGCTGCTGGCGGCGGCGACGAGCGCGGCGGCGGAGTTCCTGGGCTTCGGGACGGCGCTGAGCCCGCTCGCCGTGCAGACGGACCGGCGATCGGTCTACCTGCGGGTGGCGCTCTGGAACCTCACCGTGCCGCTGTGGCTGGCGACGCTCGTCGGCGGCCTGGTCACCGCGTGGCACGGCATGTTCTTCATCGCCCAGGTGCAGGAGGGCCGGTTCTCGTGGGCGGCCCTCGGCGGAGCCATGGCGGCCGCCGCGGCGCTGGCCCTGGGGGTCGGCGTGGTCGGCGGCGTCGGTGCCGTCCGGGCCGCGCGTTCGTGGCGGCCGGTGAACGACTGAGAAATGAGTGAGATCCGCTGCCGGACGCGAGCAGCAGACGGGGCCCGTCACGCATCAACAGGGTATGCATGATGATCGGAATGATGACGCCGGGCTCCGTCTGCTTCCGTCCTTCCGCTGCGTGCTGGGCGGACGGGAGGTCTCCCTGTCCCAGGCGCTGTGCCGCCTGCTCGTCACCGTGGCGCTGGAGCCGGGCGGTCTCGCCCGGGAGTCGCTGCACGGGAGGCTGTGGCCGGATACGCCGCCGGCCGAGGCGGGCAAGCGGCTGAGGCAGGCGCTGTGGCGGGTCCGGCGGGACACGGGGGCGCGGATCCTGGCCGTGACGTCCGCCCATGTCGCGCTCGTCTCGGCCGTGGACGTCGACCTGCACCGGGCCGAAGGCCTGGCCCGCCAGGTCGCGGGGGGAGGCTCGCCGGCCGTGGGTTCGGCGGACGTGCGGCTGCTGGGCAGCGAACTCCTCCCCTCCTGGCCGGACGAGGACGTGCGCTCGGCGCGGGACCGCTGGGACCGGCTGCGGCTGCTGGCCCTGGAACGGCTCGCCGAGCAGGCCCTGGCGAACGGGGACGTCGCGGCGGCGATCGAGCTGGCGGAGCTGGCCGCCCGGGCCGACCGGTTGGCCGAGGCTCCGCACCGGATCACGGCCGCCGCGCACCTGATGCGAGGCGACCACGTGGCCGCCTGGCGGGTCTACACGCGCTACCAGGGGCTTCTCGTCGAGGAGTTGGGGATCGAGCCCAGCCCCGGTTTCCGGAGCCTTGTGGAACGGCGAGCGTTCGTGTGACCGGTGCCCCTTACCGGCCGTCAGGTCCCGCGTGTCCGTGCCGGGAACGGCGCGAGATCTTGGCTAGTATCGCGCCCCGTGGTCACCCCCCGGACCCGCGATCTCGTCGCGCTGTATGAGGAGCATCAGCTCCGTCTCGTGCGGATGGCGGTCCTGCTGGTCGGGGACGAGGCCACCGCCGAGGACGTGGTGCAGGACGTCTTCCTGCGCTTACAGGACAGGTCCCCTCGGCTGGACGACGAGGGGAAGCTGCTCGCCTACGTCCGCGCCGCGGTGCTGAACGGCTGCCGAATGGTCCTGCGCCGCCGCAGGACGATGTGGCGGCACACCGAGCCGTACGAGCCGCCGGTCTGGTCGGCCGAGTCCGCGGCGATGCTCGGCGAGGACCGCCGGGAGGTCATGCGGGCCCTCCAGCGCCTGCCGCGCCGCCAACGCGAAGCGGTCGTCCTGCGCTACTACCTCGACCTCAGCGACGATGAGGTCTCTGCGGCCATGGGCATCCGGCCGGCGACGGTACGGTCCACGATGGCCAGAGCGCTCGCCGCCCTGGCCAGGGAGCTGGGGGAGGAGGTGCCATGAGCGGCCTGGAGGACCGCCTGCGCGACGCGCTGAACGCCTCGGCCGGCATGGTCGACGCGGACACGCCGCGGCCCTTCCCCGAGCGCCGGGCTCAGGCGCCCCGCCCCGCCCCGCTGCGGCGGTGGGTGGTCCCGGTCTGCGCGGTGCTGGCCGTCCTCGCCCTGGCCGCCGGGATCGTCGGCGTCCGGAAGATGATGGAGCCCGACCGGCGCCTCCAGAAGGTCCCGACGATGCCCCGCTTCTACTTCGCCAGCTACCTGGCCGGCGGCGGGGACCCCTCCCGCGTCGAGGTCCGCGAGTCCCGCACCGGCCGCCTGCTGGACGCGAAGGCCGCCCCCAAGGGAACGAACTTCCTCGACCTGGCGGCCGCCGGAGACGGCCGGACGCTTTTCGCGTTCGCGAAACGACGCGGACGCGGGCCGTGCGTGAGCACCATCCGCCGGCTCTCGCTCAACGACCGCGGGAAGATCGTCGAAAATCGTGTGATGCCGGGTCCGGCCATCGCCGGCGCTCCCGTCGGGAGCGGTTCACTCGCCGTCAGCGCCGATGGCCGCCGGCTGGCCTACAGCGTCGAGTCGTGCGCGCCGAAACCGAAGCCGGAGGGGGTGGGCACGGGCGCACGCGTAGGGATCCTCGATGCGGCGACCGGAGCGCGGAAAGAGTGGCGGGAGTCGGATGATGCCGCCGACCAGCGGCTCGCCTGGTCGGGGCTGGGTGATCGCCTGTTCTTCGTTCGGCTGCGGTACACGGGTGTCGGCACGGCGATCCAAGAACTGCGCTCGTTGCAGGCCGGCGGCGAGGGCGGGCGCGTGACGTCGGGGCGCCTGCTCCGCAGGATCCCTTCGCCGCGAGCGTTCGACGGCGTGGCCGTCTCCGGGGACGGTCGGCGGGTCTTCGTGACCGAATCGTCTGTCGGATCCGCCGCCACCGGATCCGGCGAACCCGCCGACACGAATTCCGGGAGCGGTTCCACCGTGCTGGAACTCTCGGCCGACGACGGCAGGGTGCTGACGTCGATCAGGCGGAAGAGTTCCTTCTTCGCGGGGACCCCCATATTGAAGGGCGACCCTTCAGGACGATATCTGCTGACCGACATCGGACTGGTGGATCTCGGTAAGCCGGAAGGAGCGTCCAGGTTCGAAGTCGGAGAGGGCTTCTACGACCTGGACTGGTGAGCACGGGGTCGGCGGCGAGGCCGGCCCCGGAAAGCGCAAAGGCCCCGCCGGGCCGGGCGGGGCCTGTGTCGTCAGGCGGAAGAGCCGCGGATCAGAAGATCTTCCTGCCCTTGCCGTAGTAGTACTTGCCGGTCTTCTTGTTCCGGCCGCACTCCTGGACCCACATGTGGCTGCCGTAGGTCGACTTCACGCTGATCTTGACCTTCGCGTTGCCGTCGAAGTTGTAGCGCGTGCCGTCGGGCGCCACACCAATGATCTTGAAGCGCGACCAGTACACCTTGGAGCCCTCGGTGAACTTGAAGCGCACGCAGGCGGTCCAGCCGTTCTTCTTGTCGTCGG
Organism: Spirillospora sp. NPDC049024; assembly: GCF_040649235.1. Taxonomy (NCBI): domain Bacteria; kingdom Bacillati; phylum Actinomycetota; class Actinomycetes; order Streptosporangiales; family Thermomonosporaceae; genus Spirillospora; species Spirillospora sp. NPDC049024. The sequence continues at coordinate 73,203 of NZ_JBEZFD010000006.1, forward strand.
CCAGGTAGCCGGTGACGTAGGTGTTGCCGCTGGCCCGCTTGTAGGAGCCCCAGGCGGCCACGTGGCTGTAGGAGTTGTACGGCCTCCAGCTGCCGGTGGCGGCGGCTTCGGCGGGGGCACCGACAGCGGCCATGCCGGCCATCAGGGTGCCGGCGGTCAGGGCTACTGCAGCGAATCGCCGCATAGGTCCCTCCAGGCTCGGTTTGGGGGTTAGCGAGCGATAACTTAGCAGCCCTCTACCAGTGATTTTCCGCAGGTGCGCGCAACTGACCAGGGCAGGACGAATCAGGCGCCGGGGCGAACCGATCCGGCGCTGGACGCGTCCAAGGGGCCGCTGATCGCCGTGCCGGGAGACAAGCGTCACCCTGCGGGGCGTACCGGGGCCGTTACGGCGACACGATCACGGCAACGGTGGAAGCATGCCTGACGTGCGTGGCCGTGTCCGGGGCCCCGCGACCATCGCGGGGGTGCTGCCGTCCCTCGTGCTGCCCTGTCTCGTACTGCCCTGTCTGGTGCTGCGCCGCCTCGTGCTGCGCTGCCTGGTGCCGGCGTCTCTCGTGCTGTTCTGCCTCGCACTCGCGCCGGCCGCCCACGCCGCGGGGCCGACGGGCGGCGACCCCGCGCCCGGGGGGTCGGCGGGCGTGCCGCCCCCCGAGCCGGCCTTCCGCGGCGAGAGCATCCCGGTCTTCGACGTCGTCCTCACGATCGGCGCCGACGGCGTGCTGTACGTGCGGGAGACGATCACCTACGACTTCGACCAGGCGGGGGAGCACGGGATCGTCCGGCACGTGCCGTTCCGCCGCGGCGACCGCCTCTACGAGGTGGGCAACGTCAGCAGCAGCTCGTCCACCGGCGCCCCGGCCCGCGTCCGCACGGCCCGCTTCCTGCACGACGTGCAGATCAGCGTCGGCGACCGGCACCGCGAGGTCCGCGGCCGCCAGGCGTACGTGATCGAGTACGAGGTGCGCCGCGCGTTCACCCCCCGCGCCGACCACGACGAGCTGATGTGGGACGCGATCGGGACGAGCTGGGACGTGCCGATCGGGAACGCGGCCGTCCGGGTCCAGGCGCCCGTGCCGCTGCGGCACGCGACCTGCCGGGCGGGCGCGCCCGGCATGACGACCCGGTGCCTGCGCGACCGCGACGGCCCCTACGCCATCGACTTCGTCCAGAACGCGCTCGCCCCGCACGAGGGGATGCGGATCCGGGTCCGGCTGCCCAAGCACGCGATCGCCGTCCCGCCGCCGCGGTACGTCCCGCCGCGGTGGACGGGCGGCTGGACGGGCACCGCCGTGCTGGCCCTCGCGGTCGCCGCCGTGCCCCTGCTGGCGCGCCGTCCGGCGCCCCGGCGGCGGATCGGCGCCGGCCTGCTCGCCGCCGGGGCGCTGCTCGTCGTCGCGGACGCCGGGGACGACGTCGCGGCGCTAGGCCCGTGGGCGTTCTCGCTGGGCGACCGGTGCCTCGCCGGGCTGGCGCTCATGATCGTCGGCGCCGGGATCGTGTGCGTCCACGACACCCGTACCGCCCGATATGCCGCGGACCACCGCCCGGGAGGACTACAGTTGGTCGGTCTCGACGTGAACCGATCGTCCCGGCGGGTCGTCTACCCAGGTGAACTCCGCCCAGGACGGGGCACGTAGGCATGGTCGACCGGCGAAGGGAGGCGCAGGGGAGTGCGGGAGTACCTGCTGACGATCCTTGTCGCCGCTCTCGTCGCCTACCTGCTGACCCCCTCGGTGCGCCGGTTCGCCGTGTGGTTCGGCGCCCAGGCCGTCCCCCGCGACCGCGACGTGCACGTGATCCCGACGCCCCGGCTGGGCGGCCTCGCGATGTTCGGCGGGATGGTGGCCGCGCTGGTGGTCGCGACGGGGCTGCCGGAGATGCGCAAGGTCCTCGGCGACGGCGGGATCAGCGTCAGCAAGGCGCTGCTGCTGTCGGGCGGGCTGATCGTGCTGATCGGCATCGTCGACGACCGCTGGGAGGTCGACCCGCTCACCAAGTTCGCCGGGCAGGTCGCGGCCGCCGGGATCTTCATCATGCAGGGCATCCAGATCTACGTGATCCCGCTGCCGACCGGCGACTCGCTGTCGCTGCCGCCCGCCTACGGGGTGCCGCTGACCGTCTTCGTCGTGGTCGCCACGATCAACGCGGTCAACTTCATCGACGGCCTTGACGGCCTCGCCGCCGGCGTCGTCGGGATCGCCGCGCTGGCGCTGTTCTCGTACGCCTACCTGCTGTCGCGGACGAACGGGCTGACCACGCTGACCGCCGCGACCCTCATCGCCGCGGTGCTGTTCGGCATGTGCGCGGGTTTCCTGCCGCACAACTTCAGCCCGGCGAAGATCTTCATGGGGGACACCGGCTCGATGCTGATCGGGCTGCTGCTCAGCGCCTCCACCATCATGCTGACCGGGCAGTTCGACCCGGCCATCCTCGCCAACGGGCTGTTCCCGTTCTTCGTCCCGGTGCTGCTGATCCCGGCGGTCGCGGCGGTGCCGTTCATGGACATGCTGCTCGCGGTGTGGCGGCGCACCAACCAGGGCCGGTCGCCTTTCTCGCCGGACAAGCAACACCTGCACCACCGGTTGCTGCAGCTCGGCCACTCCACCCGCCGCGCCGTGCTGATCATGTACTTCTGGGTCGGGCTGCTGGCCTCCGGGCTGGTCGGCCTCGCGCTGTTCGACGCCGCCTGGATCACCCTCGGCGTCACCCTGCTGGTGGCGGTCGCGGGCGTGGTGCTGATGTTCCGCATCCCCGGCCGCCGCAAGGCCGCCCGGGCGAAGGCCGCCCCGGGCGCCGGCGACCAGCCCGCCGAGCAGCCGTCGATGCCCGTCTGACCCGTGCTCGATGAGCGTCGGGCCCGGCGCCCGGCAAGGGCGCCGGGCCGGGGTCACACCGGGGTCAGACTGCTCGTGAGGCTCACCTCCACCTGCCGTCGCACGAGGTCTTCATTGTGTTCCGCGTGCAGGCTTTGATGTAGTACCGGCTCGCCTTGGCCTGGTAGTCGCTCCACTTCTGGCTCTTGCCGGGCTTACTGTTCTTGATGCAGGCGCGCATCGTCGTTCGGGTCACGTTCTTGACGTAGTGCACCTTGACGCAGGCCGAGCGGTGGTCGCCCTTGGTGTCGTACATGACGCCGGTGACCCACACCTTCTTGCCGCTCCAGCAGATGCGGGCGGTCACGGTCGATCCGGTGATCTTGCTCTTGGCGTTGCGGCAGGTCGTACTGGCCGTGGCGGTCGGCGCGGCGTGGGCCGGGGCGGCCGCCGCGGCCCGCGGAGCCGGCATGTCCGGCGTCGCTGCCGAGGCGGAAGCCGAGGTCCCGGTGCCGATGGCAGCGATCGTGCCCGCGGCCATCGCCGCGACGGCCAGTCTCCTGGTCTTTACCTGGGGCATGAAGCCTCCTCCTGTCGAGATCCGCGTACGCGGGGCCCGGTTGAGCCGCCTTCCACGGAAGCGGACGCGCGTCGCCGCGGCGTCGTCGGAGGGTCTCGAGCGGGTCTGCCGGTTCGTCTCCGATGCAGGTGGGCGAGGTGCACGTAGACGAAACCGGCCGATGCTCGGGGGCGTGGACGTGCCTGGGCACGGTGCGGGCTCGGCTACAGTCCCTGGTGCGGGTGTTGCGCGGAGTAGCGCCGCGAGCGCCGGATCGCATTACCTCTAGGGTAATTGTGGACATTCCGGACGCTTGTGATACCTTTCACGAACAAGCGACGAACACTTACCGTGACCAGCCGGAGCCCTCATGCATACCTCCGACGCCCGGATGCTCCGCGGCGCCGCGATCCCGACGTCGGTCGTCGGGGTGGGCGCCGTGGTGATCGGCCTGCTGACCGCCGGCGCCAAGGGCGCCCTCGCGGCGGCACTGGCCTCCGTCGTGGTGGTCGCCTTCTTCTCGGTCAGCGCCCTGGTGCTCTCCTGGGCCTCCCGGCTGTCGGCGCAGACCATGATGCTGGCCGCCCTCGCCAGCTACGCGGTGAAGATCCTCGCGGTGATGGTGCTGGTCACGGCCATCGACGGCGTGTCGATCTTCGACACGCAGGTCTTCGGCTGGACGGTCATCGGGCTCGCGCTGCTCTGGATCGGAGCCGAGTTCCGAGTCGTCCTGCAGCGGAGGCCCTACATTGACGACCCCGAGAACGTCCTGGACCGGAGTCCGTGATGATGCGCCCGCGGACGGTGCCGGCCCTCATGACGGACTACTCCAATATGACCACCGCAGGCATGGCCTGCTATCGTCCGGAGCGCGATGAGCGAGCAGAAACGCCGGCCGGAGGACGGCCAGCGGGAATTCGCCGACGCCGCTTGGTCCGTGCCCAGCTACCTCCTCTCCGGGATGCTCATCTGGGGCGGTCTCGGGTGGCTGCTGTCCAAGTGGACGCACCAGGACTGGCTGATCCCGGTCGGCCTGGTCATCGGCGTTGTGCTCGCCGTCTACCTGGTCTACGTGAAGTTCGGTCGCGACTCCTCCTGAGCGGCCCCGCCGCCGAGGAAGCCTTCGTGAAACATCACCACATTGATGAAGGGAACGCCGCGTGAACGCGCTGACGGTCCTCGCCTCCGGCGGAGATGAGTTCCAGGCCCCCGGCCCGGAGCTGTTCGACTTCCCGCCCCTGTTCGCCGGCGGCCCCGCTTGGCTCACCAAGCCCGTCGTCTTCGCGGTCGTCGGGTCGCTGGTGGTCTGCGTCTTCTTCTGGAGCGCCTTCGCCAAGCCGAAGCTCGTGCCGCGGGGCGTGCAGAACCTCGGTGAGGTCGGCTACATGTTCGTGCGGGACGAGATCGCCCGCCCGTTCCTCGGCAAGAAGACCGACCAGTGGATGCCGCTGCTGATGTCGATGTTCTTCCTGATCTGGATCTGGAACATCTTCGCGGTCGTCCCGGTCATCCAGTTCCCGATCGCCTCGCACATCGCGTTCCCGATCGTGCTGGCGCTCTTCGTCTACATCCTCAAGGTCTACCTCGGCCTGCGGCACCAGGGGATCCGGTACTTCACCAACATGATCCCCAGCGGCCTGCCGTGGCCGGTCTACATCCTGCTGGTGCCGATCGAGTACCTCTCGACCTTCGTCCTGGCCCCGTTCACCCACGCGGTCCGGCTCTTCGCCAACATGTTCGCGGGCCACACGATCCTGGCGTTCTTCAGCCTGGTCGGCTTCTGGTTCATCTTCGAGAAGCCCACGGTCGCGGGGTTCGGTGTCGGCATCATCGGCGTGCTCGTCACCATCGCCATGACGGCGCTGGAACTGCTGATCCAGTTCCTGCAGGCGTTCCTGTTCACCATGCTGGCCGCCATGTACATCCAGAGCGGCCTGGAAGCCGACCACTGAGACCGCGGGGCACGCGACGCCCCCGGCTCCGCGGACCCCATCGGACAACCTCGTAAGCCCAGACCGGCGGAGCTCCCGCCGGCCGACAGAAAAGGGAAAGAACATGGGAGACCTCGCTGCCCTCAGCGGTAACGTCACCTCGATCGGTTACGGCCTCGCGGCGATCGGCCCGGGCATCGGCGTCGGCATCATCTTCGGCCAGGGCGTGAACGCCATCGCCCGCCAGCCCGAGCTGACCGGTGTCATCCGCACCAACATGCTGCTGGGCTTCGTCCTTACCGAGGCGCTCGCCCTGATCGGCCTGGTCGCGCCGTTCATCTTCAAGAACATCTGAGCGCCGTCCGAACCTGAGGAAGGGCTGCAGACATGATCACAGCAGCTTCCGTCCTGGCGGCGGAGAGCAACAACCCTCTCATTCCGCACCCGTTCGAGCTGGTCGTCGGCATCTTCTCGTTCCTGGTCGTCCTGATCTTCCTCGGCAAGATCCTCACGCCGCGCATCCAGAAGACGCTGGAGGAGCGGACCGAGGCGATCGAGGGCGGTCTCGTCCGGGCCGAGGAGGCGCAGAAGGAGGCTCAGCAGGTCCTCGAGCAGTACAAGGCCCAGCAGAAGGCGGCCGCGCTCGAGGCGTCCAACGAGCGGCGCAAGGCCGAGGAACAGGGCGCGCAGATCATCGCCCAGGCCAAGGAGCAGGCCCAGGTCGAGGCGCGCCGCATCGTCGAGAACGCCAAGGCCCAGATCGAGGCCGAGCGGCAGCAGGCGCTGCAGTCGCTCCGCGCCGAGATCGGCGCCATGTCGGTCGAGCTCGCCGGACGCGTCGTGGGCGAGTCCCTTGAGGACAGCGCGCGGCAGAGCCGGGTCGTCGACCGGTTCCTCGAGGAGCTCGAGGAACGCGCTCGCACCCAGGAGCAGATCACATCATGACCATCACGGGAGCGGTGAGCAGGGCGTCGCTGGCCGAGGCCAAGGAGCGGCTGGAGGCCGTGATCCCCTCCGCCGACCTGGCGCGGCTCGGCGGCGACCTGTTCGCGGTGCTGCACCTGATCGACCGCGAGCACGGCCTGCGGCGGGCGGTCTCCGACCCGTCGCGGGACGGTGCCGAGAAGGCGCAGCTCGTCCAGATCCTGCTGGAGGGCAAGGTGTCGCCGGCCGCTCTCGGGCTGGTCGCCGACGTCGTCCGGCTGCGCTGGTCGACGCCGTCGGAGCTGACGGACGCGGTGGAGATCCTCGCGGTCACCGCCGAGTCCGCCCGCGCCGAGGCGGACGGGAGGATCGACGACCTGGAGGACGAGCTGTTCCGCTTCTCCCGGGTCGTCGAGGGGGAGCCGGACCTGCGCGGCGCCCTCGCCAACCCGGGCCTGCCGGGCGAGAACAAGCTCGGCCTGGTCAACGCGCTGGTGGAGGGCAAGGTCACCGACGCGACGCTGACGCTCGTCACCGAGCTAGTGCTGCGCCCGCGAGGACGTAGCCTGGAAGGTGGGCTCGCCGAGTACGGCAGGCTCGTCGCCCAGCGTCGGCAGCGGCTGGTGGCCCTGGTCCGCACGCCGGTCCCGCTGTCGGCGGAGCAGCGGACGCGGCTCGCCGCGGTGCTCGCCGCCGCCTACGGGCACGAAGTACACCTGAACATCGAGCTCGACCCCACCGCGATCGGCGGCCTGTCGGTCCAGATCGGGGACGAGATCATCGACGGCACGATCGCCGGACGGCTGGACGACGTCCGCCGGCGGCTCGGCACCGGCTGACCCGCCGGTTGGCTGACCCCATAGGGAGCAAGAGAGGAATCATGGCGGAGCTGACGATCCGTCCGGATGAGATCCGGAACGCGCTGGAGCGCTTCGTCCAGTCGTACGAGCCCGAGGCCGCCGCGCGCGAAGAGGTCGGCACCGTCGTCGATTCCGGCGACGGTATCGCCCACGTCGAGGGCCTGCCCTCCGCGATGGCGAACGAACTCCTTGAGTTCGAGGACGGTACCCGTGGCCTGGCTCTGAACCTGGACGTGCGTGAGATCGGCGCCGTTGTCCTTGGCGACTTCAGCAAGATCGAAGAGGGCCAGAAGGTCCGCCGGACCGGGGAGGTCCTCTCGGTCCCCGTCGGCGACGGCTTCCTTGGCCGCGTCGTGGACGCGCTGGGCAACCCCCTGGACGGCAAGGGCCCGATCGAGACGACCGAGCGCCGCGCGCTCGAGCTGCAGGCCCCCACGGTCGTGCAGCGGCAGTCGGTGAGCGAGCCGCTGCAGACCGGCATCAAGGCCATCGACGCGATGACGCCGATCGGCCGCGGCCAGCGGCAGCTCATCATCGGTGACCGGCAGACCGGCAAGACGACGGTCGCCGTGGACACCATCATCAACCAGAAGGAGAACTGGGAGTCGGGCGACGAGAAGAAGCAGGTCCGCTGCGTCTACGTCGCCATCGGCCAGAAGGGCTCCACGATCGCCAACGTGCGGCGCTCCCTCGAGGAGGCCGGCGCGCTGGAGTACACCACGATCGTGGCGGCTCCCGCCTCCGAGCCCGCGGGCTACAAGTACATCGCCCCCTACACCGGGTCCGCGATCGGCCAGCACTGGATGTACCAGGGCAAGCACGTCCTGATCATCTTCGACGACCTGTCGAAGCAGGCCGAGGCCTACCGCGCGGTGTCGCTGCTGCTGCGCCGCCCGCCGGGCCGCGAGGCGTACCCCGGTGACGTCTTCTACCTGCACTCGCGCCTGCTGGAGCGCTGCGCGAAGCTGTCGGACGACATGGGCGGCGGTTCGATGACGGGTCTGCCGATCATCGAGACCAAGGGCAACGACGTGTCGGCCTACATCCCGACGAACGTCATCTCGATCACCGACGGGCAGTGCTTCCTGGAGACGGACCTGTTCAACCAGGGCGTCCGGCCGGCGATCAACGTCGGCATCTCGGTCTCCCGGGTCGGCGGCGACGCGCAGATCAAGGCGATGAAGACGGTCGCCGGCACGCTGCGCCTCGCGCTGTCGCAGTTCCGCGACCTGGAGGCGTTCGCCGCGTTCGCGTCCGACCTGGACGCCGCGTCGCGCGCGCAGCTGGAGCGCGGCGCCCGGCTGGTCGAGCTGCTGAAGCAGCCGCAGGGCAGCCCGTTCCCGGTCGAGCAGGAGGTCGTGTCCGTGTGGGCGGGCACCTCCGGCGAGCTGGACGACGTCCCGGTGGCCGACATCCGCCGCTTCGAGCGCGAGTTCCTCGACTACATGGAGCGCGAGGAGGGCGGCCTGCTGACCTCCATCCGGGAGACCGGCAAGCTGTCCGACGACGGCCTCACCGCCCTCAAGAACGCCATCACGGAGTTCAAGAGGGGCTTCCAGACGAGCGAGGGCGAGCTGCTCGCCGAGGAGCACGTCGAGGCGCTCGACGAAGAGGACGTCAAGCAGGAGACGATCACCCGCGTCAAGAAGGACTGACGGCCATGGCCGCACAGCTTCGTCAACTCCGGCAGAAGATCAAGACGGTCAAGTCGACCGCCAAGATCACTCGTGCCCAGGAGATGATCGCCACGTCGCGGATCGTCAAGGCCCAGCAGGCGGTGGCGGCCTCCAAGCCGTACGCCGACCAGATCACGCAGGCCCTGACCGCGCTGGTGAGCCACAACGTGGGGATCGACCATCCGCTGCTGAACGAGCAGCCGGCCGACAACCGCAGCGCCGTGCTGGTCATCACCAGTGACCGCGGGTTCTGCGGCGCCTACAACGCCAACGTCATCCGCGAGGCGGAGTCGTTGATCAGGGCGCTGCGGGACCAGGGCCGCGAGCCGGTCCCCTACGTCGTCGGCAACAAGGGCATCACCTGGTACCGGTTCCGGGGCCGGGACGTCGCCGAGACCTGGAGCGGGTTCAGCGACCGCCCCCACTTCGGCAACGCCGAGGAGATCGGGCGGCGGCTGGCGGCGGACTTCCTCAAGACCGACGCCGAGGGCGGGGTCGGGGAGATCCACGTGGTCTACACCGAGTTCGTCTCGATGCTGACCCAGGCCGTCCGGGTCACCCGGCTGATGCCGCTGGAGATCGAGGAGGCCGAGTCCTCCAAGGTCCCGCCGGCGTACGAGTTCGAGCCGTCCGCCAAGGCCGCGCTCGACCTGCTCCTGCCGAACTACATCGAGAGCCGCATCTTCCACATGCTGCTGCAGTCGGCGGCGTCCTTCCAGGCGTCCGTCCGGCGGGCCATGAAGTCGGCGACCGACAATGCCAACGAACTGCTCGGGGTCTACACGCGCCAGATGAACCAGGCGCGGCAGGCCGCGATCACCCAGGAAATCAGCGAGATCGTCGGTGGCGCTGACGCGCTCGCCGAGTCTGGCGGGGAGTGAGAATGACTGCTCAGGTAGAGACGGCGACCGCGACCGGGCGCGTCGCCCGGGTCATCGGCCCGGTCGTCGACGTGGAGTTCCCCGCCGACGCCATCCCGGACATTTACAACGCCCTCAACGCGCAGGTCACCCTGGGCGACGAGACCAAGACCCTGACGTTCGAGGTCGCCCAGCACCTCGGCGACAACATGGTCAGGGCCATCTCGATGCAGCCGACGGACGGCCTCGTCCGCGGCGCTCCGGTGACCGACTCGGGCAAGTCGATCGCGGTGCCGGTCGGCGACATCACCAAGGGCCACGTGTGGAACGCCCTCGGCGACGCGCTGGACGTCCCGACCGCCTCGCTGGAGATCAACGAGCGGTGGGGCATCCACCGCCGCGCTCCGGCATTCGACCAGCTCGAGTCGAAGACGGAGATGCTGGAGACCGGCATCAAGGTCATCGACCTGCTGTGCCCGTACGTCAAGGGCGGCAAGATCGGCCTGTTCGGCGGCGCGGGTGTGGGCAAGACGGTCCTCATCCAGGAGATGATCCGCCGTGTCGCCCGCAACTTCGGCGGCACCTCGGTGTTCGCCGGCGTCGGCGAGCGCACCCGTGAGGGCAACGACCTCTGGGTGGAGATGGCCGAGGCGGACGTCCTCAAGGACACCGCGATGGTGTTCGGCCAGATGGACGAGCCGCCGGGCACCCGGCTGCGGGTGGCGCTGTCCGCGCTGACGATGGCGGAGTACTTCCGCGACGTCCAGAACCAGGACGTGCTGCTGTTCATCGACAACATCTTCCGGTTCACGCAGGCCGGTTCGGAGGTCTCCACGCTGCTCGGGCGCATGCCCTCCGCGGTGGGGTACCAGCCGACGCTGGCCGACGAGATGGGCGTGCTCCAGGAGCGGATCACCTCGACGCGCGGTAACTCGATCACCTCGATGCAGGCGATCTACGTGCCCGCCGACGACATCACCGACCCGGCGCCGCACACCACGTTCGCGCACCTGGACGCCACCACGACGCTGTCGCGGAGCATCTCCGAGAAGGGGATCTTCCCGGCGGTGGACCCGCTCGACTCCACCTCGCGGATCATGGACCCGCAGATCCTGGGGAACGAGCACTACGAGGTCGCCCAGGAAGTGATCCGGATCCTGCAGAAGTACAAGGAGCTGCAGGACATCATCGCGATCCTCGGTATCGACGAGCTCTCCGAGGAGGACAAGGTCACCGTCCAGCGGGCGCGGCGCATCGAGCGCTTCCTGTCGCACCCGATGTACGTGGCCGAGCAGTTCACCGGCCAGCCCGGTGAGACGGTGCCGAAGGACGAGACGATCGCCTCGTTCAAGGCGCTCGCCGAGGGCAAGTACGACCACCTCCCCGAGCAGGCGTTCTTCATGTGCGGCGGCATCGAGGATGTCGAGAAGAAGGCCAAGGAGCTGGAGAAGTAGTCCGCTCCGGCGGGCCGCCCACGGGCCTCGCGCCCGGGGCGGCCCGCCGGAACCGCTCCAGTAGTCGGAGGGAATGACGTGGCAACCCTGAAGGTCGGGCTGGTCTCGCCGGAGCGCGAGATCTGGTCCGGCGAGGCCAAGATGGTGGTCGCGCAGACCATCGAGGGCTCGCTCGGCATCCTGCCGGGGCACGCCCCGGTGCTGGGCGTCCTCCTCGACGGCAGCGTGGTGAAGATCGAGCCCGCGGACGGCGGTGCGCCGGTTCTCGCTGCGGTCAGCAGCGGGTTCTTCTCCGTCGCCGCCAACGAGGTCTCGGTGCTGGCCGAGCAGGTCGAGCGGGACGAAGAGATCGACGTGGACGACGCCAAGCGGGCGCTGGACGCGGCGCTGGCCGCCGAGGGCGAGGACGCGACGCCGGAGCGGCGGGCCAGGGCGCGGCTGCGCGCGGCGGGCGTCGAGGCCTAGGTTTCGGGCGGACGGCGGGGGATTTGGGCGAGCACCTGGCACTGGACGTCGGCGGGGTGCTCGCCGCGCTCGTCCTGGTGGCGGCGCTGCTGTTCGTCTCCATGGCGGTGCGCCGCTGGCTCTTCACGCGCGGCGGCGGCACCGTGGAGTGCAGCCTGCGCGAACTGCCCCAGGAGGGCGGAGCCCCCGGAGTGTGGAGGCTCGGCATCGGCCGCTACAAGGGCGATGTCCTGCACTGGCACCGCGTGTTCGGTTTCCGCAGACGGCCCCGGCAGGTGATCCACCGCCGGGGCCTCGTCGTGTCCAACCGGCGCGTCCCCGATCCGGAGGAGGCCGAGGGCCTGCTGCCGGACGTGAGCGTCATCGAGGTCAGGAACGGCGACCAGGCGGTCGAGCTGGCGATGGGCGCGGCGGCGCTGACCGGCTTCCTGGCGTGGCTGGAGGCGGCCCCGCCCGGCTTCCCGGTGGACCTGCACTCCCCGGAGTGAGCGGTACGGGTCCGCAACGAGCGGTCCGGACGGCGTTTCTGGCATGAACCGGTAAGACCCCGGTATCGAAATGATCTTCCTGTGCCGCCGCTGCCCGGGGCCGCCGGGACGCGGGGCGAGGATCGTGCACGTGCGCAAGCTCCTCATCGGCCGCAGGCTCTTCGTGGGGACGGCCGTGGCGCTGCCCGCCGTCCTCCTGCCCGCCGCCCTGCCCATGGCCGGGGCCGCGCCGGCCCGTCCGCACCTCGCCGCGCTGGTCACGGTGAAGGACATCCGGCGGCACCTGGCCGCGCTCCAGGAGATCGCCGACTACAACGGCGGCAACCGCGCGGCGGGGCGGGCCGGCTACACGATGTCGGTGCGCTACGTCACCGGACGCCTGAGGAAGGCCGGGCTCGTGCCGCTGGTGCAGAAGTTCGCCTTCCCGTACTGGCGGGAGCGGTCGCATGCGGTGTTCGCGCGGACGGCGCCGTCCAAGGCGTCCTACAAGCGGGAGACCGACTTCGTCACGCTGGCGTTCTCCGGCTCCGGGGACGTGACGGCGCCGGTGACGGCGGTGGACATCCCCGCCAAGGGCGAGGGGACGAGCGGCTGCCAGGCCGGCGACTTCAGGGGCTTCAAGCGGGGCTCGATCGCGCTCATCCAGCGGGGGACCTGCTCGTTCGCGGTCAAGGCGACGAAGGCGAGGGCGGCCGGCGCGTCCGCCGTCGTGATCTTCAACAAGCCGGGGGAGAAGGGGCCGTTGCACGGCACGCTGTCCAAGCCGTACGCGTTCCCGGTCATCGGGCCGTCCCACAAGGTGGGCGCGGACCTGGTGAAGGCCGCCCGGAAGGGCGGGCTCAGGCTGCGGGTGAAGACCGACACCGCGCACGGGAAGCGGTCGTCGGAGAACGTCATCGCGGAGACCCGGGTCGGGCGGGCCGACAACGTCGTGGTCGTCGGCGCCCACCTGGACAGCGTCCCGGCGGGTCCGGGGATCAACGACAACGGCACCGGCGCGGCCACCCTGCTCGCCATCGCCGGGCAGATCGGCAAGCTCGGCAGGAGCGGGCTGCGCAACCGGGTGCGGTTCGCCTGGTGGGGCGCCGAGGAGGAGGGGCTGCAGGGCTCCGAGCACTACGTGCGCTCCCTGTCCGCGACCCAGCGCCGGCGGATCGCCCTGAACCTGAACTTCGACATGCTCGGTTCGCCGAACGGCAGGCGGGGCGTCTACGACGGCGACCACTCGACCGGCACCGGCACGCGGGCGCCCGCCGGTTCCGGGGCGATCGAGCGGATGTTCCACCGGTACTTCAAGAGCCGCCACCTGCCGGTGGCCGAGAGCCGGTTCGACGGGCGGTCCGACTACGGCCCGTTCATCGAGCGGGGCATCCCGGCGGGCGGGATCGACACCGGCGCGGAGGGGTTGAAGACCGCCGCCGAGGCCAAGACGTTCGGCGGCAGGGCGGGCAAGGCGTACGACCCGTGCTACCACGCCAGGTGCGACCGCCTGAAGAACGTCGACTTGAAGCTGCTCGACGGCAACGCCGACGGTGTCGCGTACGTCCTGGAGCACCTGGCGCGGTCGACGGCCGCGGTGAACGGGGGCACCGGACTCGACCGGGTCCGGGTCCCGCCCTACGAGCCGCTGCGGCAGGGCCCTTACCTGCTCCGCTAGTTCGGCGTCACCGTGATCGAGCCGTCCCGGGTGGCGAGCCTGATGCGCCGCGCGGACTCCGAGTCCTGGTGGACGCCCGGGTCGATCCGCTTGTCGCCGTCGGCGGACAGGTCGAGGGCGTAGGCCTCCCCGGCCGGGAGGCGCAGCCGGATCGCGCCGCTGCCGGAGACGGCCTGGACGTTCGCGGGCGGCGCGTCCAGCCGCATCGTGACGGCGCCGTCGCGGGTCCGGGCGGTGATCCGGTCGGCGGCGAGCCCGTCCAGGGTGATCGAGCCGCTGCCGGTGCCGAGGTCGGCGGCGGTGGCGCGCCCGCTCACCGCGATCCGCCCGTCGGAGGTGCGAACCTTCAGCCGGTCGGTGGTGAGCCGCCTGGCGGTGATCGAGCCGCTGCCGCTGTGCAGGTCGGCGGTGGCGGCGCGGCCCGTCACGTGCAGCGAGCCGTCGCCGGAGCCGATCGACACCGCCGACGCGCGCAGGTCCGTGGCCCTGACCGAGCCGCTGCCGGTGCGCAGCCGCACCGTTCCGGCGAGCCCGGACGCCTCGATCGTCCCGTCCCGGTTCTCGATCTCCACGGCGGTGGCGCGCGGGACGCGGACGCGGTAGGAGACCCCGCACGTGCCCCACCCGATCGCGTTCGTGCCGCAGGAGGACGACAGCGCCAGCGTGGTGCCCTCGGCGGTGTGCCGGGCCTTAGGCCTGTTCTTGTCGTTGCTCCAGCGGAGCCGCTCGGTGACCCGGATGCCGGGGGAGTCGGACGCGGTGACCTCGACCCGCCCCCCGTTCGTGGTGATCTTCAGGCCGGTGGTGCCCGCGGGGGCGGCGTAGGAGCGGTCCTCCTGGTGCCGGCCGACGCTCAGGTTGCCGCAGCCGGCCAGCACCGCCGCCGTCACCGCCGCCGTCGCGGCGGCCGTGGCTGTCAGGGTCCTCACGTGCTCTCTCCCCGCTGTCGGCGTGCGCCCGTACGGCCCAGCCTGCTCCAGCGGCCGCGGGCCCCGCCAGGAGGGGAGCCGGTCAACCGGGGGTGGGGTTAGCCCCACCCCGCCGCCTCAGCGCTCCCCGCCGGGCTTCCACAGGACGTCGCCGTGCTCGGCGTTGGCGACGCGGCAGAGGATGAACAGCAGGTCCGACAGCCGGTTGAGGTACTTGGCCGTCAGCGGGTTCACGCCGCCCTCGGCCCCGGCGTCGGCGCTGCCGTGGGCCTCGATCGCCGCCCAGGCGGACCGTTCGGCGCGGCGGGTCACCGTCCGCGCGACGTGCAGGAGCGCGGCGCCGGGCGTCCCGCCGGGGAGGATGAAGCTGCGCAGCGCCGGAAGCTCGGCGTTGTGCTCGTCGCAGGCCTCCTCCAGCCGCTCGATGTAGGACGGCTCGATGCGCAGCGGCGGGTACTCCGGGTCGGGGACGACGGGGGCGCACAGGTCGGCGCCCACGTCGAACAGGTCGTTCTGGACGCGGGTCAGCAGCGCGGCGAGGGGCTCGGGCAGGGCGCCGAGCGCGAGCGCCGTGCCGATCGCGGCGTTGGCCTCCTCCACGTCGGCGTACGCGGCGAGGCGCGGGTCGGTCTTGGACGTGCGGGACGCGTCGCCGAGCGCGGTGGTGCCGTCGTCCCCGGTGCGGGTGTAGATCCGGGAGAGGACGACGGGATTGTCCCTGTTCTTCGCCATGAGCAGCAGCCTAGCCCTGCCGCAGGCAGAAGCCCGTTCGGTAGGGTTTCGGAAAGACCTCGGAGGCCGCCGTGTACGACTACATCATCGTGGGAGCGGGCAGCGCGGGCTGCGTCCTCGCCGCCCGACTGACCGAGGACCCCTCCGTGAAGGTCCTCCTCCTGGAGGCGGGTCCGCCCGACGACGCCCCCGAGATCCACATCCCGGCCGCCGTGGCCGCGCTGATCAAGGGGCCGTACGACTGGGACTACGCGACCGTCCCGCAGGAGCACGCGGCGGGGCGCAGCGTGTACTGGCCGCGCGGGCGCACGCTCGGCGGCAGCTCGTCCACCAACGCGATGATCTACATCCGCGGGGCGCGCCACGACTACGACACCTGGCGCGACTCCCACGGCTGCGAAGGCTGGGGCTACGAGGACCTGCTGCCCTACTTCCGCCGGGCCGAGGACCAGCAGCGCGGCGAGCTGCCCTACCACGGCGTCGGCGGCCCGCTGCGCGTCGAGGACCTGCGCTACAAGCACCCCCTGACCCGGGCCTGGGTGCAGTCGGCCAAGGCGTACGGCCTCGCCGCGAACAACGACTTCAACGGCGCCGACCAGGACGGCGTCGGCTTCTACCAGGTCACCCACAAGCGCGGGCGCCGCTGGTCGACCGCCGCCGGCTACCTGCACCCGATCGAGTACCGCCCGAACCTGACGGTCGTCACCGACGCCCTCGCCACCCGCGTCGTGATCGAGGACGGCCGCGCCACCGGCGTCCGCTACGAGGCGCGCGGCGAGACGATGTCGGCCCGCGCCGAGGCCGAGGTGATCCTGTCCGGCGGCGCGGTGAACAGCCCGCAGCTCCTCATGCTCTCGGGCGTCGGCCCCGCCGACCACCTGCGCTCCCTCGGCATCGACGTCCTGGTCGACTCCCCGGTGGGGCAGCGCCTCCAGGACCACCCCTTCGTGAACGTCATGTTCGCAACCCCCCGCACCAAGCCCCTCTGGGAGCTGGCGAACGCCCGATCCTTCGCCCTCTACCAGGCCCTGGCGCGCGGCCCCTACGCCTCGAACGTCGCCGAGGCCGGCGGGTTCACCCGCACGGTGGAGGGACTGCCCGCCCCCGACCTGCAGTACCACGTGCTGCCGACGCCCTTCGTCAACCAGGGCCTCACCGAGTCGTCCGAGCGCCTGCTGTCGGTCATGGTCACCGCGGTGGCGATCGCGAGCCGCGGCGAGCTCACCCTGCGCTCGGCCAGCCCGCACGCCAAGCCGCTGATCGATCCCGCCTACCTCGCCGACAAGGCCGACCTGGACATCCTCGTCGCCGGCGTCCGGCAGGCCCGCGAGATCGCCGCGACCGGGCCGCTGGCGTCGCTGATCGGCGGCGAGTGGGCCCCCGGCGAGCAGGTCGACTCCGACGAGGCCATCGCCGACTTCGTCCGCCGCGAGGCCGCGACGCTGTTCCACCCGACCAGCACGTGCGCGATGGGCGGCGACGACTCCGTCTGCGACACCGAGCTGCGAGTCCGCGGCGTCGAGGGCCTCCGCGTGGTGGACGCCTCCGTCATGCCGACCGTCCCGCGCGGCAACACCAACGCCCCGACGATCGCGATAGCCGAGCGCGCCGCCGACCTGATCCGGGGCCGCACGCCCCTGACCCCCGCCGGCGCCCCGAAATGAGGAACGCCCCCGCCGGAGACGACGGGGGCGTTGCCGCGTGGGCACAGGCTGCGGGGCTCACCGCTTGAGCGCCTTCGCGATGCGGGCGCGCCGGCTGTTCTTCGCCTCCGTCCGCAGCATGCGTACCCGGTCCTCGATGACGACCTTCATGAACTCCTGGCTGAACATCCGCTTCTCCTTGTTCTCGCCGGGCCCTCTTGGCCCGACATGTACAAGGTTCGCCCTAAGGCCCCACCCCCTACATCGGGACGAAGCCCTATCTAGGCATGCCTAGGACGCCTTAGACCGCTCCGTCCCGCCGGTGGGATCTGAGGCGAGCGCGGATGGGGTACGACGCCTCCCTGCGGACCGCGCGCGCCTGGAGACCGGGGCTCAGTCCACCAGCGCGCCGCCGGACAGGTTGGCGACCGTGCCGGTGATGGCTCCGGCCCGGTCCGAGGCCAGGAACGCGGCCGTCTCCGCGATCTCGGAGAGCGTGGGCAGCCTCTTCAGGAGCGTCCCCTGCACCATCCCCCCGCTTTCGAGGAAGTCCTGGACCGACTGCCCGGCCGCTGCCGCGGACCGTTCGAAGAGGTCCGCGGTGTAGGAACCCGCGGCGGGCCCGTCGACCACGGCGTGCGGGCGGATGGCGACCACCCGGACGCCGGCGGGTGCCAGCTCCGCGGCCAGGAGCCGCGAGAACGCCTCCTTGCCGGCCGAGCTCACCCCGTGCCCCAAGATGCCGGGCACGGCGAGTCTGGCGCCCGGCTCGGACAGGGTCAGGACCACGCCCGGACGCCCGCGGCCCATGTGCCGCGCCACGGCCTTGCTCGTGATGAACAGGGTCCGCAGAAAGCCGTCGATCGGCCGCATGAACTCCTCCAGCGAGAGATCCGCCAGCGGAGTCCCCTGGTCGTGCATGACGCTCACGGCGTTGAGGGCGACATCGATGCCGCCGGCCGCCGCCGCGACCGCGTCGGCGTGCTTGTCGACCGCCTGGGGGTCGAGGACGTCGACCTGTGCGGTCTCGACCGTTCCGCCCGCGGCGGCGATGTCGCGCGCCACCGCGTCGAGCCTCGCCTGCGTCCGGCCTGCGATGAAGACCTTCGCGCCCTCCCGGGCGAACACCCGTGCGACGGCGCCGCCGATGGCGCCCCCGCCCCCGTAGATCACGGCGTTCTTGTTCTCGAGCAGCAGTCCGCCCATGCGTCCTCCAGGTGATCGGTTCTCGTGCCCAACGGTAGACACAGTCGCTTGTTAAAAACAACTAGCAATAGTTGTAAAGAACAACTAGACCTTGTGCTAGTTTCGGGCGCGAAGGACGAGGAGAGGGAGGCCATGCCGACCAGCCGTAGCTATCGGGACTCCTGCGGCATCGCCCGGGCCCTCGACGTCGTCGGGGAGCGATGGGCTCTCCTGGTCGTCCGCGAGCTGCTCCTGGCGCCGCAGCGCTTCTCGGAGCTGCGGCATGCGCTGCCCCACGTCAGCACCAACGTGCTCGCGGACCGGCTCCGAGAACTCGAGCACAACGGGGTGATCCGCCGCGCGCCGGCAGCGGCGGAAGGCCCGCGGGTCTACGAACTGTCCGAGAGGGGCCGGCAGCTGGAGCCCGTCCTGATGGCTCTGAGCGATTGGGGTGTCTCCGTCCCGGAACCCCCCGCGCCGTCCTCGCTCAGCGCCACCTCCGTGCTGATCTTCCTGCGCCGCGCCGCGCGCCCCGACCCCGCGGCGCCCCCGACGACGTGCCGTCTCGAACTCGGCGGCCGGGTCTGGACGATCCGGCTGGCGTCCGGACGGGTTCAGGTGGAGCCCGGCGAACCCGCGAAGGCGGACGTCTCGCTCCGTACCGACCCCAAGACGCTCGGCGCCCTGCTGACCGACCCGGACGCGCTCGCGACCGCGTGCGCCGACGGCAGCGCCGCCGTCGTGGGAGATCTGCCGGCCATCGGCCGGCTGCTGCACGCGGTCGCCGACCCGTGGCCTTCCGGCGGTCAGCCGAGTCCTCGCCCGGACGGACGGCGCTAAAGAGCCCGACCGGAAGAGGTGGACGGAGGGGAGCCGGTATGCGAGGATCCGAGCCATGATCAATGAAAGGGGCGGCGCCGCCCTCATCCGGTGAGCGTCGAGGCGCAGCGGGAAGCTGCCGCCGTCCGCGCGGAGTGGCTCGGGCATCTGCTCTCCACCGCGCCCGCCGACCGTCCGGCCGCCGAGGCCGCAATCTCCGAGCTCTACCTGCTGATCGGGCTCGATCCACCCCGCTTCCACTGGGTGCCGTCGCCGCTGGCGGCCCTGGAGACCGTACCGCCCGGCGTCCGGCCGCGCCCGTACGAGGCCGCGAACCGCCTGTCCGAATGGCCGCTTCCGACGCGTTTCCGCCGGTTGATCGGTGGATTGTCGGTGCAGCTGGACACCCGGGTCATGCAGCGCTCGCGGACGCTGGACCCGATGATCCGGCAACTGGTCCGGATGCCGGTCGCGGACTCCGTCCGGAGCACGGTGCGCCTGGCGCTCTGGTCGGAGTACGAGAGGTTCGAGCGGAGCGACTCCTGGCACGCGGCCCTGTCCCCGTCCTGGAGCGCCCACTACGACGCGGTTCGCCGGATGTCCGGCGTGGTCTTCACGCCCGAGGAGGATCGTCTGCTCGGCCTGTGGGCGACGCAGGCCCGGGCCTGCGGCTGGTGGTTGCCGCGCGAGGACGTCTGCGTGGTGTCCGAGCGGCCCGTGGAACTCCACACCGAGGTCTGGGGAGACGAGGCGCAGGTGCGCCTGCACCGTCCGGACGGCCCCGCGCTCCGGTACGCCGACGGGTGGGACGCGCACGCCTGGCACGGCACGAAGGTGCCGGCCTGGGCGGTGGAGGACCCGAGCGTCGAGCGGATCGAGCGGGAGGCCAACGTCGAGGTCCGGCGGTGCGCGATCGAGCGCATCGGCTGGGGCGACTACATCGACCGGGCCGGGCTGCGGCTCGTGGCCGCCGCCCCGGACCCCGGCAACCCCGGCTCGGAGCTGCGCCTCTACGACCTGCGCGAGCAGACCAGGGTGCTGCTCGCCGTCAACGGCTCCGTCGAGCGCGACGGGCACCGCCGCCGGTACGGGCTGGCGGTCCCGGGCGTCTTCACCGACCCGGTCGCCGCCGCCGGATGGACCTACGGGCTGTCCGCCGAGCAGTACTCCCGACTCGTCCGCCGAACCTGAAGGTGACTCTCATGACCGTGCACCATGCTCCGCCCGTGACCCTCGCGTCCCTCTCCCGGCGGACCGGGCTCGCCGTGCTCGACCATCTCGAACGGTCGGTCCGCATCCCCGTCGTCGACGGCATCCAGGCCCAGGGCGATCTGATCGTCATTCCCATGTCCGAGATCTCGGATCTGTCGTTCTGGCAGCACGGCACGTGGACGGACGTGCCGCCAGAGGGCGTCGAGCTGCTGCGGGGCGCGGCGGGCGGCAACCCGCACACCCTCGTCGCCGACCCCGGCACCTGCCGCTGGACGACGAACGTGTCCGAGCCCGGCGGCCTTGTCATCGGCGTCTTCGAGGCGTCCGCCCCCGTCTACCTGCTGCACCCGGAGCACGGCGCGTCCGGCTGCACGCCGGGCCGCTACGCCGTCCGCCGCCAGCGCGAGTACGCCCCCGGCGGCTGGGGCTCCCGCCTCGTCGCCGACTAGCGACGGGTCAGACCTCGATGAAGCCCAGGCGGTCGTAGAGGCGGCGGGCGCGGCGGTTGCGGCGGGTCACGGCCAGGGTGAGGGTGTCGTGGCCCTCCGCGGCCAGGGCGTGCATGACGGCCTGGACGAGACCCTGGCCCAGGCCGCGGCCCGCGTGGGCCGGGGCGGTGAACAGGAAGGCGAGCAGGGGGAGGTCGCGGTAGAGGGTGACGAGGGCGGCGCCCACAGGGCGGCCCTCGTGGTCGGCCACGAACGACCCGTCCGGGAGGAACGTGCCGTACTCGCCGGCCATGGTGAGGTGGATCTCGCGGACGGCGCCCTGGACGTCCCCCACGTCGGCCTCGTCGGGGGTGCCGCGGTAGGCGTCCCACATCAGGGCGGCCAAGGCGGGGACGTCGCCGTCGGTGAACGGCCGGAAACCGGGCGGGGGAGGAGGCGCCGCGCCCAGGCGCACCTCAAGGCGGCTCCGCACGGGGGCGTTCATGGTGTCGAGTGTAGGCGGGGCACCCGCCGGAGACCGGCGGGGGCGTTCCCCGGTCAGCGCTTGTAGCGGCGGCCGTGGATCATGTTGATCATGCCGAGGACGCGCGCCATCTCCTTCTCGCTGCGGGCGAAGGTGGTGAGGTTCATGGTCGCGAACCGCTGTCGGGTGATGGCCTTCGGGCGGGCGAACTCGCGCAGGCCGTCGGCGCCGTGGATGCGGCCGAAGCCGGACTCGCCGACGCCGCCGAACGGCAGGGCCGCGACCTGGGCGAACGCGGCGAACGCGTTGATGGACGTCATGCCCGACCGCATCCGGCGGGCGACGTCCATGGCGCGCGACTTGTCGCCGGAGAAGATCGTCCCGGCGAGGCCGTAGCTGGTCCTGTTGGCCTTCTCGACCGCCTCGTCCATGTCCTTCACGCGGTGGACGGTGATGGTGGGGCCGAACGTCTCCTCGCACACTGCGGACGAGTCGTCCGGGACGTCGGTCAGCACGACCGGCTCCACGTAGGGCTTGCGGACGGACTCGGCGCCGCCGACGACCGCCTTGCCGCCCTTGTCGATGGCGTCCTTGATGTGGCGTTCGATGATGTCGAGCTGCGAGGGCATCGTGATGGGGCCGTAGGCGGCCTCGCGGTCGAAGCCGGGACGCAGGTCGCGGGCCTTCTCGGTCAGCTTGCCGAGGAACTTGTCGTAGGCCTCGTCCACGACGTAGATCCGCTCGACGCCGATGCAGGTCTGGCCCGCGTTCGACATGGCGCCCCACAGCGCGGCGTCGGCGGCGGCGTCGAGGTTCGCGTCGGCGTCGACGATGCAGGCGTCCTTTCCGCCGCACTCGGCGACGAGCGGGGTGAGGTTCTCGGCGCACGCCGCCATGACGCGCTTGGCGGTGCGGGTCGAGCCGGTGAAGGCGATCTTGTCGACGTGCGGGGACGAGGCGAGCGCCGCGCCCGTCTCGCCGAGCCCGGTGACCGTCTGCAGGACGGGGTGCTCGGGGATCACCGCGGCGAACAGCTCGGCGAGGAACACGCCGACGCCGGGGGTGTACTCGGACGGCTTGAACACCACGGCGTTGCCGGCGGCGAGCGCGTAGGCGATCGAGCCCATCGGGGTGAAGATCGGGTAGTTCCACGGGCCGATGACGCCGACGACGCCGAGCGCCTGGTACTCCAGGACGCAGCGCTGGTTGACGGCCATGAGCCCGGGGTAGACGTTGCGCGGCCCGAGGACCTTCCGCGCGTTGCGCGCCGCCCAGTCCAGGTGCGTGATCGCCATGATCGTCTCAAGCTGGGCGTCCTGGACCGGCTTGCCGGTCTCCTGGTGGATGAGCTCGGCCATCCGGTTCAGGTTGCGGGCGAGCGAGCCCTTGACGTTCAGCAGCCGGAGCCTGCGCTCCTTCCAGCCGAGGGCGCGCCACCAGTCGGCCGCCTCGCGGGCGCGCTCGACCGCCGCCGCCACGGCGGCGGCGTCCTGGACGGGGTGCTCGGCGACGACCTCGCCGGTGGCCGGGTTCAGCGACGCGAACGTCTCGGTGTTCTCCGTGGCCACGGACATGGGGACCTCCCGGGAGGGGCCTGGTAAGTGACTGCTTGCGCGGCGGTACCGGCTAGTAAACCACCCTAGGCGCCGGATCGGGCGTCGGGGATCCAGCTTCCGTGGAATCCGGCCGGGACGCGGCGCGGCAGCCGGACGGTCGCGGTGTGCGAGAGGTCGGCCGCGTCCAGCACCAGCAGGTCGGACGCCGCGTCGCGGGTGACGATCGACAGCAGCCAGCCCTCGTCCTCGGCGCGGGCCCCCTCGGCCGGGACGAAGACCGCCTCGCCGACGTGCGCGTCCTCGCCGAAGTCGTGCACGGACGTCCCCTGCCCGCGCAGGTCGTACTTCACGATCGAGCCGCCGCCGACCGTGTAGAGGTAGCGGTGCTCCCTGCCGGTTCGGGTGTCGTCGTGGGTGGGGAACTCGACGCCGCGGTCGTCGATGGACTCCTCGGCCGCGCGGCCGGTCGCGGGGTCGAGGACCCAGCGGTGCAGGCTCGCGCTCTGCGAGCGCGCCGCCCCGGTGGCGGGGTCGACGGTCCCGCCGATGTCCCCCCACAGGGCGCCGAAGTTCTCGGGACGGTAGCGCGCACCGTCCACCACGACCCGTCCGGCGGCGTCCTCGTGGGCGTTGCCGACATGGAAGACGTAGCAGGGGTCGATCTCGTACCAGGCGACCTCGGCGGTGCCGTCCCGCCGCATCACGCCGAGCCGGGCGCCGTAGGCGTCGTCCCAGACGTACGGCATGCCGGTCGTTCCGGACAGCGCCAGGTCGAGGTCGAACACCACCGGCAGGTCGAGCCAGACCACGTGGTTCTCGGTGATCGCGAAGTCGTGCATCATCGTCGGGCCCGGCACCTCGACCTCGCGGCTCTCGACCAGCGTCCCGTCCGCCGCGAGCCGGTGGAAGGTGAGGTAGGGCTCGAACACCCCGTAGCCGAAGAACAGGAGCTCGCCGGTGGCCGGGTCCTCCTTCGGGTGCGCGGTCATGGCGGTGGTGAGGCGCCCGCCGAAGTCGCACGCGCCGACGGTCTCCAGCTCGGGCGTCACCTCGTAGGGGAACCCGGCCTCCACCAGCGCCCAGATCTTGCCCGCGTGCGGGATCACATGGGTGTTGGCCTGCACCGCGCGGCGGTCGAAGGTGAGGTCGTCGCGGACGAAGGACGTCCCGTGGACGAAGGCCTCGGTCCGGACCCAGCGGTTGCGGTACCACTCGGCGCGGCCGTCCCGCAGCCGCACGCCGTGGATCATCCCGTGGCCGCCGAACCAGTGCCTGCTCGGCTCGCCGGGCTTGGGGTTCGGCCCGTTGCGGAAGTACCGGCCGGTCAGCTCGGGGGGCAGCGCGCCGGTGACCTCCAGGTCGCGGGCGTCGGTCTCGTCGGGGACGGGGGCCAGGGGGCCGTCCAGCCAGGTGGCGGGGCGCTCGGTGGTGTTCTCGCCCATCTCGGTGCTCCTTTCCGAGCCGGTCTTCGGCGGGGGTCAGCGAACGGACGGCTCGGGCTGCGACGTGGCGGGCGCCTCTGTCAACGGTAGTCCGAGCCGGGCCAGATGGCGCCTGCGCGCGTACTCCGGGTACCGCGCGGTGCAGACGGCGGGGACCATGAACCCGGCGACCTTCACCGCGACCAGCAGCGCCGTGGCGTCCGGTGTCCAGTGCTGGACGCAGCCGAGGGCGGCCGCCAGCACGGTGAAGCTCGCCGCCCACACGGCGGTGAGCACGCGGTTGATGCTCCGGAACAGGTCCGTCGCGGCGATCTCGGCGGTGACCTGGCGGCGCGCGATGCCCGCGGTGAAGGGGCGTCCGAGCAGGAGCGTCCCCCAGGCGGTGAGGGCCAGCCAGCCGATCGCGAGCGAGGCGCCGTAGTCCAGCACCGCCGAGCCGGGGACGGTGAACGCGAGCGCGGTGAGGACGGCCATGAACACCGAGGTGGAGGCCTCCAGGATCAGCGAGTCGGCGCGGTGGCCCCGGCGCAGGTCCACTCCGAGCAGGACCAGCGCGGCGACGAGCCCGGCGGTGGCGCCGGCCCGGTCGTCGAAGCCGCTGACCACGGCGAGCAGGATCCAGGGGAGGAAGGTGCGGGCGTAGTACTTCGGCATGCCGGGGGCTCCTGGCTTCACGTTCCAACTTTGACACGTCGAAGATAGACGTTCCAATTTTGACATGTCAACAATGAACGCTAAAGTATCGGCATGAGTTTGCGACACGCCGTGCTCGGGCTCATCGCCGAGATGGACGGCGCCAGCGGCTACGACCTGCTGAAGACGTTCGAGATCTCGCTGGGCAACGTCTGGCCGGCCCGGCAGAGCCAGATCTACGGCGAGCTGGGCAAGCTCTCCGGAGCCGGGCTGATCGAGGTCGCCGAGGAGGGGCCGCGCGGCCGCAAGGCGTACCGGATCACCGAGTCCGGCCGCGCGGAGCTGCGCCACTGGCTGGTGGACGTCCGCTCGAAGGGGAGCCGGAAGGACGAGTCGCTGCTGCGGGTCTTCTTCCTGGGCCTGGTCGAGCCGGAGGAGGCCCGGCGCTACCTGCGGGCGCACGCGGCGGGGCTCGGGAAGTACCTCGACGAGCTGGCCTCACTGGAGAAGGGCATCGACTGGGGCGAGGACGACCTGTCCGTCTACGGCCGCCTGGTCATCGAGTACGGCAAGCGCTACGCCGCGATGCGCCGCGACTGGTTCGAATGGGCCTCCGACGAGATCGAGTCCCTCAACGACCGCGGCCGCCCTCAGAAGCAGCCCGGCACGCGCGAGGACTCCAGCGCGGGCGAGTAGTCGGGCGCGGCTAGGCGATCGAGTCTTCGCCCGTTGATCCGGCCCGCTCGTAGAGCTCCGGCAACCCCGTGAGCGCCGTCTTCTCTCCGGACAGGATCGCTTTCACTCCGCGATCCCGCTCGGGTCCCGGTAGAGCCAACTCCAGCTCCGGATACTCCATCCCGCGAGAGTGCAGACGGGCGCGCCGGCGAGGGCGGGGAGGGCCGCGAGCCGGGTGGCTCGCGGCCCGGTGGCGGGGTGGGTCAGCGGAAGTCGTGAGCGTGGTCGGCGGCCCACTCCTTGAACGTCCGGCCGGGGCGGCCGGTGATGCGCTCGACCTCCCCGGACGGCTCGACCGGGGCCTCGACGGCCTGCGCGCGCAGGCGGAGCAGGATGTCGACCAGGCCCTCGCGCATGTAGGGGCGGCCGAGCATCTCCTCCCGGGCCCGCTCGGGAGAGATCTCCTCGAAGCGCGCCGGAAGCCCGGTCGCCTCGCCGATCAGCTCGACCATCTCCGGATGGGTGATCACCTCGGGGCCGGTCAGCACCGGCTTGGCGCCGACAAGGGCGTCGGTGAGCAGGGCCTGCGCCGCGACGGCCGCGATGTCGCGCTCGTGGATCGGCGTGCTGCGCGCCGCCGCGTACGGCTCGCGGACGGGCTCGCCGGCGCTGATCGCCTCCCGCCACGCCAGCGTGTTGGTGGCGAACTCG
The DNA here is from genome assembly GCF_040649235.1 of Spirillospora sp. NPDC049024. NCBI lineage: Bacteria > Bacillati > Actinomycetota > Actinomycetes > Streptosporangiales > Thermomonosporaceae > Spirillospora > Spirillospora sp. NPDC049024. The sequence goes on from NZ_JBEZFD010000006.1 coordinate 99,342, forward strand.
CCGGGCCGCGTGAAAGTCCACTCCATCCCGGTGGCCTCGATCGCCCGCTCGATGGCGAGGTGGTGCGAGGCCAGCTCGTTGGACGGGTCGTCGTCCAGCGCGGCGGCGGACGACAGCATCACGACGCGCCGGACGCCGTGGTCGGCGGCGCGGGGGAGCAGGTCGCCGAGGCCGCCCCAGAACGCGGCCGGGTTGAGGAAGAGCGACGTGACGCCGTCCAGCGGCATCTCGTCGGTGCGGGCGACCTGCGCCTCGCTGGGCAGGTTCGCGGTGGCGGGGTCCCGGGACAGGGCGCGGACGGCGGCGCCCGCGGTCAGCAGCTCGCCGACGAGATGGCGTCCGACGTTCCCGGTCGCTCCGGTTACGAGAATCATGCGGCCAGCTTCAACCAGTTGGATGAAGTTGTCAAACAGCCGGATGGTTGAACTGATCAAACATCCGGCTACCATGGGGACCGTGACCGACACGACGAAGCGGCCTGCGCCGAAGCAGTCGAGGCGCGCCCCCGCCCCGGACGAGCGCACGCTCGACGCCGAGCGGTCGCGGCGCCTGCTGCTGGACGCCGCGCTGGACGAGTTCTCCGCCAAGGGCTACGCGGGCGCCCGCGTCCAGGACATCGCCGACCGCGCCGGCGTCAACAAGCAGCTGATCAACTACTACTTCGGCGGCAAGGAGGGGCTGTACCGCGAGCTCCACCGCCGCTGGACGGAGCGGGAGGCCGAGTTCAACGACCCGGCCGTCCCGTTCGACGAGATCGTGGCCCGGTACCTGCGGCACGTCCTGGACGACCCGCGCGGCGCGCGGCTGAACGCCTGGCGCGGCCTCACCGAGGACCTCGACGACATCCCGCCCGGCGAGGGGGAGGACCTCTCCGACATCGAGCGCCGCCAGGCCGCCGGGGAGCTGGCCCCCGACCTGGACCCGGCCGCGATCATGCTCGCCGTCATGGCGATGGTGTCGGCGCCGGTCACCAAGCCCCTCGCCGTCCGCCACGTCTTCGGCATGGACCCGCGCTCACCGGAGTTCCAGGAGCGCTACGCCGAGCAGCTCCGCCGCATCGTCCGCCGCCTGATGACCGGTTCCGCCGACGACTAGTTCTGCCACCACATGAACAGCGAGTGGCCGAGCTGGATCGGGTGGTTGATCCGCTCGTCGAAGACGTCGAAGGGGAACTCGCCGAGGCCGATGGCGTCGGTGATGTGGTAGATGACGTTGAAGAAGCCCTCGTTGATCGGGCCCAGCCACAGCAGCGCGATCAGGACGAGGAAGACGTAGCCGCCGTAGGCGTTGGCCTGGTTCGCCCAGTGGCGCGGCAGGTACGGCTCGATGATCCCGAAGCCGTCCAGGCCGGGGATCGGCAGCAGGTTCAGGATCGCCGCCGTGACCTGGAGGAAGGCCAGGAAGGCCAGCCCCGACCAGAACAGCGCGTGCTCGGCGTCGGCGAAGTTCTTGAAGATCACCGCGAGCATGACGGCGAACAGCGCGTTCGACAGCGGGCCCGCCGCCGAGATCAGGCTGTGCCGCAGCCGGCCCGGGATCACGTGCCGGTCGATCCACACCGCGCCGCCCGGCAGGCCGATGCCGCCCAGGATGATGAACACGACGGGGATGAGGAAGCTCAGCGTGACGTCGGAGTACTTCAGCGGGTTCAGCGTGAGGTAGCCCTTGGCGACGACGCTGCGGTCGCCCGAGCGGTAGGCCATGTACGCGTGCCCGAACTCGTGCAGGGACAGCGACAGCACCCACGCCGCGATCACGAACCCGAACAGCGCGACCCGGCCGTAGGTGTCCAGGATCGTTCCGTAGCGCCAGGCGATCAGGCCGCACAGGATCGTCGCCCCCACGACCGCGAGGAACACCGGGCTCGGCCGGACGGCCGCGTTGCCCCGCATCCCGCGCGCAGTGCCATTCATCGTTCCCGGCCCCTCTCGCCGCGCCGTCTCCGCGGCGTCCCGTCCCAGATCCTCATGCCGAGGCCGTCCGCCCGGACGCCGGCGCCGCGATGACCGGGACGACGTAGGTGCGCAGGAAGCGGCGCAGCCCGTCGGCGTCCCGGTCGCGGTCCATCACGATCAGCGAGGTGATGATGCGGAAGAGGAACTCGACCGTCCCCTCCACCTCGATGTCGGCGCGCAGCGTCCGCTGCCGCTGCGCCTGCTCGAAATAGGGCCGCACGTACTCGCAGCACAGTGCGAGCACGTGCTCGGCCGCCCCCGCCACCGCCGCCTGCATGTGGCCCGCCGCCTCGGGGACGAGGAAGTGCGCGATCGCGGGCTCGTTGCGGACGTAGTCCACCGCGTCCAACGTGCCCTCGACGATCGCCTCCGAGACCGACCGCTCCCGGCGCAGCCGGTCGGCGAGCCGGTCGAGGAACCGGTGCAGGTCGCGCACCACCACGGCGAGGATCAGCTCGTCCCGCCCGCCGGTGACGCTGCGGTACACGGTCGCCCGCGAGAGCCGCGCGGCGGCGGCGATGTCCTCGACCGTGGTCTTGGCGACACCGAAGCGGCCGAAGCACGCTTCGGCCGCGTCGATGATGCGCTCGCGCGTGGCGTCGCCGGTGACCGGGGGCATGAACCGAACATTACCGGCCGGAGATCGGCGCTCAGTCCAGCGTGTACTCCAGCGCCCAGGTGTGCCCGCCGTCCTCCGTGACGGAGATCTGGCCGACACCGCGGATGCCGGCGAGCTCGCCCGTCCCGGAGGTGGGGACGATGAGCCACCGCAGCCACTGGGTGTCGGACGTCCCGTCCTCGCTGCCCGCGCTGTGCTGCAGGACGAACGTCCCCTCGCGGCCGTGCAGGATGCCCTGGACGTGCTCGATCCCCACGTAGGCGACCGGCCCCGCCGGCGACTCAACCGTGATCAGCTCGGTGGAGCTCGTCCCCACGAGATCCCCGTGGAACGTCTTGCCGACGTGGACGCGGGTCAACCGGTTGCCCGCCTGCTCGTCGTAGGGCTTGTCGGCGTCCCATGCTTCGATGTCGAAGCTGCCGCTGGCTTGAAACGTCATGCCCGCCATGATGCCCGTCCCGTCCGACGCCGGGGGAGCCCGCAGGCAAGATCACCGTCCTTCCGCGCCCTTGGGACTCAGGCGATGCGGAGGACGCTCTTGCCGTGCACGGCGCCGTCGGCGAGGCGCTGCACGGCGGTGTCGAGGTCGGCTGCTTCGTACTCGGCGGTGATGTCGATGCTGACCTGGCCGTCGACGACGAGTCGGAGGGCTTGGCGCGCGCTGTCGGCGAGCCGCTCCGGGTGGGTCTGGCTGAGCAGGTTGCTGTTGTAGGTGAGCAGGGACTTGCCGTCCATGAGCAGGTCGTTGGCGGAGACCTGGACGGGCTCGAAGGTGGCGATGTTGCCGTAGACGGCCAGCCGGCCGTGCGGGGCGAGGCGTTCCAGGTTGGCGAGGCGTGCGGGTCCGCCGATGGGGTCGAGGATCACGTCGAACCGCCGGTCGTCCAGGGCGTCGGGGAACTCCTCGCTCACCAGGACCCGGTCGAAGCCGAACCCGGCGGCGTAGCCGGTCTGGCCGGCGTTCCCGACCACGCCGACCGTCGTCCCCGCCCCGGCGGCCTTGGCGAACTGGACGGCCAGGGAGCCCACGCCGCCGGCCGCGGCGTGGATCAGCACGCTCTCGCCGGACCGCACGCGGCCGACGGTGTTGACCAGGTCGTAGGCGGTGGGGGTGACCCAGCCGAACCCGGCGGCGGTCCGCGGGTCGAGGCCGGCGGCCTCGAAGGTGAGCACATCCGGCGCGAGGACCACTTCGGCGTACGCGCCGCCGCTGGTCAGCGCCGTGACCTGCTGCCCTACGCGGCCGGGGTCCACGCCGTCGCCGACCGCGATGACGCGCCCGGCCGCCTCGAAGCCGGGGACGAACGGGCGCGGCAGCGGGAAGTGGCCGCCGCGGACCAGCACGTCGCCGTACTGGATGCCGGCATAGGCGACGGCGATGGCTACCTCGCCGGGACCGGGGACGGGCTCGGGCAGATCGGCGAGGTGGAACTGGTCGTCGGTGTCGAGCACGACGGCTTTCACGATTGCAGCCTCCTGAGCTGAATCAGTAACCTGACACTCGGGAACCTAGCGATTCTCAGCATGCTTAGTCAATACAGCAACCTGTGAAAGTGGTGGGACGGTGACCGAGATCCCGGTCGAGGAGTACCTGTGCACCCGCATCCGGCGCACCGAGCAGGCGCTGATGGGCCACCACGAGGCGGTGCTGCGCGGCTACGGGCTCACGATGACGCAGTACACGGTGCTGCTCACCCTCTCCCGGGAGGGCGGCATGTCCGGTGCCCAGCTCGCGCGCGCCCTGGGCGTCACCCAGCAGACCATGGCCACCGTCCTGACCGGCCTGCAGAACAAGGGCCTCGTGGTCCGCGAGCCGTCCCCGGTGCACGCCAAGGTCATGATCGCCACACCGACCGAGGAGGGCCGCCGGCTGCTGGAGCGCGCCTACGAGGAAGTGATCGTGCTGGAGCGCGCGCTGACCGACGCGTTCACCCCCGCCGAACACGCGGCCCTCTGCGAACTGCTCGACCGCGCGGCGGCCATCCTGGCCCAGCAGACCCCGTGACGCGCGATCCCCGCCGGCGGGCCGCCCGGCTCCGCGCCTTGACCTCAACTTAACTTCAGGTTCTACGGTTGCCGCATCAATGATCATTCGATGGGAGCACCGCACATGGCGACCCAGCAGGTTTCCGACGCCGAACTGGCCGCCCAGCCGGTCGGCTACTGGACCGGACTGGCCTACGAGTCCATCATCGCGTTCATCCGGGCCCGGCAGGCCGAGCTCGGCCTCACCCAGCCCCAGTTCTGGCTGCTGCGCCACCTGTCGAAGAACGATCTCTCGTCCGACGGCCGGGGCATGACCGTCCCCGAACTCGAGCAGGCCATGAAGTCCTACCTGAGGCGCGAGGACGACCTGGAGGCCGAGGCGAAGGTCCTCCTGGAGCGCGGCTGCCTCACCCGCGACGGCGAGGGCCGGTGGTGGATCACCGAAGCGGGGGAGCAGGCCCGCCTCGACCTCAAGCGGCACACCCCGGAGATCCGCGCCCGCATCCACGAGGGCATCGACGACGCCGACTACGCCACCACCGTGAGAGTCCTCCAAAAAATGATCGCCAACACCGACGGCCCCGCTGCCTAGCGCGCCGGCCGGGGCGTCAGGGTTGGAGGTCGGTCACTCCCTTGCCGGTCGGGATGTCGAGGGGGACGGAGGCCTGGTCGTGGGCGATCAGCCAGGTGTCGTCGGTCTTGCGGAAGCAGAGGGTGGCCCGGACCCATATGCCGTTCGTCGCCGTTCCGTTCCCCAGCGTGCCGCTGAGCCTGCCGAAGCCGTGGCCGAAGGCCACCTCGTCGCCCACGGTGAGGGTCAGGTCGCGGATCTCGTAGGAGACGTCCTGGAAGAACGTGAACACGTTCGTCCAGTTCTTCAGCTTCGCCGCGATCCCCACGTGCTGGAGCGGCGGCTCGACGTCGAAGGACACGACGTCAGGTGCGTAGACCTGTTCCAGTGCCTTCAGGTCCTTGGCACGGATCCCTTCGACGATCTTGTCGATCTGGCGGCGGATCCTGGCTTCGTCGACCTCGTGCTGCGTAGGCATGACCTTCCAACCCCGTTCGTCGTGGGAGTTCGGCTTCTCACTGGTACGACGGAATGGAGGCCGGAAATGTGAGGTCGTGCGGCCGGCGGCGGGTCAGAAGAGGGTGCCCTCGTGCTCGATGCCGCGCAGGGCGTCGTAGTCGAGGGTGACGCAGGTGATGCCGCGGTCGGTGGCGAGGACGCGGGCCTGGGGCTTGATCTCCTGGGCCGCGAAGACGCCCCGGACGGGGGCCAGGTGCGGGTCGCGGTTCAGCAGCTCCAGGTAGCGGGTGAGCTGCTCGACGCCGTCGATCTCGCCTCGGCGTTTGATCTCGATGGCGACGGTGGCGCTGGCGGCGTCGCGGCAGAGGATGTCGACCGGGCCGATCGCGGTGGGGAACTCGCGGCGGATCAGGGTGTAGCCCTCGCCGAGGGTGGTGATGTGCTCGGCGAGCAGCTCCTGCAGGTGCGCCTCGACACCGTCCTTCTGGAGGCCGGGGTCGATGCCCAGTTCGTGGCTGGTGTCGTGCAGGAACTCCTCGATGGTGAGGATGAGCCGCTCGCCCGACTTGCCGTGCGTGACCGTCCAGCGCGCGACGGCGCCGTTCTCCTCGTAGCCCTCCTCGCGCAGCGAGCAGGGCGGGTTCATCCAGTTGAGGGGCTTGTAGGCGCGGTCGTCGGCGTGCACGCTCACGCTTCCGTCCGCCTTGATCAGGATCAGGCGGAGGGCCATCGGCAGGTGGGCGGTGAGCTTGCCGGCGTAGTCGACGCTGCAGCGGGCGATAACGAGACGCACGGTGCATCACCTTAGTGCGGCGCCCGGCCTGCTTTAGGCGAGACGGGCGTACCGGCGGCAGTCGTCGGGGTCGGCGGGCAGGCCCCACGCGCGGAGGATCTCCATGAGGTTGCCCCAGCGCCAGCTCTCGGGCGGCAGTTCGGCGATCGTGCGGACGGTCCGCTGCTGCGCGGGGGTGAGGTCGGCGAACTGGGGGAATGGGAGGGCCGGTGTGCGGAACGTCAGCTTCAGCGCCGCCTCCGCCATCGGGAACGACGCGTCGTCGGACGTTCGGGACAGGCCGTCGAGGACGGCGTCGACCGCATCGGGCGGCACCTCGTCCAGTGCGGCCAGCGTCAGAGCCGAGTAGAGGCGCAGGTCGCCTTCCAGGAAGACCATGTGGCCCTCGGGCGGGGACGCGCTGGAGGCCGCGAGTTCGGCGATGACGGGTGCGTCGGCGGCGCCCAGCCGGGCGAGCGCGGTCGCGGCGGCCCAGCGCGGCAGCGGCTCGGCGCCCGCCAGGTGCTCGCGGAACCGGGGGAGCAGCGCCCGGCCGTCCAGCAGCCCGGCGGCGACGAGCGCGTGCGCGATGACGTTCGTGTCCCGCTCGGATTCGAGCAGCGCCTCCAGCGCGGGAAGCGTGGCCGCCGCCTCCTCGGGGAACCAGCCCGCCGTGTACGCGGCGGTGGCCCGCACTCCGGGGTCGTCGTCGCCGAGCAGGTTCCGGACGGTGGGCAGCCCGGCGCGAACGGCGTCGTACGCGGCGAGTTCCGCCTCCGCGGAGCGCAGGGCCCGCGCGAAGTCGAAGTGGTCCTGGTCTTCGGTCGCGCGCAGCCGTGCCGCCTCCTCGCGCCAGGCCCGGATGTCGACGCCGGACGGCAGGTGCGCCGCGTCGTACCCGATGGCCAGCGCGGCCGTCAGGTAGAGCGGCCCGGTGCGTTCGGGAGTGCCCGGATGGGACGCCAGGGCGAGCAGAAACGGGACCGCTGCGGCGGCCGCGCCGTACCGCCTCCCCTGATGGAAGACGTTGGTGAACAGCTCGCCCAGCGCGGCGTCCCGTTCATCCTCGTCGGGAGAGGAAAGGGCGCGGAGAAGGTCGGGCACGTCCTCCGCCGAGCCGTAGGCGTGGTCGAGGCCCGCCCAGTCGATGCCGTCCAGCCCCGCCAGCGGTTCCGCCATGCCGCGATCATGCCAGCGGTACCGGGCCGCGGGCCCCTGAGCCCGCCTAAGGCCACTGACCGGGCGATATAAGGCGTCGTGCCCATGTGGGGACGGGGACCTTAGCGCGAGTCTCTTGGATGTCGGGTCGTGCCGAGCGGCCCGGACCATTACGGAGGGGCCGTGTACCACCACGAGATCATGCAGTCGGTCATGAGCGAGCGGGCTCGCGCCCTGCGCGCGGAGGCCGGGGCCGCACGGGACGCCCGGCTGGCGCGGCTGGCCCGCGAGTACTGGGCCGATTGCGCCGAGCGGCTCGCCGCCCGGTCGGCCGGACGGCGGCGCCACCACAACGCCGCCGCCGCGGGATGACGGAGGCCTCGGTCGGCCGGGGGCCGGCCGGGGCCGCGTTCATAGCGGAATGAAAACCTTTGTCAAGCCTGGAATTATCCCGGGGCCGTGTCTACCGTCGGCGTGTGGGTGTTCATCCTCCGTCTGCGAAAGGACCCCGCATGTCTCTCGACGTGACCCCGGAACTGCTGGAGACGGCGCAGAAGGGCGAGGTCGGCGACGCGGACTTCGTCGAGTGCATCAAGACCTCCCTCCCCTACGCATGGGAGATGATCAGCGGCCTCGTCGCCCGGCTGCAGGTGGACGGCGGCGACTTCGCCGACAACCTCACGCCGCCCCCGGACGAGAAGGCGCGCGGCCAGCTCCTGCGCGTCCTCGCGAGCGACGCCATGCGCGGCGCGCTGGAGCGTTACTTCGGGGTGAGACTCGCGTTCCAGAACTGCCACCGCGTCGCGGTCTTCCCCACCGGCGACTCCAGCGCGTACCGGACGTTCGTCACGGCCCGCGAACAGATCCTCAACCAGTCCCCCGAACTCCGCGACTGCTGACCCGCCCGACCGCCGCGGCGTGCCGACACGTTCGGCACGCCGCGCGTTCATGTGGTGGCACGAAGCCTGGGGAGGACGTCACGGCCCAGGCGGGTGATGTTCTCCAGGGTCGCGGCGCGTGACCCGGCGCCCTCCACCAGCAGGATCAGGTGCCCGATGCCGGTCCGCTCGACGGTGGCGGCGAGGGATTCGACGCAGTCGTCCGGCGAGCCGACCGGATGGAGGTCGCACATCAGGCGCGTGTAGGCGACGGGGTCGCGGGACGGGCGCGGACGGTCGTCCACGGCGACGTATCCCTCCAAACCGGGGCCGAGCCAGGGCGGCATCCCGTCCATGAGGGCGGCGACCGCCTCCTCCCGCGTGTCGGCGACCTGGGCAACATGGGTCGAGATGTGCGGGAGGGACGGGTCGCCGTGGCGGGCGACGGCGGCGGCCTTCTCCTCCGGTCCGACGTGCATGCCGAGGAGCATCGGCAGGCCGCGTTCCGCCGCCAGCGCCTCGGTCGCGGGCGACGTGCAGGCGACCGTCACCGGAGGCGGGACGGGTGCCCGCGGGACGACCGGCACCTCGCGGAAGGCGAAGTGCTCGCCCGCCCACGCGAGGCGGTCGGAGCGCAGCCACGCCAGCAGCAGGTCGAGGGACTCGGCGAAACCGTGCTCGTAGCGGGGGAGGCCCGTGCCGAACACCTCCAGGTCCCGCCACGGTCCGCCGCGCCCGACGCCCAGCCGGAAGCGTCCGCCGGACAGCAGCGCCAGCATCGCGGCCTGCTCCGCCAGCGCGACCGGATGCTGGGTGGACAGCACGCTCACCGCCGTCCCGACTCCGATCCGGGTGGTGGCGGCCAGCAGATGACCCGCCAGCAGGACCGCGGACGGCACCACCCCGTACGACATGAAGTGGTGCTCGGCGAGCCACACGTCGTCGAACCCGGCGCGCTCGGCGGCGACGGCGGCCTCGACGGTGCGGGACAGGGCGGCGGCGTCGTCCTCGCCGGGGAAACGGGCGGACAGGAGGAAGATTCCGAGGCGCACGTCCCCGTCGTACCCGGCAGCGGCTTCGGGCGACCGCTCTGCAAGACTGCCGTTCATGACTGGTGGTTCGTTCAACAGGGTCGGGGTCGTCGGACTGGGCACGATGGGCGCGGGGATCGCCGAGGTGCTGGCGCGCGGCGGCCTCGCGGTCGTCGGCATCGAGGTGAACCGGGAGGCGCTGGAGCGCGGGCGCGGCAACCTGGAGTCCTCCACCGGACGGGCCGTCAAGCGCGGCAGGCTCACCGAGGACGCCCAGCGCGAGATCCTCGGCCGGATCACGCTGTCGACCGACTTCGCCGACCTCGGCGACTGCGACCTCGTCATCGAGGCCGTCCCCGAGCGGCTCGACCTGAAGCGCACGGTGTTCGCCGAGCTCGACCGCGTGTGCCGGGACGACGCCGTCCTCGCCACGAACACCTCCTCGCTGTCGGTCACCGACATCGCGGTCACCACCGGCCGTCCCACCAAGATCGTCGGGGTGCACTTCTTCAACCCGGCGCCGGTCATGAAGCTGGTGGAGGTCATCGGGACCGTCCTCACCGAGCCGGAGTCCGTCGCCCGGGTCGCCGACCTGGTCAAGGGCCTCGGCAAGACGCCGGTGACGATCGGGGACCGGGCCGGGTTCGTCGCCAACCGCCTGCTGTTCGGCTACCTGAACCAGGCCGCGGCGATGCTGGAGACCGGCCACGCCACCCGCGACGACATCGACGCGGCGATGAAGGCGGGCGCCGGCCTGCCGATGGGCCCGTTCACCCTGATGGACCTGATCGGCCTCGACACCTGCCTGGAGGTGCTGGAGGCGATCTACGCCGAGTCCCGCGACCGCCGGCACGCCGCCTCGCCGCTGCTCCGCGAACTCGTCACCGCCGGGCTGCTCGGCCGCAAGACGGGCCGCGGCTTCTACACCTACGACAAGTCGGCGCCGGCCGCGGAGGCGGTGCGGGAGCCGGGCGGCGCGGCGCCGACCGTGGGCGTCGTCGGCGTCGGCCCGCTCGCGGACGCGGTCGCCGCGCTGTGCGACCGGGCGGGCGCCCGGGTCGGCGACTCCGCCGCCGACCTCGCCGGCTGCGACCTGATCATCGAGGCCGCGGAGGACCCCGAGGCCGCGCGGGCGCTGCTGTCGGCCGCCGTCCAGGCCGCCAAGCCCGGCACGGTCATCGCCGTCACCTCGCTGGACGGCTCCGCGGACGGTTCCGCGATCCGGCAGGCCATGGCCACCGGACGTCCGTCCGACGTCGTCGGGCTGCACCTTCCCGACCCGGCCGGCGCCCTGGCGGAGATGTCCGCCACGATCGCGACGGACCCCGGCGTCGCCGACCGCGCCGCCGCCCTCCTCGCGCGCCTCGGCCTCACCGTCGCGCGCTGCCGCGACCGCGCCGGGTTCATCGTCGACGCACTGCGCCTGCCCTACCTGAACGACGCCGCCGCCATGCTCGGCGCCGGATACGCCGACGCCGACTCGATCGACGCCGCGATGACCCTGGGCTGCGGCTACCCGACCGGCCCCATCGCCGACCTCGACCGCATCGGCCCGGACCGCGCCGTCGCCGTCCTGCGCGCCCTGCACGCCGAGACCCGCGACCCGGCCCTCGCCCCGGCGCCGCTCCTCGTGGAGCACGCCACCGCGGGCAAGCCGCTGCGCTGACCCGGACGGAAGGCTCCGTGGCGCCCCTCACGATCCGGGCGGCCCGTGCGGGGTGGGCGGGGTTCATATGCTTGAGGACATGAGCCCCCGGAAGAACCGCCGTGCCGAATCCGGACGCCCCGCGAGGGGCGGGGGCACGTCGTGGGCTCAGGAGACCGAGGAGGGGCCGGACGGCGAGTGGATCGTCCGGTCCGTCTCCGGGGCCGGCGCGGTGAAGCCGTACCGCTGCCCGGGATGCGACCAGGAGATCCCGCCGGGCGTCGGCCACGTCGTCGCCTGGCGGGCGGGGGACGGCGGCGACGACCGGCGGCACTGGCACCGGCCCTGCTGGCAGGCCCGGACCCGCCGCTCGCCCCGCGTCCTGCGGTCGCGCAACGCCCCGCGCTACTGACGACCGGCGTCCGGAGCGCGGCGGACACCACCCGGCCGAACGAGAGACGGAGAGAAGCGATGGCGGAGATCAGGGCGGCGACGGTGCTGCCGGCGCGGCGCGAGGAGATCACGCTGCACACGTCCGACGGCCTGGAGCTGGTCGGGGAGCTGGCGCTGCCGCCGGAGCGGCCGCCGGTGGCGACGCTGGTCTGCCTGCATCCGCTTCCCACGGCCGAGGGCATGATGGACAGCCACGTCCTGCGCAAGGCGTCCTTCCGGCTGCCCGCGCTCGCCGGCATCGCGGTCCTGCGGTTCAACACGCGGGGGACGACGTCGGCGCGCGGCACGAGCCAGGGCGAGTTCGGCGACGGCGAGACCGAGCGGTTCGACGTCGCGGCGGCGCTGGAGTACACCGAGTACCACGACCTGCCGCGGCCGTGGCTGCTCGGCTGGTCGTTCGGCACGGAGCTCGCGCTCAAGTGGGGGCGCGACCCGCTGGTCGAGGGCGTGATCCTGCTGTCGCCGCCGCTGAAGAGGGCCGGCGACGCCGACCTGGACGCGTGGGGCGCCGACGGGCGGCCCGTGGTGGCGCTGGTGCCGGAGTTCGACGACTACCTGCGCCCGGCGGAGGCGCGGGAGCGGTTCAAGCGCGTCCCGCAGGCCGAGGTGGTCGGGGTGGACAACGCCAAGCACCTCTGGGTGGGCGAGCCCTACGTCCGGATCGTGCTGAACGAGATCGTCAAGCGGGTGGCGCCGGCCGCCTTTCCGCTCCCCACCGAATGGACCGACTGAAAGGGATAAAAGGGACAGATAAACACATGCGGCCGATCGCGGCCACTCCGTCCCACGGGACGCGCCGGCGGGCGACCATTGCCCAATGACGGTGCAGCTGTACGCAAGGGACGTAGGGACCGGCACGCCGCTCGTGTTGCTGCACGCCTTCCCCCTGTCCTCGGCGATGTGGCTGGCCCAGCGCGAGGGGCTCGCCGGCCGGTTCCGGGTCATCACCCCCGACCTGCGCGGCTTCGGCGGCTCCCTGCTGGGCGACGAGGAGCCGTCCGTGGACGCGATGGCCGACGACGTCGCCCGCATGTGCCGCTCGCTCGGCGTCCGCCGGGCCGTCGTCGGCGGGCTGTCCATGGGCGGGTACGTGGCGATGGCGCTGTGCCGGCGGCACCCCGACCTCGTCCTCGGCCTCGTGCTGGCGGCCACCCGCGCCACCGCCGACACCGGCCCCGTCCGGGAGAACCGGCTCCGGCAGGCCGACACCCTGGAAGAGGAGCGCAGCACCCGGGTCCTCGTGGACGAGGTGCTGCCCGGCCTCGTCGGCCCCACCACCTACCGGCAGCGGGCGCTGGTCTACGGGCGGGTCCGCGGCCTCGTCCAGGCGACGCCGCCGCACGCCGCCGCGTGGGCGCAGCGCGCCATGGCGGGACGTGCGGACTCCTTCGAGACGCTCCGCGCCCTGCGCGTCCCCGCCCTCGTCATGACCGGGGACGAGGACGCGCTGGCCACCGAGGACGAGGCCCGCGCCATGGCCGACGCGATGCCGAACGCCGAACTGCTGGTCGTCCCGCGCGCCGGGCACCTGTGCTCGGTGGAGCAGCCCGACCTGTTCAACCAGGCGGTGGCGGAGTTCGCCGCCGCCCTCGCCCGCACCGCGCGCTGAGCCCGGCCGGGCCTACAGCGTCTCCTGGCGCGGCATGGCGACCTCGCGGATCAGCAGCGATATCGCGGCCGCCGTCGGGATCGCCAGCAGCGCGCCGACGACGCCGAGCAGTGCCGCGCCGACCAGCGCCGCCACGATCGTCACCGCCGGCTGGACGTCCACGGTCCGCTTCATCACGCGCGGGTAGACGAGGTAGTTCTCCACCTGCTGGTAGACGACGTAGAAGATCGCGCAGACGATGAGGTCGGTCGTGTTCCCGGTCAGGAACGCCACCAGGGAGACGACCACCGCGCCGATCGTGGCGCCGATGAGCGGGACCAGGTCGGTCACCGCGACGATCAGCGCCAGCGCGAGCGCGTACTTCACCCCGAGGATCGACAGGAAGACGTACGAGCACACGCCCGCGATGAGCGCGATCGTGAACTGGCCCGCGACGTAGCCGCCGATCCGGTCGAGGATCTCGTCGCCGAGCAGGGCTACGCGGGCTCTGCGGGAGCGCGGCGCCAGCTGGTAGAAGAACGTCTTGATCTGCGGCAGCGAGCTGAGGAAGTACAGCGTCAGGATCAGGATCGTGATCGTCTGGAAGATGCCGTTGATCGCGACCTTGCCGATGCCGGTGGCGGTGTCGGTGAGGCCCTTCTGGAAGCCGTCGCCGTTCACCGTCTTCTCGGCCCGTTCGAGCAGGCCGTAGCGCTTGTCCCAGTCGGCGAGCCGCTTGTTGTTCTGCAGCTGCTGGACGTACTCGGGGATGTTGTGCCGCAGCTCGGTGACCTGCTCGGACACCGGCTGGACGAGGGACGCGACGAACCCGGCGAAGAACAGGATCACGATCAGGAACACCGTGGCGACGGCGGCGCCGCGCGGGAGCCCGAACTTGCGGAGCCGCTCCACCGCCGGGTTGAGGCCGACCGCGAGGAACATCGCGACCAGGATCATGACGAGCACCGACTTGGCGTTCGTCGCGGCCTTCACCAGCATCCAGGCCGTGATGACGCCGAGCGCCGCGGTGAACCCGAACACGAACGGGTGCGCGCGGCCGAGCGGCTGGCCGGGCCTGCCGAACGGGAACAGGTGGTCGACGCCCGCCTCGCGCTTGCGCTGCTCGACGTCGTGCGCCGGGTCGGGCGCGCCGGGCTCGGGCACGACCGGCTCGGTGGCCGCCTGCGCGGCCGGGAGCGTGACGGGGCCGCCGGTCGCCGGGTCGCGTTCGCCCACGGGCTGCTCGATCTCCTCGGGTTTCAGCGCACCGCTCGGCGCGACGCTCTCGTCGTCGTCCGTCCCACCGGAGCCGACCTCACCGTCACGCGCCTCTTCGTCACGCGCCTCTTCGTCACGCGCCTCGCCACCGCTCGCCTCGCCGTCGCGGGGGTCGTCGGCGTCGTCGGCGGGCGGCGCCGGAGCGGGGACTCGGCTGCCGGTCGCGGGCCGCCCCTCGCCGGGGGAGGGGTCGCGGCCGTCGTCGTGGGGGGTCTGGTCGGGCACGCCGCTCTCCTCTGTCCTGCGTCTACGGGTTTGAGACGACGGAAAGCCCGGAGGCGTTTCACCGCCTCCAGGCTTTCCCGTCATGCCCGACCGTCAGGTGGTCACTCCTGCCACCAGTCCTCGTCGTCCTCTTCGGACTTCTTGGCCTGGGCCGGCTTCGCGGGCGCGGCCTTGGCGGCCGGCTGCTGCTTGGGCTGGGCCTGCTGCGCCGGGGCCGGCTTCGGCTCGGCCGCCGGGATCGCGGCCTTCTCCGGGGGCGCGGCCAGCTCGGGCTCGGCGCCCATCGTCGGCGCGACGCCGCCGATGAGCTGGCGCAGCTGGTTGAGGTGGCTGGTGATGCTGTCGCGCTGCCGGGTGAGCTCGTCGACCTGGCGCTGCGCCGCCGTCCGCACGCGGTCGGCCTCGGACTTGGTCTCGGCGAGCAGCTGCTCGGCCTGCGCCTTGGCCTCGGCGATCACGTTGTCGGAGTTCTTGCGCGCGTTGGCCATCAGCTGCTTGGCGTGCGAGTCGGCCTCGCGCCGGGTCTGCTCGGCCTGCTGCGTGGCCTTCGCGGCCCGCTGCTCGGCGGACGCGGCGCGCTGCTCGGCCTCGGCGACCAGCTTCTGGGTGGCGGCCTGCGCGGCGTTGTGGCGCTCGGCGTCCTGCCGGTCGGCCTCCTCGCGGCGGGCGGCGAGCTGGATCTCGAACTCGGCCTCGGCCTGGGCGCGCTGGGCCTCGCTCTCCTCCAGGATGCGCTGGGCCTGGGCCCGCATCTCGTCGGCCTGCCGCTTGGCCGTGGTGAGGATCTCGTCGCGCTCGCGCTTGGTGGACGCGCGCAGCTGCGCGACCTCGCGCTCGGTGGTGGTGCGCAGCTTGGCGATCTCGCGCTCGGCGGCGGCGCGCTTCTCGGCGACCTCGTGGTCGGCGGTGGCCCGCAGCTTGGCGACCTCGCGCTCGGTCGTGGAGGTCAGCTCGTCGGCCTCGCGGCGGGCGGAGGTGCGCACCTCCTCGGCCTCCCGCTCGGCCGCCTGCCGCATGTCGTCGCCCTCGCGCTGGGCGTTGGCGCGCAGCTCGGAGGCGTCGTTCTCGGCGGTGGCGCGCTGCTCGGCGGCGTCGACCTTGGCCGCGGCCTTGATCTCGTTCGCCTCGGAGCGGGCCGCCTGGACCAGCTCGGTCGCCTGCTCCTCTGCGAGCCGCAGCAGCTGCTCGATGCGGGCGCCGAGGCCGGAGTAGGTCGGACGTTCCTGCTCCTGCAGTTGACGGTGGGCGTCCGACAGCTCGCGCTGCAGGGCCTGGGTCTGCTCGCGGGTCTGCCGCACCTCGTTGTCGAGCTGCTTGATGTGCTCGTCGACCTGGTGCCGGTCGTAGCCGCGAAGCACCACGTCGAACTCGCGCGGGGGCGTGTCTTCAAAGAAGTTGCTGAGCTGGGCGTCGATGTCGGACTGCATGTGGCTCAATCCTGATGTGACGGGGCTACGGGTGGTTCCGGGGACCGGTTGATCGCCTGGCATGACGGACGCAGTGCCCCAGACCTCTTCCGGCGACTGAAGCGTACTCCGGACACTGCCGTGTTGGGGGCTCATCTTGACGCGCTGCGTGGAATGTCCTTTTTGTTCGCCCGTGCGGCATGCCCCTGTGAGCCCAGGTGTGGGGGTGCAAATGCACCAGATGTGTCCGAACAGTCACAGAGCGGCGGTCGGCGCCGTGCGGACCGTGACCGTGATACCGAACACGTCACGATCCTGGCCCGCCCGCGCCGTGCCCCGCCCAGGCAAGATCATTCGCCGTCCGGGCGCTTCTGTACCAGCTCCGTCAGGACGCCGTGGCAGTCCTTCGGGTGCAAAAAGTTGATCAAGGATCCCATGGACCCGTTGCGCGGCGCGTCGTACAGCACCCGCACGCCCTTGCCGGCGATGCCCGCCGCCTCGTCGGCGACCGTCCCGTCCGTCCCGAACGCGATGTGGTGGACGCCCTCGCCGTTCTTCTCCATCCACTTGGCGACCGCCGAGTCCTCCCGGATCGGCTCGATGAGCTGCAGGTAGCTCGCCGCTCCGTCGCCCGTCTCGTTGATCTTGAGCATGCACTCCCGCACGCCCTGCTCCTCGTTCACCTCGAAGTGCGCGTCGGTGAAGCCGTAGGTGGCCTTGTAGAACTCGACGGTCGCGTCCAGATCGCGGCAGGCGATGCCGATGTGGTCGATACGGGTCAGCATGGGCTTTGTCCCTCCTCGGACGGCCAGGCGGGGGCGAACGGAACCGAACGCCGCTCCCGTGGGTATCGTGGCAAACGTCGCCGCAGCACCACCCTGGAGGCCCCCACATGAGCACCACGTCCGTGATCGTCGCCGGAGCGCGCACCCCCATCGGGCGCCTGATGGGCTCGTTGAAGGACTTCTCCGCGGCCGATCTCGGCGCGCACGCGATCAAGGCGGCGCTGGAGCGGGCCGGGGTGTCCGGCGACCAGGTCCAGTACGTGATCCTCGGCCAGGTGCTGCAGGCGGGCGCGGGCCAGATCCCGTCCCGCCAGGCGGCGGTCAAGGCGGGCATCCCGATGAGCGTCCCGTCCATCACGATCAACAAGGTCTGCCTGTCCGGGCTGGACGCGATCGCGCTGGCCGACCAGCTCATCCGGGCCGGCGAGTTCGACATCGTGGTGGCGGGCGGCATGGAGTCGATGACCCAGGCCCCGCACCTGCTGCCGAAGTCGCGCGGCGGCTACAAGTACGGCTCCGTCGAGGTCCTCGACCACATGGCCCACGACGCCCTCACCGACGCCTTCGACGGCGTTTCCATGGGCGAGTCCACCGAGGGCCACAACGCCAGGCTCGGCATCTCCCGCGAGGAGCAGGACGAGTTCTCCGCCCGCTCACACCAGCGCGCCGCCGAGGCGATCAAGAACGGCGTCTTCGACGAGGAGATCGCCCCGGTCGAGATCCCGCAGCGGCGCGGCGAGCCGGTCGTGTTCGCCACCGACGAGGGCGTGCGCGGCGACACCACCGCCGAGAGCCTGGCCAGGCTGCGCCCCGCGTTCAGCAAGGAGGGGACGATCACCGCCGGGTCGTCCTCGCAGATCTCCGACGGCGCCGCCGCGGTCGTGGTGATGTCCAAGGCCAAGGCCGAGGAGCTCGGCCTCACCTGGCTCGCCGAGATCGGCGCGCACGGCAACGTCGCCGGGCCGGACAACTCGCTGCAGTCCCAGCCGTCCAACGCGATCAAGCACGCCCTCGGCAAGGAGGGCCGCACCGTCGACGACCTCGACCTCATCGAGATCAACGAGGCCTTCGCCTCGGTCGGCATCCAGTCGATGCGCGACCTCGGCGTCGGCCCCGAGAAGGTCAACGTCAACGGCGGCGCCATCGCGCTCGGCCACCCGGTCGGCATGTCCGGCGCCCGCATCGTCCTGCACCTGGCCTACGAGCTGAAGCGCCGCGGCGGCGGCACCGGCGCCGCCGGCCTCTGCGGCGGCGGCGGCCAAGGAGACGCGCTGCTTATTCGTGTTCCGAACCAGTCGCTCGCCTAGCGGCTCGCGCCTGGTTCAGACCACGTGCGATCGCTGCATCGCTCCGGCTCGCCTTGCGGCTCGCTTCGCGATCGGATTCTCGCAAGCTCGAATCCGCCTTCGGACGCGATCGCGAGTGTTGGGGTCGTCGCGTGGTTGCGGTGGCGGCTGGTGTCAGTGCGCTCCGATCGGGCCACCGGCTTGGGGCTCGGGGCCGGATCGGAGTGCTGATGGTTCAGGGTGCTACTGGGGGGCCGGGGTGATGGTCACCGATTTGAAGCCCAGGGCCTTGAGCATGTTCTCCAGCATCGACTTCGTGTTGGCGTCGGCGCGCTGCTTCAGGCCGCTCTGGGCGGCGGCCGTCTGGATCTTCTGGGACGCCAGGACGTAGAGCTGCTGCTGGTTGTTCGGGTTGCTGCTGAAGAAGTCGCCGAAGCGGTCGAAGACGCCGCGCTGGGTCGCGTAGACGTAGCTGTTCTTCGGGTCCAGGTTGGTCTTCTCCAGCTGGGCGGGCGGGAGCGTGATCGTCGCCGCCGTCCGGTCCTCGTTGACCTTGATGGCGCCGGAGCCCAGCTTCGAGAAGTCCACGTAGGCGTCGACCGAGCCGTTGCCGACGAACAGGGTCCGCTTGCCGCGCAGCGAGGACGGCAGGAACTTGGCGTCCTTCTCCAGGTCCACGACGACCTGGAAGTTGCCGCTCGCCGCCTCGTAGCGGTGCAGGTCGCGGATCGACTTGAGCAGGACGGGGCCGCTGCGGTCCTTCGTCTCCTCCCCGAACGGGTTCAGCCAGTGGGGGAGGCCGTGCAGCGCCTGCTGGGCGACCAGGACGATCGCGACGGTGGCGACGATGATCGCGACCGGGGTGAGGAGGCCGCGCCTGGGGGGGCGGGAGCGGTCGGGGGACGCCTTGGCGGGCGTGCCCTTCTTCGCGTCGTTCTTCGTTTCCGAGCGAGCCATGTACCCGATGTTCCCGGCAACGGCGTCCGCTACCTCATCCGGTGGGCTCGGGCTCGGGCCGGGACGGGTGCCGCAGGTCCGACTCGTGCGTCGCCAGCTCGACCTCTATCAGCGACTCGCTGCGGAGATGCGCCTCGTGCGCGGCCCGCCCGCCCCGCACGCCGAATAGCCGTTTGGTGACGACGATGTAGACGATGAGACCGATATTGAGCACCAGCGCGCCGATGCGCAGCGCGGTGACCTTCTCCACCAGCTCGTAGATCTCGATCGGCAGCCCGAAGCACGTCGCGACGACCGCGAAGTACTCGCCCCAGCGCTGCAGCAGCCACAGCCCGACCGCCTCGATCAGCTCGATCGCGCCGTAGACGACGAGGCCGACGGCGAGCCAGCGCAGCGTCCGCGCGTCCAGGTCGAACACGTGCCGGATGGACGTGACGACCTTGGAGTGGTCGAGGTCCCAGCCGATCTGCTCGGCGAGCGGGCGCAGCAGCGGGATCTCCTTCTCGAAGATCCGCTCGATCGATCCGCGGCTGCCCGCGAACCGCCACACCCCGTACGCGGCGACCAGGACGATCAGGCCGCGGATGCCGCGCTCGACCGCGAAGAACCGCATGATGAAGGCGTCGCGCAGCTCCCGGCCGCGCTTGACCAGCGGCGCCCGGTCGGCCGGGCCCGCGCCGTGCGGCTCGCCGTGCACGTAGGTCCCGCAGCGCAGGCAGCGCCACGCGTCGCCGATGGGGGACGAGACGACGAGCCGCTCGCGCAGCCCCTCCTCGTCCGGCGCGTAGGTGATGTGTCCCTTGCGCGCGCAGGTCAGCAGGCTCCAGTCCACGCGGCCACAGTAGAGGCCCGCCGGGCGTCGCACACGTCACGGTTTGCGCACGTTCACGGCTTGCGGTGTTCACGGTTCGCGCACGGCCGTGTGAGCGACGTCATAGGCGGGGCGGAAACCGCGGACCGAGGGCGCGCCGTTGAGCGGGGCGTGGACATGATTCGTGCTTTCCGGTTCGTCTCCGTCGCCGAGGCGGTCTCGTTCCTTCTCCTGCTGCTGGTCGCGATGCCGCTGAAGTACGGGGCGGACGCGCCGGTCGGCGTGCAGTTGATGGGGCCGGTGCACGGAGTCCTCTTCATGGCCTACGTCGGCCTGGTCTTCCTCGTCCGCGAGCAGCTCGGCTGGGACCTCAAGCGCACGGTCCTCGCCCTCGGCGCGGCCGTCCTGCCCGTCGCCCCGTTCTTCGTGGAGCGCCACTGGACGCGCCCCGCCGCCGAGCCTGAGCCCGTCGGCCGGGGCGCCTGACCTCCTGCGTGACCGCGGCCGGGTGGGGGTCCTGCCGCGGTCACGCAGGGCGGGTCGCCAGGGCTTCGCGCCGGCGGCCCTCCGTGGAACGCGGTGTGCGGAAGTCGCGGGGGCCGAGCGCGCAGGCCCGGTACCGGGCGAAGTGCAGCCGCAGCCAGTCGCGGCGCCGCTGCTCGGTCCAGGACGCGAACCGGCGCGCCGTGCGCGTGTCGGCGACGGCCGGGGGCTCGTCGCCGAGGAGCCACGCGTCGACCAGTGCGCGGTAGCCCCCGCGTGAGTCGCCGTCGGCCGTGCAGAACCTGGCGTCCTTGAGCCCGTCGCTGATCTGCCGGACGGCGCGGGCCGCGTATCCGGGGGAGAGGTCCTCGTCGAGGTGGACGCCGGCGACGCCGCCCACCACCGTGACGGGCTCCCAGGAGGGACGCTGCTCGACCTTCGTGAAGGCGCCGGGCGTGCCGTTCAGCCGCGCGGCGAGCGGGGTGGCCGCCTCCATCAGCGGGGGCAGCGCGTCCCGCAGGGCGGGGTGCACGCAGACGGTCAGGGGCCACCGCCGGCAAACCGGCTCCGCGCGGGCGGGCACGACCGTTCCGCCGCCGGAGTCGTGCAGGCCGAGGGAGGCCGAGACGGTCGCGGCCAGCGCCACCGCCAGCGGCAGGACGAGCAGGAGCCGGCGTGTCGCCCACATCACGTAGCCGAGGATCAGCGCGGCGGTCAGCCCCGTGGTCCACAGGATCTGGTCGGCGAACACCTCGGGGCGCAGGGCGGTGAACAGCCGGATGCGGGGGAGCGCGGCGGGGGGCAGGAGGCTCCACCAGGACATGCCGGGGATGCGCAGGGCGGCCCAAAGGGACGTGGCGGCGAGCACGAGGGCCGCCGTGGCGCGGTGCGGCGCGACGCGTCCGGTCAGGTAGCCCACGACGACGTGCAGGACGAGCGCGCCCGCGCCCGACAGCATGCCGAGCGGCTGGGGCTGCCCGGCGTGCGCGTGCACGAGGGTGACGGTGACGGCCACGGCGGTGACCACGACGTAGGAGACCAGGGCGGCGGACGAGAGCAGCAGCAGGTCGAACAGCGCGCCGGTCGCGGGAGATCGGGCGGTGAGGTCGCGCAGGTAGTCGAGCGGACGTTCCCGGACGGCCGTCCACGCGGCCAGCCCCGCGGCGGCGGGGCCCAGGAGGCGGACGGCGTTGACCAGCGCGACGACGGTGTTGTCCCAGTAGGCGACGGGCGGGGAGAGCGACAGGCACGCCGCCGCCGTCCCGAGCCCGGTGAGGACCGGCACGGCGACGAGCAGCGCCGTGCGGCGGGCGTCCAGCCGGAGCACCCGCCCGAGGTCAGACACCGGTGGCGCTCTCGGCGGGCGACCGCCCCGCCCGCGCCTTCGTCAGGGGCGGCAGGGCCCGGGGCGGCAGGGGCAGGGTCGGCAGGGAGAAGGGCGGCAGCGTCAGGTGCGGCAGGCTCAGCTGCGGCAGGGACACCTGCCGCATCGTGCGCAGGGAGGGACGCCGCCGGGCCATCGCGTCGACCGCCTGCGGCGTGAGGGCGTCCCGCGCGCCCGGGGTGCCCACCCGGTCAGCGGCCCCCCGCCGTTCCGGAGCGCCCCGTCGTTCGGAGGCACCGCGCCGGTCGGCGGCGGTGCGGCCGCGGCGGGCGGTGGCCGACTGCGCGGGCTGCTCGCTGAGCCGGCCGCGGGCGAGCGTGAAGAGGCGGTCGCACCAGCCGGTGAGCGTCTCGGTGGCGTCGGCGGTGACGACCACGGCGGGCGCCAGCGAGCGCAGCACCGGGATCAGTTCGGCCATGGCCGTGGTCAGCGTCTGCCGGCCGGGTCCGGCGGCGCCGGTGGGCCACGGTTCGGCGGCGGCGCACAACTCGCCGAAGGGGTCGTCGAGCAGGACGAGGCCGGGCTCGTGGACGCAGGCGGCGGCCAGCCCGGCGCGCAGCCGGACCTCCGGCGGCAGCAGCGCCAGCTCCGTCCCGGCGGCGTCGGTCAGGTCGAAGCGGCGGAGCACGCTCTGCGCGGCGGACGCGCTCGTCCGCTTGTAGTACGCGGCGTAGGCGACGAACTCTCCGGCCGTCATGCCCTCGGCCTGCGAGAACCGGGCGGGCAGGTATCCGATCCCGGCACGGGCGGCCCGCTGCCCCGCGGCGTTCGTTATGTCGTGCCCGAGAATGTGCAGCGCGCCGGCGTTCGGCCTGCGCAAGGTCGCGAACGTGGCCAGCAGAGTGGATTTACCGGCACCAGGTGGACCGGCAAGGCCGACCACGCCTTCGGGCACGCCGAAGGTCACCGGGCGCAGGAGCCACCGCCCCCCGCGGCGGACACCCATTCCTCGGGCCACGATCACGGAATGCTCCGCGATCACAAGTCTTCCCCCCGTTGTTCGTCATGCGGTCGCGGCGGCCGGACGGCACCCCCGCCGCCCCGGTGGCCTCGGGTCCCCCAACCCGCCACGCGGCGCGCCCGCGGGCCGGGGCCGCCCCCCGGCGGCGCCGGCCCGGTCGCTTTTGCCGGGCCGCAATGCATCGACATCGTGACTATAACCGGGCTTGGTGATGGCTGTCAGCAATCTTATTGCCTTTACGGCAGGACGCCTGAAGTCTTTGCCCGGGGCGCCCGGGGAAGGAAATCGAAGAAGGCGAGCAATTCTCTTATTGTGCCATTTATGCGGACACACTGGGCGTCCGGCGCGGGGCCCGCGCTCCGCTGGGAGCGTACGGACGTACGGCCGGGCGCGGTCATGGGGCAGGATGGACCCATGCCTTCTCGGGACTTTTCGTTGCACGGGGCCATCGACCTGGGAGCGCGCCAGGCCGCGGCAAGGAAGCAGCAGGAACGCCGGGCCCAGTCCGGCGGCGCGGCCGGCGGCGCGGCGCCCGCCGCGGGCGCGCCCGGCGGCCCCTACGTCGTGGACGTCACCGACCAGACCTTCAACACCGAGGTCGTGGAGCGGTCGCAGTCCGTCCCCGTCCTGGTGGACTTCTGGGCCGAGTGGTGCGGTCCGTGCAAGCAGCTCGGCCCGATCCTGGAGAAGCTCGCCACCGAGGCGGCCGGCAAGTGGATCCTGGCCAAGGTCGACATCGACGCGAACCCGCAGCTCGGCGCCTACATGCAGCAGATGGGCGTGCGCGGCATCCCGTTCGTCGCGGCGGTCGTCGCCGGGCAGCTGCTGCCGTTCCTGAACGGCGCCGCGCCCGAGCCGCAGGTCCGCCAGGCCATCGACCAGCTCTTCGAGGCGCTGCGCAGCGAGGGAATCCTGCCGGACGCCCCCGGGGGCGAGCAGCCGGCCGCCGGCGCGGCGGCCCCCGCCGCCGACCCGGTGTACTCCGAGGCCGAGGAGGCTCTGCAGCGCGGCGACCTGGACGCGGCCAAGGGCGCGTTCGAGCGGGTCCTCGCCGCCGACCCGAGGGACGACCAGGCCAAGCAGGGCCTCGCCCTGGTCGAGCTGAGCCTGCGGGTGCGGTCGCTCGACGCCGAGCGCGCGCTCCAGGAGGCGGCCGAGAAGCCCGGCGACGTCCAGGCGCAGATCAGCGCGTCCGACGTGGAGATGGTGTCCGGGCGCATCGACGACGCTTTCGACCGGCTGGTGGGCGCGGTGCGGCGCAGCGCGGGCGACGACCGCGACGCGGTGCGCAAGCACCTGCTGTCGCTGTTCGAGCTGCTGCCGCCCGACGACCCGCGCGTCGGCAAGGCCCGCCGCGGCCTCCAGTCCGCCCTGTTCTGAGCCCGACCCCCGCGCCCGTGCCGCGAAGCCCGTGCTCGGAACCAGGGTTCCGAGCACGGGCGTCCGGGCCGAGCGGGCCCCTCGACCGCGATGTTGAGCGTATGCTCGATGGCGATGACCGCGCCCGTGCGGCCCACATGAAGCACTTCCACGGGTGAAGCACTTCTACGGGGCCCATTCCGCCGATCCGCGGCTCTGCCAGCCCGTGCCCGACACCATCCAGTGATCGACACCACGGGGGCCGCCCGCGCCCCGCGACCGCCGAACTGATCGGCGCCGCGGCCGGGCGCCAGGAGCCGCCGGACGGGACCGGGCGGCGGCCCCGGACGCACCGTCCCCTCGGCTCGGCGCGCTCGGATGTGGACAAACCCGTATAAATAGGGAGCAGCTGTCGTGGCGAGCGTGCCAAGCGTGTCGTACTCCATCACCGTCCGGCTGGAGGTCCCGGCCGGCGGCCGGGCCGTGAGCCAGATCACCCACGTGGTCGAGAACGCCGGCGGCATCGTCACGGCCCTTGACGTCAACACCGCCGGGCACGAGACGCTGCGCATCGACGTCACGATCGCCACCCGAGACACCCAGCACGCCGAGGCGATCGCGGGCGAGCTGGAGCGGATCGACTCCGTCAAGATCCACAAGGTCAGCGACCGGACGTTCCTGATGCACCTCGGGGGCAAGATCGAGATGCAGTCGAAGGTGCCGCTGCGCAACCGCGACGAGCTGTCGATGGCCTACACGCCCGGGGTCGCCCGCGTCTCCCTGGCCATCGCCCGCAACCCCGAGGACGTCCGCCGGCTGACGATCAAACGCAACAGCGTCGCCGTGGTGACCGACGGCTCGGCGGTGCTCGGCCTCGGCAACATCGGCCCGGAGGCCGCGCTGCCGGTCATGGAGGGCAAGGCGGCGCTGTTCAAGCGGTTCGCCGGGATCGACGCCTGGCCGATCTGCCTCGACACGCAGGACACCGACGAGATCGTCCGGACCGTGCAGATCATCGCGCCCGCGTTCGGCGGCATCAACCTGGAGGACATCTCCGCGCCGCGCTGCTTCGAGGTCGAGGCCCGGCTGCGCGAGCTGCTCGACATCCCCGTCTTCCACGACGACCAGCACGGCACCGCGATCTGCGTGCTCGCCGCGCTGACCAACGCGCTGCGCGTCGTCGGCAAGGACATCGGCGCCGTCCGCATCACGATGGCGGGCGCGGGCGCGGCCGGCACCGCCATCCTGAAGCTGCTGATGCACGCGGGCGCCCGCAACCTCGTCGTCTGCGACTACCGCGGCGCCGTGCACAAGGACCGCGACGACCTGGACGACTCGCTCCGCTGGATCGCCGAGCACACCAACGAGGGCGGCTACT
Source organism: Spirillospora sp. NPDC049024 (assembly GCF_040649235.1). NCBI lineage: Bacteria > Bacillati > Actinomycetota > Actinomycetes > Streptosporangiales > Thermomonosporaceae > Spirillospora > Spirillospora sp. NPDC049024. The sequence goes on from NZ_JBEZFD010000006.1 coordinate 124,770, forward strand.
CCGGCGACCTGCGCGGCGCGGTGAAGGACGCCGACGTGTTCATCGGCGTGTCGGCCCCCGGCATCCTGACCGGCGACGACATCGCCACCATGAGCGACGACGCGATCGTGTTCGCGCTCGCCAACCCGGAGCCGGAGGTGTCGCCGGACGAGGCCCGCGAGCACGCCGCGGTCGTCGCCACCGGCCGCAGCGACTACCCGAACCAGATCAACAACGTGCTGGCGTTCCCGGGCGTGTTCCGCGGCCTGCTGGACGCCCAGGCCGACGGCGTCACCCTCGACATGCTCGCCGCCGCGGCCAAGGCCCTCGCCGAGGTCGTCACCCCGGACGAGCTCGGCCCGAACTACATCGTGCCGAGCGTCTTCCACCCGGACGTGAGCACCCGCGTCGCCGGCGCCGTCCGCGAGGCCGCGGGCGGCCGCCCCCGCACCGAGGCCTAGGCGCGGCGGTCGTCCGCGCGGCGGGCTCGGGCCTCGGGGCTCGGGCCCGCGCGCTCAGTCGGACTTGCGGCCCGCGAAGATCTGCTCGCGGCGGCGGGGCCAGATGCCGCCGTACCAGAAGATGATCGCGCCGGTCAGGATGATGGCGACGCCGGTCGCGGCCCGCGCCCACAGCACGGTGTCGGGACCGGTGTGCGGCAGCTTGCCGGGCGGCGTCTCGTGCGGCGCGCCGCCCGCCTTCTTGCAGTTCGCCTTGACCGTGGCGCTCTCGATCTGCCGGTTCGCCCACCGGACGGTGACACGGGTGCGGCGGTCCTCGCGCAGCTTCACCGCGACGGTCCGGGTGGCGCCCGGGCCGATCTTGCCGGGGACGGCGGCGGAGTCGTCGTTCTTCTCGATGGAGAAGTCCTCGGTCTGCGTCCCGGTGTTGCGGACCTTGACGTTCACGGTGCGGTCGGGGCAGGACACCGAGCCGATGGTGGCCGTCACCGGCTGCGCGGGCGCGGCGGTGGTCGGCGGGTGCGTCGGCGTGCGGGTCGGGGTGTGCGACGGGGTGCGGGTCGGCTTGCCCGAGGCGGACGGCGAACCGCCGGACGGGCTCGGGCTCGGGGAGGTCGACTCCGTGCTGGAGGCCGGTGACGCGGAGCCGGTCGACTTCACCAGGGCCGGGATCGCGATCAGCGCCCCGATCACGATGAACACGGCGGCGATGATGACCCTGGGCAACTGCATCGCTGTCCTCCCGGCGCGGACCAAGCGGGTGGCCGATGATCCTAGATCATTCTTAACCCTGGACCTCGTGGTGCCGATATCCCCATCGATAGGAATGCGTAACAGGCTAACGAGTCCAGGGACGTGCCGCCGGGGGTCCGGGCAACGCATCATGGGACCCATGGAAGACGGGATCAGGGTCGGTCTCCTGCTGGTGGCCACCCCGCAGCTGGAGGATCCGAACTTTCGGCGCAGCGTCGTCCTGCTGGTCGAGCACGACGGCGACGGCGGCACGCTGGGGGTCGTCCTCAACCGGCCGACCGAGGTCCCGGTCGACCGGGTGCTGCCGCCGTGGGCGGAGCTGGTGACGGGCCCCGCCGTGGTCTTCCAGGGCGGACCGGTCGCGCTGGAGAACGCCCTCGCCCTGGCCCGCCTGCCCGGCGAGGACGAGCCGCTCGGCTGGCGCGCCCTGGACGGAGGCGCCGAGGTCGCCCGGGTCGGCCTGGTCGACCTGGAGGCCCCGCCCGGCCTGCTCGCGGCGGAACTGCTGCAGCTGCGCGTGTTCGCCGGATACGCCGGCTGGTCGCCCGGGCAGCTGCGCGCCGAGATCGAGGACGGCTCGTGGTACCTGGTGCCCGCCGAGGCCGGGGACGTGTTCGCCGCCGACCCGGAGCGGCTGTGGCAGCACGTGCTGCGCCGGCAGGGCGGCGACCTGGCCTTCGTCTCCACTTTCCCCGACGACCCCACGCTGAACTAAGGTGAACGACGTGAGTACGAAGATCCTTCCAAACAGCGACACCGAGAGCGATGTCCGGCCGGACCTCTCCCACGGTGACGGCGACCACGAGCGGTTCGCCCACTACGTGAAGAAGGCCAAGATCACCGAGAGTGCGGTGACCGGCACGCCGGTGATCGCGCTGTGCGGCAAGGTCTGGGTGCCGAACCGGGATCCGAAGAAGTACCCGGTCTGCCCGGAGTGCAAGGAGATCTACGAATCCATGCAGTCCGGCGGCGACGGCAAGGAGTGACCGGCCGCTGAACGGCGGTCGAGGGCGCGCCACCGGATAGGCGTGCGCGCGTGAGGTCCTGCGGTCAGGTGCCGCGGGACCTCGGCGTTTCTTATCGCGGGACGTCCCGAATGGGGCGTCCCTGAACAATCGGGGGATTCGATGCGGCGGATTGCCGGGGTTTCACTGTGCGCACTGATGGTTACCGTGTGTGCCGTTCCGGGTTCTTTCAGTGAGCGGGAGCGGGAGCGGCTCCGCGCCGCTCCGGTCGCGCACGGCGACGACGGGTGCGTCCGGCACCCCGCGGGCACGCCGGGCACGTCGGGCGGGCCGGGGACGCTGCACGCGGCGGGGGCCAGGGACGGCGCGGTCCGCTCGGTCCGTCCGCGCGACCGGGTCGACCTCGGCCACGACCAGGCCGTCGCGATGCTCGCCGACCTCCGCCGCACGCTCCTCGACCGGTTCGGGACGTCCGACGAGGCCCGCATCGACGCGGCCCGCCCCTACCGGGCACAGCGCAGGGCGGGGAGCCTCGTCGTCCCGGTGCGGTTCCACGTCCTCCACAGCGGCGGTACGGGGCGGTTGTCCACGGCGGCGGTCCGGCGGCAGATCGCCACGCTGAACGCGGCCTACGGCGGACGCCTCGGCGGCGCCGACACCCGCGTGCGGTTCCGGCTCGTCTCGCTCGACCGCACCGACAACGCGGCCTGGTTCTACCACCCGCAGCGCAACGAGGGCGCGATGAAGCGGCGCCTCCGCAAGGGCGGTCGCGGCACGCTCAACCTCTACACGGCGGCCGTCGGGGCGGACGTGCTGGGCTTCTCCACCTTCCCCCAGTGGTACCGGCGCGACCCGCGCATGGACGGAGTCACCGTCGACTACCGCAGCCTGCCGTACGGCTCCTACGCGCCGTTCAACCACGGGTACACGGCCGTCCACGAGATCGGGCACTGGCTCGGCCTGATGCACACGTTCGAAGGCGGGTGCACCGCGCCGGGCGACGGGGTGGCCGACACCCCGTACGAGGAGGAGCCGGCGCAGGGCTGCCCCCACGGCCGCGACACGTGTCCGCAGCGGGGTCTCGACCCGATCCACAACTTCATGGACTACGCGCAGGACGCCTGCATGCGGGGCTTCACCGCAGGTCAGGGCCGTCGCATCCGCGCGGTGTGGGCGGCGTACCGGTCCTCCGGGCGCGCCCGCCAGGGTGTGGATCTCGGCACAGGTGCGCCGGGCGCGGCCCGATCTGTCGGTGCGGCTCGGTAGCCTTCAATGACCGTGAGCACCTTCGCCGCATCGAGCATGCCCCCCGCCTTCCCCGAGCGGGCCGCCTGGGGGACCGCGCAGTCCCTGCGCGCCTGGCAGCAGCAGGCGCTGGAGGCGTACTTCGGCGCGGACGGAACGGCGCCGGGCCCCCGCGACTTCCTCACCGTCGCGACGCCCGGCGCCGGCAAGACGACGTTCGCGCTCCGGCTCGCCCGCGAGCTGATGGAGCGCCGCGTCGTCTCGTCGCTCACGATCGTGTGCCCGACCGAGCACCTCAAGCGGCAGTGGGCCGAGTCGGCGGCCCGCGTCGGCATCAGGATCGACCCCGAGTACCAGAACGGGCAGGGCCCCGTCGGCAAGGACTTCCACGGCGTCGCCGTCACGTACGCGACCGTCGCGGCGCGCCCGGCGCTGCACCGCAACCGCACCGAGTCGCGCAAGTCGCTGGTCATCTTCGACGAGGTGCACCACGCGGGCGACGGCCTGTCGTGGGGCGACGCCGTCCGGGAGGCGTTCGAGCCGGCGACGCGGCGGCTCGCGCTGTCCGGCACGCCGTTCCGCACCGACATCAACCCGATCCCGTTCGTCCAGTACGAGGAGGGGCCTGACGGCGTCCGCCGCAGCCGGGCCGACTACACCTACGGCTACGGGCCCGCCCTCGCCGACGGCGTCGTCCGTCCGGTCATCTTCCTGGCGTACGCGGGCGAGATGCGCTGGCGCACCCGCGCCGGCGACGAGATCACCGCGACCCTCGGCGAGCCGCTCACCCAGGACCAGACGTCCCAGGCGTGGCGGGCCGCGCTCGACCCCAAGGGCAACTGGATCAACCAGGTGCTCGCCGCGGCCGACCGCCGCCTCACCGAGCTGCGCCGCGTCATCCCGGACGCGGGCGGCCTGGTCATCGCCACCGACCACGAGGCCGCCCGCGCCTACGCGAAGATGCTGCGCGCGGTGACCGGGCAGGGCGCCACGATCGTGCTGTCGGACGACCCGACCGCGTCCAAGAAGATCAAGGCGTTCGCCGAGACCGACGACCGCTGGATGGTCGCGGTCCGCATGGTGTCCGAGGGCGTCGACATCCCGCGGCTGTGCGTCGGCGTCTACGCCACCTCCACCAGCACGCCGCTGTTCTTCGCGCAGGCCATCGGCCGCTTCGTCCGCGCCCGCAAGCGCGGCGAGACCGCGTCGGTGTTCCTGCCGTCGGTGCCGACGCTGATGGGCCACGCCTCCGAGATGGAGGAGGAGCGCGACCACGTCCTCGACCGCCCCGTCCGCGAGGACGGCCTCGACGACGAGCTCCTCGCGGAGGCCAATCGCCGGGAGGACACGCCCGACGTCGGCGAGGAGCTGCCGTTCGAGACGGTGGAGGCGTCCGCGACGTTCGACCGCGTGCTCTACGACGGCGGCGAGTTCGGCATGAACGCCGAGCCGGGGTCGGCCGAGGAGGAGGAGTACCTCGGCATCCCCGGCCTGCTGGAGCCCGACCAGGTGTCGGCGCTGCTGCGCAAGCGGCAGGCCGAGCAGATCGCCAACGAGCGCCGGCGCAAGACCGGCGACCCGCGCGCCGACCGCACCGCCGCCGAGGACATCGCGGCCCTGCGGCGCGAGCTGAACGGCCTCGTCAACGCCTGGAACCACCGGACGGGCCAGCCGCAGGGGGTCATCCACAACGAGCTGCGCCGCGCCTGCGGCGGCCCGCCCGTCCCGCAGGCGAGCGCCGAGGAGATCCGCGAGCGCATAGCCAAGATCCGCGACTGGGCCGCCAAACGCCGCCACTGACCCCTCGCCGCCTCAGCGAAGGTGGCGCAGGAGAAATGGACTTGAGCACCGCCGTATGGCGCAAGGCGTCCCGCAGTTCCAACAACGGCGGCAACTGCGTCGAGGTCGCCCGCGTCGACGAGGTCGTGGCCGTTCGTGACAGCAAGGACCCGGACGGGCCCAAGCTCCTCATCACCCCCCAGGCACTCCGGCACCTCGGCGAGGCCATCAAGAACGCCTAGCAGTACGGGCGGGCGTAGGCGCTGCGGCGGCATGGGGTGTGCGTTGCGGCTTAAGATCGTGCGATGACGCTCGCAGTGCGCTGGGTCCGGCTGCTGATGGTCGTGTCGGCAGTCGGCCTCGCCGGCGCGGCCTATGCGATCCGCGCCGTGGCGGACGGGCTTGTCGACCAGTATTCCGGCGCCGCTTTGTCAGGGGCCATCGTCTACACGATCGTGCTCTTCGTACGGCCGCGGATCTCTCCCTTGCCCGCCGGAATCACCGCGGTCGCCTACTGCTGGTTCATCGAGTTCGCGCAGCTCACCCCCCTGCCCAGCGAGATCTCCCAACGCAGCTGGTTCGCGCGCCAACTGCTGGGCGCCCAGTTCGACCTCATTGACGTGGCCTGGTATCCCGTAGGCGTCATCCCATTGGTCGTCGCGCATTGGTTGCTTCGTACCAGCGCACCTACTCGACCGGCCTCGCCGCCCGCTGAGGCTTAGCCGCGCACGTCACCAACGCTGCGCCGCTCCTCCGGTCGCCCGTCCGTCCGGACAGGCGAGCGCCGCCGGGATCCGCGAGCGCACAGCCGGGATTCGCGAACGGGCCGCCGCCACTGAAGCGCCCCCACCGCGGTCGGGAGGTTTGCCGCGTGGCGCTGAAGTGATCGGATCCCTCGCGTCGAAGCGAAGACGGGGACCTGGCTCGGCCAGGTCCCCGTCAACGGAGCGAAGAGGCGCGAGCCTCCTCGCGCAGGCCGCCCTGTCAGGCGGCCCGGGTGCGCATGTAACGGGAATGCATGATGCGGATCTCGATCGTTTCTTTCGTTCCGACGTGGTGACGGTCGCGGTTCACTGGGCCTTGGCGGCCTCCAGGACCGGGACGGCGGCGGCCCGGCGTGCGGGCAGTGCCGAGATCGCCGGCGTCGTCACGGCCGCGCCCGCCGCCAGCAGCGGGAACAACCACCACGGCGGGTCCGGGCGCAGGAACGAGCTCCCGGTGGCCACGTGCAGCAGGGTCAGCACTCCCATCGCGATCATGCTGCCGAGGATCGTGCCGAGAACGACCACGGTGGCCGCCTCCCATCGGACGATCGAGCGGATCTGCCTCGTGGTCGCCCCCACGGCGCCCAGCAGTCCGAACTCCGGGGTCCGGTCGGCGACGCTCATCGAAACCGTGGTCGCCATGCCGAACAGGGCCAGCAGCAGCGCCATGCCGACGAAGACGTAGGTCGCCCTGAGCGGCCGGGTGAGCGAATCCGACGCCGCACTCACGTACGCGTCGCGGCCGACGACACGCACCCCCGGGACCCCGGCCACCGCGCGCTCCAGCGCCTCCGGAGAGCCGCCCCGTACGAGGACCGCCCGGGTCGCCGCGTCGGCGTCGATCCGGTCCATGGTCGCGGGCGCCACCAGTGCCTGGTCGGCGAACAGGTGGGAGGGGTCGTGGTACGCGCCCGCCACCTTGAGCGGGACCCGGCCCCGGGCGCCCTGGACGACGATCTCCTGGCCGCGCCGCAGTTCCCGCTCCTTCATGACGTTCCCCGACAGTGCGATCTCCCCCTGCCGCAGCGCCGGCGGCCGGCCGCCCAGCCGCAGGACGTCGCGCAGCCCGGTCTGCTCGGCGCCGCTGACGAGGAAGCGGAACGGCTCGGGTGCCCCGCCGGGGTCGAGCGGCTCCGGATCCGAGACCAGCTTGACCTCGGTCTGCGTGAGGGCGGTCGTCCGCGACACCCCCGGCGCGTCCGCGACGAGGGCCGCCACGTCCCGGGCCAGTGGCGCGGGCGCGCCTTCGGAGGACCGGGCGGTCGCGGTGACCGCGTGGTCGGCCGCCATCACCTCTCGGCCCGCCTCCCGGAAGCGGTCGTGCACCGACATGGTGATGAGCACCACGGAGGCGACCAGCGCGATGCCCAGCATCAGTGACGAGGCGGCCGAGGAGACCCGGCGCGGGCTGCGGATGACGGTGATGTGCGCCAGCCGTCCGGCCTCCCCGCTGACCAGCGGCCCGATGCGTCCCACCAGCCCGCCGAGCGGTCCGACGAAGAAGGGGGTGAGGACGGCGAGGCCGGTCATGGCGAGCAGCGTCCCGAAGAGGACCATCAGCGAGATCCCGAACGTGCGGTCCGGGCCGGGCGGATCGTCGGCGCGCACCGCGGCCGCCACCGCCCACCAGAAGGCCGCGCCGGTGAAGATCGCGCAGGCGGCCGACAGCCGCGGCCACCGGCGCCCCCGGGTCTCGGTGACGGTGCTGCGCAGCGCCTGCACGGGCGAGGTGCCCGCGGCGCGGTGCGCCGCCCGCCAGGCGGCGGCCTGGGTGACCAGGATCCCGGCCGCCGCCGGGATCCCCAGTGCGACCCACCCGAACTGGGGCGCCGCGGCCGAGACGTCGAAGCCGTCCCGCGCGAACAGCCGGATGATCAGCGCGGACAGCGGGAAGGCCGCGGCGGTGCCGCCCACGGCGGCGATGGCGCCCAATATCAGCGCCTCCAGGCGGATCAGCCGTTTGACCTGCCGCGGGGTGGCGCCGATCGCACTGAGCAGCGCCAGCAGCCGGGTGCGCTGCCGCACCAGCGTGCCGAACGTGTTGGCGACCACGAACAGGCCGACGAAGATCGCCACCAGGGAGAGCCCGCCGATGACGCCGGCGATCGAGGCGCCCTCGCCCTCCGCGGCGGCGGCCTGCGCGCGCCGCACGGACTCCGCGGTGCGCACCGTGGCCGCGCCGCCCAGTTCCCGGGCCGCCCCGTCGCGCAGGCGGGCGGCGGGCACGCCCGGGGCGGCCTTCAGCCAGACGCTCGGCCAGGTGCCCGGGGGCAGCGCGGCGGCGCGCCGCACCGTCTCGGGCGGCGCCAGCACCAGGTTGCCGGCGGCCACGGCATCGCGGTCCTGGACGCTGACGATCCCGACGATCCGGTCCTGGCGCGTCTGGCGGGGCAGCGTCAGCGTCATCGTGTCACCGACGCGCACCCTCCCCGCGCGCGCCATGTACCGGACGACCGCCACCTCGCCGTCGGCTGCGGGGGCGCGCCCGGCCTCCAGCCGGTAGGGATTCAGCCGCGGGTCGGGCACCCAGGGGCGCAGCAGCGTCCTGCCCTCGGCCGCCGCGGTGATCGCCCGGCCGTCGGGACGGGCGGCCGTCACCGCCACGGCGGCGTCCCCGGCGGTGGCCGCCACCCCGGGCAGGGAGGCGATCCGGTCCATGGGGACCGCGCCGGTGGGCGGCGCGGCCGCGTCGTCCGGATCGACCGTCCCGCCCTGCACGAGCACGTCGGCGCGGAAGTACTCGCTCGCGTCGCTGCCCGACACCGCCTCCTGCGCGCGCAGCGCGAACTGCAGCGAGCCGGCTATGAGCGCGATCGAGCCCAGGGCCGCCAGCAGCGTCGCGAACAGCCGCATCCAGCTGTCGGCGAACGAGCGTCGCGCGATGAGCCACATGGCGTTCCCCACCGTCAGGCCTCCATCTCGCGCATCCGGGCGTGCACGGCGTCGATGGTGGGCGCGGTCAGCTCGTCGACGATCGTCCCGTCGGCGAGGAACAGCACCCGGTCGGCGTGCGCGGCGGCCGCGGGATCGTGCGTCACCATGACCACCGTCTGCCGGTAGGCGTCGACGGCGGTGCGCAGGAACCCGAGCACCTCGGCGCCCGAGCGGGAGTCGAGGTTGCCGGTCGGCTCGTCGGCGAACAGCACCTCCGGCCGGGTCAGGAGCGCCCGCGCCACGGCGACCCGCTGCTGCTGCCCGCCGGACAGCTGCGTGGGCCGGTGCGCCAGCCGTTCGCGCAGCCCGAGCGCGTCCACGATCGTGTCGAACCAGCGCGGGTCCGCGCGGTGGCCCGCGAGCCGTCCGGTGAGCCGGGTGTTCTCCTCGGCGGTGAGCATCGGCAGCAGGTTGAACGACTGGAACACGAACCCCATCCGGTCGCGGCGCAGTTCGGTGCGCCGGGTGCGCGACAGGCCGGTGAGCTCGGCCCCGCCGACGACGACGGTGCCGGACGTCACGGTGTCCAGTCCGGCCAGGCAGTGCAGGAAGGTCGACTTCCCCGACCCGGACGGCCCCATGATCGCGGTGAACTGGCCCCGCGTGAACGCCGCCGACACCCCGCGCAGCGCGGTCACCGCGCCGTCACCGGTCCCATGGGACTTCACCACATCGGCCGCGGTCATGACCTCGTCGCGGACCTGCTCGTCAGGGGAGGCCGCGATCATCGACGCCCTCCCGCACGGCGCGGGAGCGGGCGCGGCGCGGGCTTCCGGAAGGCCGGCGGCGTGCCGTCCGCCTCGGGCGTGCGCCGGCGGGTCGGCTCAAGCATGGATGTCTCCCGTCGATCGACGTGAACTGTCTATCTGAGATAATCTCAGATGAGATCATATGGTTCGGATCGTCGGCAACAGTTCAGTGGCTTTGGCGCAACACGGTGGCTTTGGCGGCTTCGCGGTCCTGGTGGCGGGTGGACGTCCGGTCCCGGGGAAGGAGGGCGCCGTGACCGGACGCTGCGACGGCGCCCACGGCACCGCTACGTGCGCGACTGAGACGACCCGCTCTACGCCGACCCAGGGGGCGGAGGCTCCGGCCGGTCGGTGCGGCACGCCTCGTCGACTGCCGCGTCCGACCGCGGCCGGCTTCGGGACGTCAGTGGGAGGGCGGGGCCAGGTCGAGGGCCTTGAGGATGTGGGCGACCGTCTCTTCGGGTGTCCCGGTGATGGGGGCGGTGACGACGTTCTCGTCGGGGGCGGGGCGTTCCAGGTCGGCGAACTGGGAGTCGAGCATCTCGGCCTTGAAGAAGTGGCCCTTGCGGGCCTTCATGCGGGCGGCGATCGCGTCGCGGTCGCCGTCCAGCAGGACCAGGCGGACGCCCTCGTGCCCGTCGACCAGCATCTCGCGGTACCGGCGCTTGAGGGCGGAGCAGGTGACGACGCCGGGGCGGCCGGTGTCGAGCCGGTCGGCGATCCACGCGGCGATGGCGCGCAGCCAGGGGAGGCGGTCCTCGTCGGTGAGCGGGTGGCCCGCGCGCATCTTGGCGACGTTGGCCTCGGAGTGGAACGCGTCGGCCTCGGCGTAGTCCCAGCCGAGGCGCTCGGCGAGGAGCGTGCCGATGGTGGTCTTGCCGCTGCCGGAGACGCCGGCGATCAGGATGACCGTGGGCTCCGTCGTGTCCGGGGGCGGGGGCGTGGTGGGGGGCATGGTCAGGCGGTCACCACCGGGGCGCCGGACAGGACGATGCCCTCCTGCGCGAGCTCGTCGAGGGCACGGTCGACGGTGGCCTTGCTGACGCCGGCCGTGAGGTCGAGCAGGACGGTGGTGCGCAGGCCCGCGCGGACGGCGTCCACCGCGGTGGCCCGGACGCAGTGGTCGGTGGCGATCCCGACGACGTCGACGGAGTCGACGCCGCGGGCGGCGAGCCAGTCGGCGAGCGGGGTCTCGTCGTCGGAGAAGCCCTCGAAGCCGCTGTAGGCGGCGGTCTCGCGGCCCTTGCTGAACACGGCCTCGATGGGGGCGAGGGCCAGGTTGGGGTGGAAGTCGGCGCCCGGGGTGCCGATCACGCAGTGCGGCGGCCAGGTGTCGGCGAAGTCCGGCTCGGCGGAGAAGTGGCCGCCCGGGTCGAGGTGGAAGTCGCGGGTCGCCACGATGTGCGCGTACTCGGACCGGTGGGCGGCCACGTACTCGGAGATCGCGGTGGCGACCCCGGCCCCGCCCGCGACCGCGAGCGACCCGCCCTCGCAGAAGTCGTTCTGCACGTCCACGATGATCAGAGCCTTCTTGCCCATGACCGCTCCCTCTACCGGTTGCCCCACCGGCTCCGCTCCGACCGTACCCCAGGCTCGTTCCCCCAAGCGGGACGGCTCAACGGCGTGGCCCGCCGTCGACGAACTCGGTCGGGACGGCGGGCTCGCCCTTCGAGAGCTGGAGCGCCGTGGCGGGCAGTTCGGCGACGGAGCGGGCGTGGCGTTCCCTGGCGTCGCCGAGCGCCTCGCTCCCGACGACCTCGCCGTCGCGCACCAGCGGCACCTGGAGGACGCGGTCGCGGGGGCCGGCGGTCGGTTCGGTGGTGAAGACGGTCTCGGCGTAGGCGGTGCCGTGCCCGTCGACGCGGCGGACGGCCGTCTTGCGCCCGCCCCGGCTCGGCTTGCCCGTCGAGCGCTTCGCCACGGGGCGCATGGGCGCGTCCTCCTCGGAGCCGTCCGCCCGCGCGACGAGCTTGTAGACGAGCGACGCCGTGGGGGCGCCGGAACCGGTCACCAGGGACGTCCCCACGCCGTACCCGTCCACGGGCGCCGCGGCGAGCGCCGCGATGCCGTACTCGTCCAGGTCGCCGGTCACCACGATGCGCGTGCCGTGCGCGCCGAGGGAGTCGAGCTGCTCGCGGACGCGCCGCGCCACCACGCCGAGGTCGCCGCTGTCGATCCGGACGGCGCCGAGCGTCGGGCCGGCCAGCTCCACCGCCGCGCGGACGGCCCGTTCGACGTCGTAGGTGTCGACCAGCAGCGTGGTGCCCTCGCCGAGGGCCGCGAGCTGCGCCTCGAACGCGTGCCGCTCGCTGTCGTGCAGGAGGGTGAAGGAGTGCGCGCTGGTCCCGGCGGTCGGCACGCCGTACAGCCGGCCCGCCTCCAGGTTGGACGTGGTGGTGAACCCGGCGATGTAGGCGGCGCGGGCGGCGGCCACGGCGGCGCGCTCGTGGGTGCGCCGCGACCCCATCTCGATGATCGGGCGCCCCTGCGCGGCCTGCACCATCCGGGACGCGGCGGACGCGATCGCGCAGTCGTGGTTGAGGATCGACAGGGCGACGGTCTCCAGCAGGACCGCCTCCCCGAACGTCCCCTCGACCATCAGGATCGGCGATTCCGGGAAATAGCACTCGCCTTCGGGATAGCCCCATACATTCCCGGTGAATCGGTACTTCTCCAGCCAGCGCGCCGTGGGCTCGTCCACGATGCCGTTCGCGGTGAGGAACTCCAGTTCGGCGTCCTCGAAGCGGAACGCCTCGATGGCGTCGAGGAGCCGTCCGATGCCCGCGACGACGCCGTACCGGCGGCCGGCGGGCAGGCTCCGCGCGAACACCTCGAACACAGCGCGGCGGCCGGCCGTCCCGCTGCGGAGGGCCGCCTGGAGCATGGTCAGCTCGTACTGGTCGGTCAGCAGGGCCGTGCCGTCACCAAGGTTCACAAGTGGCACTTTAGGGCCGACTGCGGGCACCGCGGCGAACCAGGGGGCGTGGGCGATCGTCCCCTTCAAGGAAACGCTTGAGCGCGGCGAACCGGGCGGCGCGGGGGATCGTTCCCCACAAGGAGAGGGATAGACGCATAGCATCGGATGCGGTGGGCGGACCGACCGCGCGCAGAAAGGGGGCGACCCGGCCAATGAGCGCCATGAACACGGCGCCCGCACCGGTCGAACAGGAGCGGCCGGGCGCAGCGGAGGACGTGAGCGCCGACCGGCCCTGGCTGGCGATCGTCTGGAACGACCCGATCAACCTCATGTCGTACGTCACATATGTGTTCCAGGCCGTCTTCGGCTACCCCAAGACCAAGGCCGAGAAGCTGATGCTCGACGTGCACCACAAAGGCCGCGCCGTGGTGGCCAACGGCACCCGCGAGGAGATGGAGCGGGACGTCGAGATCCTGCACTCCTACGGCCTGTGGGCGACCGTGAAGCGGGATGATTGACCCGATGAGCCATGTGACGAAGACGCGCCAGGGCTTCCGGGTGCGGCTGGAGCCGGAGGAGACCGCGCTGCTGCGCGCCCTCATGGAGCAGTTGCTCGCGCTCCTCGGCGACGCGCCCGGCCCCGACGACGAACTGGCCTCCATGGGCATCGCCGAGAACGCCGTGAAGCCGGACGACCCGGTCCTGGCGCGGCTGTTCCCCGACGCCTACCGCGACGACGGCGAGGCCGCCGGGGAGTTCCGCCGCTACACCGAGATCGGCCTGCGCGACGGCAAGCGCGAGGCCGCCCGGGCGGTCCTCGGCGCGCTCGGCGAGACCGACACCGACACCGTCATCGACGAGAAGCGGATGCAGGAGTGGCTGCGGGCGCTGAACGACGTCCGGCTGGCGCTCGGCACCCGGCTCGACATCACCGAGGACTGGTACGAGGAGGCGGGCGCCCTCGACCCGCGCGACCCGCGCGCCCCCATGTTCGCCGCCTACGACTGGCTGACGATGCTCCAGGACGGTCTCGTCCACGCCCTGGAAGAGCCGTTCCTGGATGAGCCGCCGCCGGATGAGCCGCCTCTGGACTAGCCGCCCGGGGCGAAAGTTCCGGAGCGGGCGCCTTCTAAGCTTGCGGGCATGCTGACGATTGAACGGGCCCTGGTCGACCAGATCATCGCGCACGCGCGCGCGGACCACCCCGACGAGGCCTGCGGCATCATCGCGGGCCCGGTCGGCTCGGACCGCCCCGTCCGGTTCGTCGCCATGGTCAACGCCGAGCGCTCCCCGACGTTCTACCGGTTCGACTCCCAGGAGCAGTTGAAGGTGTGGCGGGAGATGGACGACCGCGACGAGGAGCCGGTGGTGATCTACCACTCCCACACCGCGACCGAGGCCTACCCCTCCCGCACCGACATCTCCTACGCGTCCGAGCCGACCGCGCACTACGTCCTCGTCTCGACCCGCGAGGAGGACGAGGCCGAGTTCCGTTCGTTCCGCATCGTGGACGGCGAGGTCACCGAGGAAGAGGTCCTCATCGTCGACGGTTCCTGACGGCGCCGGCAGCAGGAACGGGGCGACCGGGGTGAGCGGCGCGCGAGGTCCGGAGGCGGCCGGGATCGGCGGCCTCCCGGCCGGTAAACTGGTTGACATGTGGACGAGCGGGCATGGGACGGGCGGCGTTGAGCGCCGCGCCGTGGCCCCAGCGGTGCCACCCGTGCAGAGCTTCCTGTTCGGGCACTCGCGCGCCGAGGTCGTCTACGACTGTCGCTGACGCGCTGATCACGCCTGGAATCATCCCGCCGCCCGCCCGGTTCTACGCCAGGGGGCGGGCAGTCCCGTACGACGTTTTAAGGAGATCATCGCGATGGCGATCGAGGTCCGGATCCCGACGATCCTGCGCAACCTCACCGACGGCGCCAAGGCCGTCGAGGGCAAGGGCGGCACGCTCGACGAGCTGTTCGCCGACCTGGACACCCGGCACGCGGGCCTGCGCGACCGGCTCGTGGACGACAAGGGCCTGCGCAAGTTCGTCAACGTCTACCTGAACGACGAGGACGTGCGCTTCCTCGGCGGGCTGGAGACGGAGGTCGCCGACGGCGACAGCGTGACGATCCTGCCGGCCGTCGCCGGCGGCTGAGCCGGTCGGGACGAGCGCCACATGCGATTCGACTCACTGCTGGACTCGCTCGGCGGCACCCCGCTGGTCGGGCTGCCGCGGCTGTCGCCGAGCGAGGACGTCAGGCTCTGGGCCAAGCTGGAGGACCGCAACCCCACCGGCTCGGTGAAGGACCGCCCCGCCTTCCACATGATCGAGAAGGCGGAGAAGGAGGGGCTGCTGACGCCCGGCTGCACGATCCTGGAGCCGACGTCCGGCAACACCGGCATCTCGCTGGCCATGGTCGCCAAGCTGCGCGGCTACTCGATGGTGTGCGTGATGCCGGAGAACACCTCCGCCGAGCGCCGCCAGCTGCTGGAGATGTGGGGCGCGCGGATCATCTCCTCCCCGGCGGCGGGCGGCTCGAACGAGGCCGTGCGGGTCGCGAAGGGCCTGGCCGAGGAGAACCCCGACTGGGTGATGCTCTACCAGTACGGCAACGAGGCCAACGCGCTCGCGCACTACGAGACGACCGGCCCGGAGATCCTCGCCGACCTGCCGTCGGTGACGCACTTCGTCGCCGGGCTCGGCACGACGGGCACGCTGATGGGCGTCGGCCGCTTCCTGCGCGAGCGGGTGCCGGACATCAAGATCGTCGCGGCGGAGCCCCGGTACGGCGAGCTGGTGTACGGGCTGCGCAACATCGACGAGGGCTTCATCCCCGAGCTGTACGACGACTCCGTCCTGACGACGCGGTTCTCGGTCGGGTCGCGCGACGCGCTGCGCCGCACCCGCGAGCTGCTGGAGCAGGAGGGCATCTTCGCGGGGATCTCGACCGGCGGGGCGCTGCACGCGGCGATCGGGATGGCGAACAAGGCGGTGAAGGCCGGCGAGCGCGCCGACATCGTGTTCATCGTCGCCGACGGCGGCTGGAAGTACCTGTCGACCGGCGCCTACGGCGGCACGCTGGAGGAGGCCGAGGCCCGCCTCGAAGGCCAGCTCTGGGCCTGACCGCCCGGTCGGGCCGCGGGGCGGCAGGGTAGAGTGCGTACTCGAACGTGATTCTAGAACCGTCTCGGCGGACGCCCCGCCGGGACGGTCGACCCGGGAGAGTGCGGATGAGCGGGTTCGGGGAGTCGACCGCGGTGAAGCCGGTCGGCGAGGGCCGGTACGAGGCCGTCCTGGACGAGGGCTACGGCATCGCCCAGGCGCTGAACGGCGGCTACCTGATGGCCGTGCTCGCCCGCGCCGCCGTGGACGCCTCGCCGCACGAGCACCCCGTCTCGACCGCGGCGAACTTCCACCGCGTCGCCAAGCCCGGCCCCGCCGAGCTGGTCGTCGACTCCCGCAAGGTGGGGCGCACGGCCGCCTCGTCCTTCGTCACCCTCGTCCAGGACGGCCGTCCCGTGGTGGACGCGCTGATCACGACCGGCACCCTCGACCCGGCCGCCGAGCCCGACTTCGCGGCCGCGCCGCCCGCCGAGCTGCCTCCGCTGGAGGAGTGCACGGGGTTCCGCCCGCCCTCCGCCGTCGACAGCGGCTTCGCCGACCAGGTCGACATGCGCTTCGACCGGACGACGATGGGCTGGCTGGACGGGCGGCCGAGCGGGCGCCCGGACATCCGCGCCTGGTTCCGGCACCGCTGCGGCCAGGAGCCCGACGGCTACTCCCTCGCCCTCGCCGTCGACGCGCTGCCGCCCGTGGCGCTCAACCTCGGCGCGCAGGGCTGGGCCCCGACCGTCGAGCTGACCTGGCACATGCGGGCCGTCCCGGCGCCCGGCTGGCTCGCCGTGCACGGCACCGGGCGGCTCCTCGCCGGCGGCTGGTTCGACGAGGAGGTCGAGGTGTGGGACAGCGCCGGCCGCCTCGTCGCGCAGAGCAGGCAGATCGCCCGCGTGCCCCTCGCCCGCTCCCAGCCGGCCGCCTCGGTGCCCGCTCGTCCCTGACCGCCGCGACACACCGGTGTTCCGGATCGGAAACGAACGGATCATGCGCCCGCGCCGTGAGCTGGACGGTTTTCCGGTGCGTGACGGTGTGATGTCCAACGCATGACGCACCCCGGCGGGGTCCTGTCGCTTAGCCTTGTGCACCATGTCAGATCCATCCCGGGGGGACGGCCTCCCAGACGCGCCCATCGGGATCTTCGACAGTGGTTTCGGGGGCCTCACAGTGGCCCGTGCCATTCTCGACCAGTTGCCGAACGAGCCGATCGTCTACCTCGGCGACTCCGCCCGCCAGCCGTACGGGCCGCGCCCGATCGCGCAGGTCCGCGCGTTCGCCCTGGAGATGCTGGACGAGCTGGTCGACCAGGGCGTGAAGATGCTGGTGATCGCCTGCAACAGCGCCAGCTCCGCGATGCTGCGCGACGCCCGCGAGCGCTACGAGGTCCCGGTCGTGGAGGTCATCAACCCCGCGACCCGGCGCGCCGCTCGCGCCACGTCCAACGGGCGGGTCGGGCTGATCGCCACCGAGGCCACCGTGAACAGCCGCGCCTACGAGGACGCGTTCGCCGCAGCGCCGCACATCGACCTGGTCAGCGCCGCCTGCCCGCGCTTCGTCGAGTTCGTCGAGGCGGGCGTGACGATGGGCGACGAGCTGCTCGACGCCGCCCGCGGCTACCTGCGTCCGATTGTGGACGCGGACTGCGACACCCTCATCCTCGGCTGCACGCACTACCCGCTCCTGGCGGGCGTCATCTCGTATGTGGTGGGAGACGGGGTCACACTGGTCTCAAGCGCCGACGAGACCGCCAAGGACGTGTACCGAGTGCTGCACGATCGGGGACTGGCCCGCGCCGAGGCGAAGCCCCGGCCGCGGCACCGGTTCCGCGCCACCGGTGACCCCGCCGTGTTCGCCGAGCTCGGCCGCCGCTTCCTCGGACCGGAGATCGGCCCGGTGGAGAGCACGTTGAGCAAGGCTTTGACGACCTGATTCCTCGGGAAACCCAAGAGGAGGAGTGAGCGTGCGGGTCACTGTGATCGGCTGCTCCGGCAGCTTCCCAGGGCCGGACAGCCCCGCGTCCAGCTATCTGATCGAGGCGGACGGCTTCTCCATGCTCCTCGACATCGGCAACGGTGCGGTCGGCAGCCTCCAGCGCTTCCACGGCGTGCTGGACATCGACGCCATCTGCATTTCGCACCTGCACCCCGACCACTGCCTCGACCTCACCGTCTACTGGATCGCGCGGACGTACTGCCCGGACGGCCCGGCCCCGCGCATCCCCGTGTACGGCCCCCGCGGCACCGCGGAGCACATGATCAAGGCGTACGAGCTGGAACCCAACCCGGAGATGACCGACACCTTCGACTTCCGCCCGCTGGAGCCGGGACCGATGCGCATCGGCCCGTTCACGGTGACGACCGCGCTGATGAACCACCCGGTCGAGGCGTACGGCCTGCGGATCGAGCACGGCGGCAGCGCGCTGACCTACTCCGGCGACACCGGGCACAGCGACGAGCTGGTGCGGCTGGCGCGCGGCTCCGACCTGTTCCTCTGCGAGGCGGCGTTCGCGGACCGCCCCGGGCTGCCGCCGGACATGCACCTGACGGGCCGGGAGGCGGGCGAGCACGCGGAGCGGGCCGAGGTCGGACGGCTGGTCCTCACGCACCTGCTGCCGTGGAACGACCCGTCCCAGACCCTCTCCGAGGCGAAGGACAGCGGCTACCGGGGCCCCATCGAACTGGCGGAGGTCGGCGCCGTCTACGACCTCTGACGGCGCCTCCGGCGACGGGTGCGGCTCCGCCGGCGGCGGGCCGCCCCGGTGGGGACCGAGCGCTAGGGTGGGCGCATGGCTCGCCCCGATGACCGTGCACCCGACAGCCTCCGTCCCGTCCGCATCCAGCGCGGATGGCTCGACCACGCGGAAGGGTCGGTGCTCGTCGAGTTCGGCGCGACGCGGGTCCTGTGCGCCGCGTCCGTGCAGGACTCGGTGCCCCGCTGGCGGCGCGACAGCGGGCTCGGCTGGGTCACCGCCGAGTACGCGATGCTGCCGCGCGCGACCAACACCCGCAACGACCGCGAGTCGGTCAAGGGCCGGATCGGCGGCCGCACCCACGAGATCTCCCGGCTGATCGGCCGGTCGATCCGGGCGTGCCTGGACCTCAAGGCGCTCGGCGAGAACACCGTCCAGCTCGACTGCGACGTCCTGCAGGCCGACGGCGGCACCCGCACCGCCGCGATCACCGGCGCGTACGTCGCGCTGGCCGACGCGGTGAGCTGGATGCGCGAGCGCCGCCTCCTCAAGGGGGATCCGCTCATCACCTCGGTGTCGGCGGTCAGCGTCGGCGTCGTCGACGGCGAGCCCCGCCTCGACCTGTGCTACGAGGAGGACTCGGCCGCCGGGACGGACATGAACGTCGTCTGCACCGGCGACGGCCGGTTCGTCGAGGTGCAGGGCACCGCCGAGGGCGCCCCGTTCGACCGGGCGGAGCTGGACGCGCTGCTCGACCTCGGCGCCGCCGGCTGCGCGGAGCTGACCCGCATCCAGAACGAGGCGCTCGGCCGATGAGCCGGATCGTCCTCGCCACCCACAACCAGGGCAAGGTGGCGGAACTCCACCGCATCCTCGGTGACCTCGACGTCGTCGGCCTCGACGACTTCCCCGGCGCCCCCGACGTGCCCGAGACCGAGCTGACCTTCGAGGGCAACGCGCTGCTGAAGGCCCGCGCGATCGCCGCGTTCACCGGGCTGCCCGCCGTCGCCGACGACTCCGGCCTGTGCGTGGACGCGCTGAACGGCATGCCCGGCGTGCTGTCGGCCCGCTGGTCGGGACGGTTCGGCGCCGGCGGCGACCGCGACGCCGCCAACCTCCGGCTCGTCCTCGACCAGATCGCCGACGTGGCCGACGGCCGGCGCGGCGCCTCGTTCGTGTGCGCGGCGGCGCTGGTGGTCCCGGGCGGCGCCGAGCACTGCGTCGAGGGACGGATGCACGGCACCGTCATCCGGGAGCCGCGCGGCACCGGCGGGTTCGGCTACGACCCGGTCTTCCTGCCGGAGGGCGGGACCCGCACGACCGCGGAGCTGACGCCCGCCGAGAAGGACGCCATCAGCCACCGCGGCCGGGCCTTCCGCGCCCTCGCGGAGATCGTCCCGGACGCGCTGAAGGCCGCGGGCCTGGCCTGAGGCGCCCCACGGGCCTCAGCGCACCGTGTCAGCCGCACCGCGTCATCTGCAGCGCAGCCGGACGAAGGTGCCGTCCCATCCGGCGCGGAGTTCCATGAGGTCGACCAGGAGGCGGACGGTCCACAGCCCGAAGCCGCGCTGGAGGGCGGAGTCGGGCGGGATGAAGCCGGTCAGGGAGTCGGGCCCGGGGGACCAGAAGCCGTTGTCGCCGACCTCGCAGACCAGGTCGGCGCCGTCCTGCCAGACCCACAGCCCGATCGGCGGCGTGCCGTGCTGGAGGGCGTTCGCGGCGACCTCGTTGGCGGCGGTGACGAGGTTCTGCGCCTGCTGCTTCGCCAGCCCGTGCCGGTGGGCGCGCTCGCCGACGAACACGCGCAGCGCGTGCAGGTCGTCGCCGTCGATGGGGAGGTACTCCGCGCCGGCCGGGCGGTCGGAGCGGAACCGGCCGTCGCAGCCGGACCCGAACTCCACCGGGTCGACGTAGTCGGCGTTCTGGCCGTCGTGGCCCGGGGCGAGCAGCAGCGGATGCGTGCGGCGGGCCTCGTCGAGGATGCGCTGCGGCAGTTCCCCGGTGTCGTAGGGGCACAGGGCGCGTGCCCCCGAGTCGCCGAAGACCACGTTGATGAGGGACTCGTAGCGGACCCATTCGAGCGTCTGGCGCTCGTCCCATCCGGTCCAGAGCGGTTCGGCGAGCGCGCAGACGGTGCGCGGGGCGCTGCCCTTCACGATGCTCTGGTAGTCGCGCAGGGTGCGCACGGGATGCTGGTAGAACGTGGCCGAGTCGAGGAAGGCGACCGTGTCGCCGCGGGCGCCGAGCGAGTCGCGCAGGGCGGTCAGGTTGGGCTCGCGGGCGACGGCGATCACGACCTGGCCGCGCTCCAGGCCCGATTCGAGATAGGGCACGGTGACCGACAGGAACTCGTCGGTGCCCCGGTACATGAACGCCTTGTGCTCCAGTGCCATCAGGCGATGCCCTCCGTGTCCGGCAGCCGCCGCCCCCGGGCGAGGCCGGGCAGCCGGTGCCAGCCGACCATGTCGATGACGCTCTCGACGTCGGGCGAGAGGTGGTCGAGGACCAGCGCGGCGTCGGCGGGCAGCCGGATGGCGTGCCTGGCCAGCAGGTGCAGCGCGCCGAGGTCGATGAACCCGAGGCGGGACATGTCGAGGTGGACGCTGCCGCCGGGCCGCACCTGGGCGAGCTGCTCGGCGAACACCGCGTGCCGCGCGGCGTCCAGCTCGCCCTCGACGCGCAGGCCCTCGGGCTCGAACGTGCGCACGATCTTCAGGATCCCGTCGTCGAACTCGGGGTTCACTTCCACGAGGACCTCGTGTGTGTCGCGGAGGGCGGTGAGCTCGGCGGGCCGGCACGCGTGCCGGTCGACCTGGCAGATCGCCATCGCCATGGTGCTCGGCGAGACGGCGTCGCCGACCCGGTGCTCGCAGCCCAGCATCCGGCCGAGGTCGGACCGGCCGGGACCGTTCAGCAGGCAGGTGTAGTCGGTGGTGACGCGCACCGCGCGGAAGCCCTGGCCGAACGCGGCGCCGACCTCGCGGCCGATGGTGTCGGCCATCCGGGCCGGCTCGAAGGCGCCGCCGCGGTCGAGGCAGGCATCCCGGCGCGGGATGACCCGCAGCTGGCCCGACCTGACGCGGGCCTCCACGTCGATCGGCTGCCCGGGACCGAGGCCGGGAAGCAGTTCGGCCGGGACGTCGGTGACGTACACGACCTTCTCGTCGTTCTCCAGGCCCTCCCGGACGAATGGGCCTATGATACGGTCACGTTCCTCCCTGTTGCTGTAGGCCAGCCAGCCGTGGTCTCCAGGGCGGACGGCGCTCACTGAGCGCTCGGCGAACCAGGATGTCTCCATGACCTCCCCATCGCTGTGAGGCGGATCCGTTCAGCGTACGCCGGTCCCGCGCCATTGGAAGCCCAACGCCGGGAGTTCCTCACGCGCCGTTCGAGCCGCCGGGCCCCGCGGACGGACCCCGCCGAGAGCCCGCCACTGCCGCGTCGACGGGCAGGGCGAGCCTCAGCCGCACGGCGGTGCCGTTCTCGCCTGTCCGGATCTGGACGAGGGAGCACAGCAGCCGCACCGCCCACAGCCCGAACCGGCCGCCGGGTGTCCCGCCGTCCGGGCGCGGCGGGACGAGCCCGAACCCGCCCTCCGGCTCCCACCGCCCCTCGTCGGTGACCTCGCAGACCAGCGCGGCCGCGCCGGGCGAGGCGTCGGCCCACAGGCGCACGGCGACGGGCGGCTTCCCGTGCCGGAACGCGTTGGTGACCACCTCGGTCACCGCGACCAGGAGGCGCTGCCGGTCGCCGCCGGGCAGCGGCGTGTGCCGCGCGCATTCGGCGACCCACGCGCGGAGCCAGTAGAGGTCGGGACGCTCGATCACCAGGGTGTCGGCGCCGTCCGGCGGCGGAGGGGGCGGCTCGCCGTCGCACCGGGCGCAGTACGCCGTGGGACTCACGAAGCCGGGGTTGGGCAGGGCCCGCGCGCCGCGCACGGTCTCGGGGTGGGTCCGGCGCCCGGCCGCGACGACGGACGCGGGCAGCGTCGCCGCGTAGGGGCACATGATCGCGGCGCCGGTGCCGCGGAACGCGTCGTTCAGCACGGCCTCGGTCCGCTGCCATTCGACGACCTCCAGCGGCGACCGCGTCGCCCAGACCGGCTCGCCGAGGAGGCGCAGCCGCCGGCCCCGCCGCGCGGTCTCACGGGCGTCGCCGAGGCAGTCCGCGAGCGTGCGGGACGGGTGCGCGTACCAGGCGGCGGGCTCGGTGAACTCGACCCCGGCCGCGGCGGGCCCGAGGGCGTCGCGCAGCAGCATCTCGCGGCCGGTCCCGCACACCGCGAGGACGCGGTCGCCCGCGTCGAGGCCGGCGCGCAGGAAGGGCACGGCGCCGCCGAGGTACTCCTCCACCCCGGAGAAGGGCAGCAGGCGGTGCGTGAAGCCGCCGCCCGCGGGGCCGGCACTCGCGGGGCCGGCGCTCACGGCGGTCCCGCCAGGTGTGTGATCACGATGTCACCCACTGCGCGCGGCGAACGGACCCGACCAGCCTAGAACGCCCGCCTCCGGTATGCCGCGAACTTTCACCCGAATAGTCCGGCCGCTTCCGGCCCCCCGGCCGCGGGCCGGCGGTGGGCGCCGCCTCGCGGCGGCGGCGCGGCCCCGCCGGGCGGTTCACCGCATCCGGGGCCTGCGGGGCGGGCCGTGGACGGCGGCGCGGAGCCCGGGGGCGAGGTACCGGATTAATTCATCGGGCCCCATGGAGGCGACGGGTTCCACGGCGAGGACGTAGCGCGCGAAGATCAGCCCGGCGAGCTGGGTGCCGAACGCCGCGGCCCGCGCGGTGGCGTCGGGGCCGCCCAGCCGCTCGGCGATCCGGTTGATCATCTCACGTTCCAGGATGTCGCGCACCAGCCGGGCCAGCTCCGGGTCCTGGACGGCAGCGCGCACCATCATCAGCAGCGGCGCGCCGCGCTCCGGGTCGTCCCAGGCGGCGACCATCGCGCGCAGGACGCGTTCCGGCAGCGTGGCGGGGTCGCCGGGCAGCGCGCCCGCCAGCACCTCGGGCGGGTTGGCGACCAGGCCGAGCACGGCGCCGAACAGCCCCTTCTTCGAGCCGAAGAAGTAGCTGATCAGTGCCGCGTCCACCCCGGCCTCGGCGGCGATGGACCGCATCGTGACGGGCCCGTACCCGTCGGCCAGGAAGCGGCGGCGGGCCACCGCGAGGATCGCCTCCCGGGTGCCCGGGCTGCCGGGGCGCCGCCCGCGCCCGTTCCCGGATTTATTCATCACAGTTGAAATATAGCCGGACCGGGACGACATTCGAGGCATGAACACCACGAAGCAGGGGCCGGGCGCCGTCCACCGAGCGGTGCTGCCGGCCGTGATGCTGTCCCTCGCCACGGTGGTGTCGGCCGTGGCCTCCCTCAACACCGCGGTGCCGTCCATCGCCCGCGACACCCGCGCCGGCCTGACCGAACTGTCGTGGATCATCGACGCCTACGCGCTGGTCTTCGCGGCGCTGCTGCTGCTCGGCGGCGCGGTCGGCGACCGCTACGGGCGGCGCCGCGCGCTCGCCGCGGGGCTCGTCGTGTTCGGCGCGGGCTCGGCCGCGGCGGCGCTGGCGAGCGACCCGGACCACCTGATCGCGATGCGCGGCGTCCTCGGCGTCGGCGCGGCGCTGGTGATGCCGGCCACGCTGTCCACCATCACCTCGACGTTCCCGGCCGAGCAGCGCACCCGCGCGGTCGGCGCCTGGGCGGGCGTCGCCGGGGCCAGCGGCATCTTCGGGCTGCTGGTGTCGGGCACGCTGCTGGAGTTCTGGTCGTGGCGGTCGGTGTTCTGGATGAACGTCGTCCTCGCGGTGGTCGCGCTGGCGGCCACGCTCGCGGTCGTCCCCGAGTCAGCCGACCCGGAGGCCCCGAGGCTCGACCTGACCGGCGCGCTGATCACCGTGATCGGGCTCGGCGCCGGCGTCTACTCCATCATCGAGGCGCCGACGCACGGCTGGTCCTCCGCGCGGACGCTGCTCGGCCTCGCCGCCGCCGCGGTCGTCCTGGCCGGGTTCGTGCTGTGGGAGCTGAAGCGGCCGAACCCGCTGCTCGACCCGCGGCTGTTCCGCATCCGGGCGTTCTCCGCGGGCGCCCTCACGATCACCCTGCAGTTCTTCGCCTTCTTCGGCTTCGTCTTCATCGTCCTGCAGTACCTGCAGCTGGTGAAGGGCGACAGCGCGCTCGTGGGCGCGCTCAGCCTGCTGCCCATGGCGCTCACGATGATGCCGTTCGCCCGGGGCGTCGCGCCGAGGCTGGCCGCCAGGATCGGCGCGCGCCGCGTCATCACGGCGGGGCTGCTGCTCGTCGGCGTCGCGATGCTGGTCTTCTCGCTGCTGGACGAGGACAGCACCTACTGGCTGCTGCTCGCGGGCCTCATCCCGTTCGGCGCGGGGATGGGCCTCGCGATGACCCCGTCCACCGCCTCGATCACCGATGCGCTGCCCGCCGAGAAGCAGGGTGTGGGCTCGGCGATGAACGACCTCGCCCGCGAGCTCGGTGGGGCGCTCGGCATCGCCGTCCTCGGCAGCCTGCTGCAGTCGGCCTACCGCGCGAACCTCGACCTCGGGAACGTGCCGGGCCCGGCGGCCGAGCAGGCGAAGACGTCCCTCGCGATGGCGATGCGGCTCGGCCCGGAGGCGGCCGACCGGGCGCGGGCCGCCTTCAGCGACGGCCTCCAGTCGGCGTTCCTCACCGCCTCGGTCGCGCTCGCCGTCGCCGCCGTCGTCGTCGCGGTCCTGTACCGGGCGCCCCGCCGGGAGGACGCGGAATCCGTTGCCGCGCCCGCCGATCAGGACGCTAAGCTGAACCCGGCCCCCGGCCGGTAGCACGGACGCCCGGGCGGCACGGGCGGGCGTGGCGAAATCAGGTATACGCGGCAGGTTTAGGTCCTGTTGGTGGCGACACCGTGGGGGTTCGAATCCCCCCGCCCGCACCCGGCCCGCGCTGAGCGCGGGCCGCGGTGCTTCCCGCGTCCGGACGGGGCGCCGGCTAGACGCCGAGTTCGCGGCGGAGGCGCTCCACGTGCCCCGTCGCCTTCACGTTGTAGTACGCCTTCTCGATCTTCCCCTCGGGGTCGATGACGAAGGTGGACCGGATGACGCCGACGACGACCTTGCCGTACAGCTTCTTCTCCCCGTAGGCGCCGTAGGCCTGCAGGACCTGCGCGTCGGGGTCGGACAGGAGCGGGAACGTGAGCCCCTCCTTCTCCCGGAACTTGGCGAGCTTGGCCGGCTTGTCGGGGGACACCCCGACGACGGTCACGCCGGCGGCCTCCAGCTCGGGCAGGCTGCTCTCGAAGTCGACCGACTCCTTGGTGCAACCGGGGGTCATGGCCGCCGGGTAGAAGTAGAGGATCACGCGCCTGCCGCGCAGCGAGGCCAGCGACACCGCGGTCTCGTCGGCGTCGGGAAGCTCGAACTCTGGGGCGACGTCGCCCGGCTGCAACCGCTCGGACACCCTGTCCCGCCTTTCGCTCGGATGGTGGCTCCAACGGTACCGGCTGGGGTGCGGCGGGCATCCGCCGGGAAGACCTGCAAGACTGTCCGGATCACGCTCGGCCGAGTCCGTGCGGACCACGCTCGGCTCGGCACGGTTCTCGCCCGCGCGAGTACGCCCGACAGGATAAGGACACGGCATGGCTGACAAGAGCCGCGACCCGGAGGCGCTGGAACGGGAGATAGAGCGCAGCCGCCAGCAACTGGCCCGCGCCGTCGACGAGATCGCCGACAGGGTGAACCCCAAGAACGTCGCGCAGCGGGGCGCGGAGCGGCTGAAGGACGAGGCCGACCACGTCGTCAAGGCCATCGGCGCGATGGTGCGCCCCTCCGACGACGAGGAGGGCGAGGGTGGTCAGCTCGACAAGCGGCTCGTGCTCGCCGGCGTCGGCGCGGCGGTCATCGTGACCGCCCTGGTCCTGCGGCGCCGTAGGCGCAGGCGCCGCTGAGCCCCGTTCTGGAGGCGCCGGTCCGCGGTCCGCGGCCGGCGCTTCCGCGTTTCCCGGCGCCGCCGGGGTGCGGCGGGACGGCGCCCGGGTGCGGCGGGACGGCGCCGCCCCACTGCCGGGCGGAGCGGGCGAGCAGGTCGGCGACGTCGCGGAGCCGGGCGAGCTCGGCGCGGCACGGCGGGCAGCCGCTCAGGTGCGCCGCCAGCGCGTCCGCCTCGGCGCCGGCCAGCCGTCCGATGGCGTAGACGCCGAGGCCGATCCGGTACACCCCGCAGTCCGTTCCTCCCACACCCTGAGTACGGGCGCGGCGCCCCTGTTGTTCAGTGGCAGGGCCGTTCAGTGGCAGGGCCGTTCGGCTGCGGGGCCGTGCGGTGGCGGGGCCGTGCGGTGGCCGGGCGGTTCAGCCGAGGTCGGGGGCGGTCGCGGTGAACCGGGCCTCGACGGTGGCGCGGACGATCTGCGTCTCGGGCTCCAGGTCGATCGGCTCGGGCTCCTCGGCGGCGCCCCCGCCCGCGCGCCCGTAGGCGGCGGCGAGCGCGACGGGCCCGCCGGCGTCCGTGTCGCGGCCGAGCCCCTCGTCCGACAGCTCCACCAGGCCGGTGAGCCGGGCCCCGAGCGCCTCGGCGTAGCCGCGGGCCCGCTCGACGGCCGCGTGCGCCGCCTGCCGGGCGGCCCGCCGGTAGACCTCGCTGTCCTGCCGCAGCTCCCACTCCGGCCCGGTGACGTAGGTGCGCTCCAGGTCGCCGAGCCGCGTGACCAGCTCGCCCAGCACCGCGAAGTCGCTGACCGTGATCTTGATCCAGACGGTGCCGCGGTAGGCGCGGATGTCGCCCTCGCGCCTGCGGTACTTCAGCAGCGGCGTGATCGACAGGCCACCGGTCTCCAGCCTCTCCACGGCCTCGCCGTAGGACTTGACCAGGTCGAGGCACTGCTGGTTGCGCTCGGTGAGGCGGTCGAGGGCCGTGCGCCGGTCGGACTCCTGCGACTCGACGTGCACCGACAGCCGCGCGATCTCCGGCTCGGCCTCCAGCACCGCCTCGCCGCGGACACTGATCATTGGAGCGTCGCTCATCCCCCCAACCTAGACGGTCGGGCGGATCGTCACAGGAACGTGCGGCCCTCGCCCCGGTAGGTGGGGACGGTGCGGACGTGCCGGCCGTCCTCGATGAGGTGCAGGGCGTCGAAGCGCTCGCACAGCTCGCCGGCCTTGGTGTGGCGGAACCAGACGCGGTCGCCGACCGACAGCAGGTCCGCCGCGCGGCCGAGCAGCGGCGTCTGCACCTCGCCCGCCCCCTCGTTGCCGTCGTAGGACAGGCCGGTCGGCAGGTAGGGCTGGGGGAGCCGGACGGTGTCGGCCGGCCCGGACGCGAGGTAGCCGCCGCCGAGGCACGTCACGACGCCCGGCGCGGGACGGCGCACGACCGGCAGCGCGAAGAGCGCGGCGGGGCGCCCGGAGAAGTTGGAGTACTGGTCGAACAGGTGCGGCTGGTAGAGGCCGGAGCCGGCCGCGACCTCGGTGACGGCGCGCTCGGCCGCGGTCGTCTCCACGCTGCCGGTGCCGCCGCCGTTGACGAACTCCAGGTCGGTGAGCTCCCGGACGGCCCGGACGATCGCGGCGCGGCGGCGGGCCAGCTCCGCCCGGGACTGCCGCTGCATGGCGCGGATGACGCGGCCCCGCGCGGGGCGGCCCGGCGGGACGTCCCCGACGCCCGCGATCTGCGACTCGTAGGCCATCAGCCCGACGAGGTCGAGCGAGGGCCGCTTGAGGACGAGCTCGGCGAACGCCCGGACGTCGGCGGCGGTGTGCAGCGGGGAGCGCAGCGCTCCGATCCGCACCCGGCCGCCGAGGGTGCGGAAGGAGGCGTCGATGTCGATGCAGACCCGCACGCGCCGGTCGCCGGCGGCGGACTCGATCAGGTCGAGGTGCTCGGGGGAGTCGACCATCAGCGTGACGGCGCGGGCGGCGCGGGGGTCCTCGGCGAGCGCGGCGATCGCGGTGCGGTCGGCGGTGGGGTAGGCGACGAGGATGTCGTCGCTCACGCCCTCCGCGGCCAGCCAGAGCGCCTCGGGGAGGGTGAACGCCATGATCCCGGCGAACCCGTCCATCGCGAGGACGTCCTCCAGGAGCGCCCGGCAGCGCACCGACTTGCTGGCGACCCGGATCGGCTTGCCCGCGGCGCGGCGGACGAGGTCGGCGGCGTTGGCGTGGAAGGCCGCGAGGTCGACGACGGCGAACGGCGCCTCAAGCCCGGCGGTCGCGGCGTCGTAGCGGTCCCGGAGGTTCATGCTCGTCACGCTGCCACTCTACCGGGCAAATGTGAAAAGGTCTCACGTACGCTTTCGCGTCCTGTCCCGCGGGCCGCGCCGGGTACCGCCTCACCCGCCGGTGCGCGGATGGGAGGCGAAGAAGTCCCACAGCATCGGGCTCGCCTCCTTGGGCCACGCGTGCCGCCCACCATCGATCTTGCAGAAGGTCACCGCGACGCCCTGCCGCCCCTTGCCCGTGCTCTCGCACCGGGTGTCGCCGCTCAGCGCCTTCACCTGCCTGCTCGGCCGAGGCAGCCCCCCGACCTTCCGCCAGAACTCGACCGCGTCCGACACCGGCGGGAACGGGCGCTTGTCGTTGAAGTCGCGGTCCCCGCCGCCGTTGAAGGGCACGTTCCCGTCCGCCGTCCCGTGGAAGATCATCGCAGACACCGGCCGGCCCGGATCGCACTCGGTCACGAGGGCGCCCTCGACCACCCCGATCGCCGCCACCTTGTCCGGCTTCTCGCAGGCCATCCGGTACGCCATCCCGGCGCCGTTGGAGAACCCGGTGACGTAGACGCGCTTCGGGTCGGCCAGCCCGGCGCCGGTGAGCTTGTCGATGAGCTTGCCGAGGAAGCCGACGTCGTCGATGTTCCCGACCTTGGCGGCGCCGCAGCAGTCGCCCGCGTTCCACGTGGTCATGAACCCGTCGGGGTAGGCGACGAGGAAGCCGTGCTCGTCCGAGAGCCTGTCGAACCCGGTCAGGTCCTGCATCTTCGACATGTTGGCCAGCCCGCCGTGCAGGGCGATGACCAGCGCGGGCCGATCGGCCGGCCGGCCGTCCTTCCAGTCGCCGTCGGCGACCTTGGCCGGGACGTGCAGCAGGTACTCGCGGTGCCCGACCGTCCCCACGTCGAGCTTCTGCTTGTGGGTTCCCTCGGACGTCGGGACGCCGTCGACCGTCGCGGGACGGCCGCCCTTCTTCCCGCCCTCGCCGCCCTTCTCACCTGTCTTGTCGGTGCAGCCCGCCAGAGCCAGGGTGACAGCCAGCGCCACGAGCGCGATTCGCCGCATGGGGGCAAAGGTAACCCCAAGGGGAGCCTTCAAACTACTCACCGGTAGACGGGCGTCGCGGGCAAGGCGGCCATCGCGGGCGCCGTCCCGGCGGCGTTCGCCGCGCGCCTCCCGCCCGACCGGCCGGTACGGCGGCGGGACGGGGTGCCGCCGCGTAAGCTCGGCAGCGACCTGACCGTCCTGAGCTGGCGCTTCCCGCGCCGAGGCAAGAGTGAGACCCGTGAACGAAGCCGCGAACGAGTACGTGCTGACCCTGTCCTGCCCCGACCGTCCCGGCATCGTGGCCGCCGTCTCGGGGCTGCTGGCCGAGCGCGGGTGCAACATCGTCGAGAGCCAGCAGTTCGGCGACGGCGGGTCCGGGACCTTCTTCATGCGGGTGCAGTTCGCGGCGCTCGACGACACCGACCCCGACGAGCTGCGCGGCGCGTTCGCCTCCCTGGTGCCCGAACTCGGGCTGGAGTGGCGGCTGCACCCGCTGGCCGAGCGCCCGCGCGTGCTGATCATGGTGTCGAAGGGCGGGCACTGCCTGAACGACCTGCTGTACCGGACGCGCTCCGGGCTGCTCGACATCGACATCGTCGCGGTCGCGTCCAACCACCCCGACCTGCGGCCGCTCACCCAGTCGTACGGGATCGACTACCACCACCTGCCGGTCGGGCCGGGCGGCAAGCCCGCGCAGGAGGCCGAGATCCTGACGCTGGTCGAGCACTACCGCGCCGACCTCGTCGTCCTCGCCCGGTACATGCAGATCCTGTCCGACGACTTCTGCGCCAAGCTGCCCGGCGCGATCATCAACATCCACCACTCGTTCCTGCCGAGCTTCAAGGGCGCCCGCCCCTACCACCAGGCGCACGCGCGCGGCGTCAAGCTGATCGGCGCGACCGCGCACTACGTCACCGCCGACCTGGACGAGGGGCCGATCATCGAGCAGGAGGTCGCGCGCGTCGACCACACCCACAGCCCCGAGGAACTGGTCGCCGTGGGCCGCGACGTGGAGTGCCTCGCGCTCGCCCGCGCGGTGCGCTGGCACGCCGAGCACCGCGTGCTGCTCAACGGCGACCGCACGGTCGTCTTCCGCTGACCTGCGCTTTTCCGGCCGGCGAACGCGTGAGATGTCGGCATGGCGTGTTTCACTCCGCGTAACTTTCGCGCACCATGGGTGACGAAGTCGGACGTGCCGACGGCTACGGGGGTGGCTATGGCCGAGACGCTGGTCAAGGAGCTGATCGAGGAGGCGCAGGGCAGGCGGCTGGCGCGCCGGCTCGCCGTCCGGGAGCTGCGCGCCCGCCGCGCGCTCGCCGGGTTCGCCGCTGCGCTGCTGGTGACCGGGTTCGGCGGGGTGGCCGCCATCGAGCTGATGGCCGGCGCGCTCGGCTCGGGCGTCCATCCGGTGCCGGGCGTCGCCCCGGTCGTGGAAATGCTGCGGCGCCACTCGTGGAACGACCGCGACGTCCTGGCGACGTCGGGGGCGGTGGCCGCCCTCGGCGCGGCGTTCCTGGTGGCCGCGCTGCCCGGACGGCTGCGCGGCGTGCCGCTCGCGGGCGCCGATCCGCGGCTCGCGGGCGTCATCGGCAGGGCCGCGCTGCGCCGGATGCTCGCCGCGGCGGCGCTGGAGGTGCCCGGCATCGAGCGCGCCCGCGTCCGGGGCCTCGGGGTCTTCCGCCGGGGGATCCTCGTGCGGGCCGCCACCCACTACCGCAACCCGGCGAACCTCGCCGACCTCGTCCACGAGGCGGTCGACGCGCGCCTGGACCGGATCGAGCCGATGCACCGGCCGCCGGTCGACGTGCGGCTCGGCTGGCGGAAGGACTGACGGTGCGGGAAAGACGGACGGTGCTGGCAGGAGGACTGACGATGAGGATCGCGATCGCGGTGACCGGGGCGGTGCTGCTGCTGGCGGGCGCGTCCGGACTCGCCCTCGGGCTCGGCGCGTTCGACGCGTTCGGTGCCCTGTCGGAGCGCCCGCTGCTCGACCCCGCGCTGGCGCGGTTCACGGAGGACACCGCCTGGTTCCTGCCCGCCGCGGCGGGGGCCGCCGAGGTGCTGGCGCTCGTCGGCCAGGTGTGGCTTGTCGTCCAGGGGCGCGCCGTGGTCCACCAGTGGTTCCCCGACCTCGACGCCGAGACCCGGTCCCGGGCCCGCGCCGCCGCCGACTCCCTGAACCGGGACGCGCGCGGCCTGCCCGGCGTCCACGGCGCCCGCGCCCGCCTCACCGGGACGGCCGACCGGCCGCGCCTCCGGCTGAAGGTGGCCTGCGAGGGCGACGCCCTCGTGAGCGAGGTCTACGGGGAACTCGGCGCGGGTCCCGTCGAGCGGTACCGCCGCGCGGTCGGCATGCCCGACCTTCCGGTGGTGATCCGCTTCCGGCCGTCGGTCGAGCGCCCGCGCAGGCGCCTGCGCCGCCGCCGTCCGCAGCCCGAGTCCGCGTGAACGGCCGCCCGGTGCCGGAGCGGGGCTGTGTTCACACAGTCCCGGCCCACTTCGCTCGCCTGGCGGCTCGCTACGTGACCGGGCCTGGGCGAACGCGGCATCGCTTCGCGATCTGGCCGGTGCCGCTCGCCTCCGGCGTCGCGGCACCGGCCAGGTCACGCGTTCGCGCGCGTGGCCGAGGCCACTTCGAGACAGGGTCTAGGCGGGTGCGGCGCCGGTCGCGGGGACCGGCTCCTTCCGCGTGCCGGACGGTTCGGCGGCGGGGCCGTGGTCGTCGAGCAGGGTGTCCTCGTTGAACGGGTCCTCCCCGGCGAGGACGCGCCGGGCCCGCTCCGCGTCGAACTCCTTCGTACACGTGCCGATCACCACGGTGGCGACCGCGTTGCCCGCGAAGTTCGTCAGCGCGCGGGCCTCGGACATGAACCGGTCGATGCCGACGATGAAGCCCACCCCGTCCACCAGCGCGGGCTTGTGCGACTGGAGGCCGCCCGCGAGGGTGGCGAGGCCCGCGCCGGTGACGCCCGCCGCGCCCTTCGAGGCGACGATCATGAAGAGCAGCAGCGGGATCTGCGCGCCCACCGACAGGGGCTGGTCCTGCGCGGACGCGATGAACAGCGTCGCCATCGTCAGGTAGATCGCGGTGCCGTCCAGGTTGAAGGAGTACCCGGTCGGCACGGTGATGCCGACGACCGGGCGGCTCACCCCGAGGTGCTCCATCTTCGCGATCAGCCGCGGCAGCGCCGACTCCGACGACGACGTCGACAGGATCAGCAGGAACTCGCGGGCCAGGTAGCGCAGCAGGGCGAACACGCTGATCCGGCTGACCGCCCACAGCACCGCGCCGAGCACCGCGAACACGAACACCGCGCACGTGGCGTAGAAGCCCAGCATGATCACCGCGAGGCTCTTGAGCGCGTCCCAGCCGCTCGACCCGACCACCGCGGCGATCGCGCCGAACGCCCCCACCGGCGCCGCCCACATGATCATCCAGAGGACGCGGAACACGAGCCGCTGCAGGTGCTCGATGCCCCGCAGGATCGGCGCGCCCGCCGGCCCGAGGCCCTGGAGCGCGAACCCGGTGAGCATCGCGACCAGCAGCGCCTGGAGCACCTGCCCCTCCGTCAGCGCCGACACCAGCGTGTCCGGGATGATCCCGAGCAGGAAGTCGGTGGTGCTCTCGCCGCCCTTGGCCTGCGACTTCGCCTCGGCGACCGAGGACGGATCGAGGTGCAGCCCGGAGCCGGGGTGCAGCAGGTTCCCGACGATGAGCCCGATGGTCAGGGCCAGCGTCGACATCACCAGGAAGTAGCCGATGGTGACCAGGCCGATCCTGCCGACCTCGGCCGCCCGGGCGACCGAGCCGATGCCGAGCACGATCGTGCAGAAGATGATCGGCGCGATCATCATCTTGATCAGGTTGACGAACGCGGTGCCGATCGGCTTCAGCTCCTGCGCGAAGTCCGGCGCGACCAGCCCCACGACCGCGCCCGCCACGACGGCGGCGACGACGGCGAGGTACAGGTAGTGGACGCGGTTCTGCTTCCGGCCGGCGGGTGCGGGGGCAGGGGAGGGCTCGGTGGCGGGTGGGGACACGGTGGATCTCCTCGGCTCAGGACCCCGGCCTCGGTGCGAGGGGCGGCGCCCGCCCGGTGGGAGCTCCGGGCGGGCGACCGCCCCGCGGCGGCGCCCATCCTCCGGCGGGAGCCGGAGCATGCACACCATGGGCGCCGCTCTGGAGGGGAGCTCGCAGGTCAGGCAGGGGGTGGGGGTCTGTCCACAGGCGACTATGCGCGGTTCTGTGACGGCGGTCACCCTTGTGTACATTTCGTTCACGACAAGGTGCGATGCGGTGACGCCGAGGCGTGATGGGCCGCGGTGTGATGGGCCGCGGTGTGATGGGCCGCGGTGTGATGGAGAGGGGGCGGGGTGCGGCCTCGATGGGCGGCGCCGGGCCGCTGGAGCCTGGCCCGGCAGCTGCTGGTGCTCCAGGCGGCGATCGTCGGGCTGCTCGTGGCGGCCGGCGCGGCGCTGGCCTTCATGGACTCCGGCCGCGCCGTCGACGACAGCGCGACGCAGACGGTCTCGGCCGTCGCGGCGACCATCGCCGACGCCCCGACCGTCCGGGCGGCGCTCGCCGACCCCGCTCCGAGCCGGCTCCTGCAGCCGTACGCCGAGCGCGTCCGGCACGACACCGGCGTGGACTTCATCACGATCATGAGCCCGGCCGGGATCCGCTACACGCACCCGAACCCGTCCCGCATCGGCGGGACGTTCGTCGGCAACACCGCCCCCGCGCTCGCCGGCCGGACGTTCACCGAGACCTACACCGGCACGCTCGGGCCGTCCGTCCGGACCGTCGCGCCCGTCTTCGACAACGACCACCGGGTGGTGGCGCTGGTCGCGGTCGGTATCACGGTCAAGGCGATCTCGGCCGAACTCCGCCAGCGGCTGCTGGCCCTCGGCGCCGTCGCCGCGGCCGTCCTCGCGGTGGGGATGGCCGGGAGCTACCTCGTCTCCGCCCGCCTCCGGCGCCAGACGCGCGGCGTCGCCCCGGACGAGCTGCGCGGCATGTTCGAGTACTACGAGGCCATCCTGCACGCCGTCCGCGAGGGCCTGCTCATCCTCGACCGCGCGGGCCGCATCGTCCTCTGCAACGACGCCGCACGAGACCTCCTGGACCTGGATCGTGAGCCGCCCCCGCATGCCGCGGAACACGGGACCGGCGCGCCGCCCGCGCCGGTCGTGGGGGAGCTGCGGGGGCGGGACGTCGCGGAGCTGGGGCTCCCGGACGAGCTCGTGGCCACCCTGGTCTCCGGGGAGCCGCGCTCTGACGAGATCCACGTGGGCGACACGCGGGTCCTCGTGGTGAACACCTCGCCCGTCCGGTCGCGGGACCGGGCGATGGGCAACGTCGTCACCCTGCGGGACCACACCGAGCTGCAGGCGCTGACGGGCGAGCTGGACACGGTGCGCGGGTTCGCCGAGTCGCTGCGCTCGCAGGCGCACGAGGCCGCCAACCGCCTGCACACGGTGGTGTCCCTGGTGGAGCTGGGCCGCCCCGACCAGGCCGTGGAGTTCGCGACCGCCGACCTGGCGAGCGCGCAGCGGCTGACCGACCGGGTCGTCGGCTCGGTCGGCGAGCCGGTGCTGGCCGCGCTGCTGCTCGGCAAGTCCGCCGAGGCGGGCGAGCGCGGCGTCGAGCTCGTGATCGGCGAGGACACCGCGATCGAGGGGGCGGTGGAGCCGCGCGACCTGGTCACGATCCTCGGCAACCTGATCGACAACGCGGTCGACGCCGCCGTCGAGGGCGCCGCCGACCGGCCGCCGCGCGTCGGCGTCGGCGTCCGCGAGGAGGACGGGGTGCTCGTCCTGGAGGTGTCCGACAGCGGGCCGGGCGTGGACCCGTCCGCGGTGCCCGCGATGTTCCGGCGCGGCTGGACGACGAAGACGTCCGGCGGCCCGGTCGGGCACGGACTCGGCCTCGCCCTGGTCGGCCAGGCCGTCCGCCGCAACGGCGGCGACATCCGGGTGAGGGCCGCCGCCCCCGGCCACGGGGCCGTGTTCACCGTCCGGCTGCCGCTCCATGGGAGAGTCCTTCCGGAGCAGGCGGCCGGGGCCCGGCCGGGGGGCGGTGAACAGTGATCAGAGTGCTGGTGGTCGAGGACGACCCGGTGGCCGCGGAGGCGCACCGGACCTATGTCGAGCGGGTCGCCGGGTTCACCGTCGCCGGGGTCGTGCACTCGGGCGCGGACGCGCTGCGGTTCTTCGAGCGCACGCAGGTCGACGTCGTCCTCCTGGACTTCTACCTGCCCGACACGCACGGCCTCACCGTCTGCCGCGCGCTGCGCGCCGGCGGGCGGGACGTGGACGTCATCGCCGTGACCTCCGCGCGCGACCTCGCGGTGGTCCGCACCGCCGTGGCGGTCGGGATCGTCCAGTACCTGCTGAAGCCGTTCACGTTCGCGTCGCTGCGCGACAAGCTCGTCCGGTACGCGCGGTTCCGGGAGCAGGCGGTCGGCGCGGGGGAGGTCAGCGGGCAGGCCGACGTGGACGGGATGCTCGCCACCCTGCGCACCCCCGATCACCACGCGCTGCCCAAGGGGATGAGCGGGGAGACGCTCCAGGCCGTGACCGACGTGCTGGCGTCCGCCGCGGAGGGCCTGTCCGCCGCCGCTGCCGCCGACCTCACCGGCGTCTCCCGGGTCACCGCGCGCCGGTACCTGGAGTACCTGGCGGAGAACGGGCTGGCCGACCGCCGTCCCCACTACGGTCAGGTCGGTCGCCCCGAGGTGCGCTTCTATCCCCTGTAGACGGGGTACCTATGAGGGGACAGTTGGAACGACATCGGGGGAGTTGTCGTGAACGACAAGCCTGGCAGGCCCGGTAAGCCCACGGGCAAGGCGGAGACCGAACCGGAGCGCGAGAAGAGGCCGCGCCGCGCCGAGGAGGCCACCACGGGCAAGGGGCCGAAGCGCAAACCGGGCGATGCCGCGCGCAAGATGCGGGAGATGTACAAGGGCTAGCGAAGTGCCCCGTGAGGTTGGGGGATGCGGCCCGCGGGATGTGCCGGGGCTGGACGGTCACGTCCCGGACGGCGGCTCCGATGCTTGACGACACCTTGGCCGCCCATTTGGGGGCTATGTCGACTTGCCGGGCTAACGTCCGAAGTGAACGTGATGTCGAGGAGATCGAGGAGGCGCGCTTGTCCGAACGACGGTACTCGGGCGGCTCCGGCGAGGGACTCTTCGACGCATGGAGGGTACGGACGGACCACGGCATGGGCCCCTCCCGCTGAGCGGCCCGACGGCCCGGGGGCTGCGGTACGCCGCAGTCCCCGGGTTCTTTTCTGCGTACTCGTGCCGTCTGCTTAGTTGTGTAATCCAACTCACGGCCGCGGTGGATTGTGCCCGGCCGCCCGCCGAGCCGATACTCGCGGGTGAGTTGGAAAACACAACGGAGGTGGGGATCATGCGGGACGCGGTGATCGTGGAGGCCGTGCGCACTCCGCTGGGCAAGGGCAAGGCGAACGGGGCCCTGCACGGCGAGCACCCGGCCGACCTGCTGGCGCGGACGCTGAGGTCGCTCGTCGAGCGGGCGGGCATCGACCCGGCGACCGTGGACGACGTCATCGGCGGCGTCGTCACCCAGGCGGGCGACCAGGCGCTCAACCTCACCCGGACCGCGGTCCTGGCCGCGGGGTTCCCCGAGAGCGTCCCCGCCATGACGGTCGACCGGCAGTGCGGCTCGTCCCAGCAGGCCCTGCACATCGCGGCGCAGGGCGTGCAGAGCGGCGCCTACGACATCGCCATCGCGTGCGGGGTCGAGTCGATGTCGCGGGTGCCGATGGGGTCGAGCGTCCTGCCGGGCAGCGACCCGTTCGGGCCGGGGCTCCACGCGCGCTACCCGGACGGGCTCGTCGGCCAGGGCATCAGCGCCGAACTGATCGCCGCCCGCTGGAACCTGTCGCGGGAGGAGCTCGACGCCTACGCCTACGAGTCCCACCGCCGCGCCGCCGAGGCGTGGAAGAACGGCGAGTTCGACCGGGAGGTCGCCTGGACGGGTCAGCGGGACGAGACCGTCCGCCCGGGGACGTCGCCGGAGGTCCTCGCCGGCCTGAAGCCCGCCTACTACGACGAGCGCATGGCCGAGCGGTTCCCCGAGATCGCCTGGAAGATCACCGCCGGCAACGCCTCGCCGGTCAACGACGGCGCCGCCGCCGTCCTGGTCATGGGCGCCGACGTCGCCGAGCGCCTCGGCCTGCGCCCGCGCGCCCGCTTCCACGCGTTCGCCGTGACCGGCGACGACCCCCTGCTCATGCTCACCGCGATCATCCCCGCGACCGCGAAGGTGCTGGAGCGCGGCGGCCTCACGCTGGACGACATCGACCTGTTCGAGGTGAACGAGGCGTTCGCCCCCGTCGTGCTCGCGTGGGCCCGCGAGACCGGCGCCGACCTGGCGCGCGTCAACGTGCGCGGCGGCGCGATCGCGATCGGCCACCCGCTCGGCGCGAGCGGCGCCCGCCTCATGACGACGCTGCTGCACGCCCTGGAGGACCGCGGCGGCCGGTTCGGCCTGCAGACGATGTGCGAGGCGGGCGGCCTGGCCAACGCC
Organism: Spirillospora sp. NPDC049024; assembly: GCF_040649235.1. NCBI lineage: Bacteria > Bacillati > Actinomycetota > Actinomycetes > Streptosporangiales > Thermomonosporaceae > Spirillospora > Spirillospora sp. NPDC049024. The sequence goes on from NZ_JBEZFD010000006.1 coordinate 162,904, forward strand.
ACCGTCGTCGAGCGGCTCTGACGGGGCGGGGCGCCCGGACCCGGCGGCTAGGCTTCCCGGTATGCCGAAGGACGCCGACCCGCGCGAGTGCTCCATCGCCGACACCCTGGACCTGGTCGGCGAGCGCTGGAGCCTGCTGGCGATCCGGGAGCTGAGCTACGGGGTGCGGCGCTTCGACCAGATCGTCCGCAACACCGGCGCGTCCCGCGACATCCTCACCTCCCGCCTCCGCAAGCTGGAGGCGAACGGCATCGTCCGCCGCGAGCGCTACAGCGACCATCCGGTGCGCCACGAGTACCACCTCACGCCCGCCGGCTGGGAGCTGTGCGACGTCCTGCTCGTGCTGATGGCCTGGGGCGACCGGCACCTGCACCCGGACGACCCGCCGGTCAGCTGGCGGCACTCGTGCGGCGAGACGGTCACCCCCGTGGTCGTCTGCCGCCACTGCGGCACCGAGGCCCGCCGGGGCGCCCACTCGCCCACCGGCCGGGGCGCCCGCGCCTGACCCGCCGTCCGTCCGCCGGACGGCGCGTCAGCGCTCCGCGGCCAGGCGGACGCCCAGGCCGATGAAGAGGGCCCCGACCGTGGCGTTGAGCCTGCGGCGGGCGGTGTGCCGGCGGCGCAGCCAGTCCCCGATGCGTCCCGCGAGGACGCCGACCGTGCCGTCCACGAGGAACTCCAGCGCGATCAGGACGGCGCCGAGGATCGCGAACTGCGCCCACACGTGCCCGAGCGCGGGGTCGATGAACTGGGGCAGGAACGCGATGGTGAAGGTGACCATCTTCGGGTTCAGCAGATTGGTCAGCAGCCCGTTGAGGTAGGCCCGCCGCCCCGAGACCCCGGCCGGTTCCACGTCCACGTCCCTGCGGTGCCGCAGGGTCTGGACGCCCAGGTAGATCAGGTAGGCGGCCCCGGCGACCCGGACCACCGTGAACGCGACCGGCACCGCCGCGAAGAGCGCGGCCAGCCCGGCCGCGGCCACGGCGACGTGCACGGCCTCGCTCGTCGCGACCCCCGCCGTGGCGAGCAGCCCCGCCCGCGGCCCGCCCCGCATGCCGCATCCGAGGATGAACAGCATGTCGGGGCCGGGGATCACCATGGCGATGATCGAGGTCACGAGGAACACGGCGAGCAGATGCGAGTCGACCGGCATACCGCGATCATCACACGCCCCCGGAGCGAGCGGAACCGGATTGTCCGCCGCGGGTGCGCGTCAGCGGGCGGGCGCGGGGCGTCGCCCGGTCGCCCGGGCCAGGGCGGTCGCGAGGCGGTCGCGGGCCTCGGTCTGGGCGGCGAGGCGCGCGTCGAGGACGGCGAGGCGTTCCATGGCGATCCGGAGGCCCCGCTCGGACGGGGGCGAGGCCGCCACGTCGCCGTCCAGGCAGACCGAGAACGCGCGCACGTCGTCGAGGGTGAGGCCGACGGCGAGCAGCTCCCGGATGTTGCGGACCCGCACGGCCGCGCCCTCGTCGTAGACCCGGTAGCCGTTGCCCGCCCGGCGGGACGTGATCAGACCCGCCTCCTCGTAGTGCCGCAGCGCGCGCGGCGTCGTCCCGGTGATCCGCGCCAGCTCGCCGATCCGCACCGTCACCACCTCCGGCCCCAGTCCTACCAGGCGCCGGGGGCGCCCGCCGCCGGCTCAGCCGATCACGGCGCCGCCGTCCACCGCGAACACGACGCCGGTGACGAACGAGGCGCCCGGCGAGGCCAGCCTCGTGATCGCCCACGCGACCTCCTCGGGACGGCCGACGCGTCCGAGCGGGGTGTGCTCGATCTGCCACTGCCGCAGCGCGGCCAGGCGCTCGGCCGACAGCCCCTGGTGCGCGCCGATCGGCGTGGCGACCGCCCCCGGCGCCACGGCGGCCACCCGGATCCCGCGCGGCGCGAGCTCCAGCGCCCAGCTGCGCGTGAGCGTCTCCAGCGCCGACTTCGTCGCGGCGTAGAAGGCGTTGCCCGGCCAGCCCCGCTGCCCGATCGACGTGCTGACGTTGACGACCACTCCGCCGCCGTCCAGCGCCGGCAGCGCCGCCTGGGTCAGCAGCACGGGCGCGACCAGGTTCGTCGCGAGCTGCGGCGCGATCGTCTCCGGGCTGATGGCCTCCAGCGTCCCGCTCCGGACGATCGCCGCGTTGTTGACCAGCACGTCCAGCCGCCCGTGCGCGTCCGTCACCCTGCGGACGATCTCCTCGGCGGCGCCCTCGCCGGTGATGTCGGCGGCGAGCGGCTCGATGCCGGGATGCCCCTGCGCGGTCTCGGCCAGCGGCTCGGTCCGCCGCCCCACGGCCACCACCCGCGCACCCTCGGCGGCGAACATGCGCGCCGTGGCGCGTCCGATCCCGGTCCCGGCCCCAGTGACCAGGACGACCCTGTCCTGCGAGTTCGTCTCCATGCCCCCACCCTGGAACCCTGCCGCCAACGGCAAGGTCAACCCCGGCGGAGCTATCGGACCCCGGCCAGGAGGAGTCGGGCGCCGGTCCGGGCGCGGGCGGCGGCGGTGGGGTCGCCGTGGACGCCGGCGACGACGATCGCGCCCTCGGCGAGCAGGTAGACGGCCTCGGCGGCCGGCGCGGCGACGGGGGAGACCAGGGCGACGACCTGCTCGTGGAACGCCCGCTTGTGGGCCCGGGCCGCGTCCGCGATCGCCGGTGACGACGAGCCGAGCTCCCCGTGGGCGTTGACCCACGCGCAGCCGCGGAAGCCTGGCTCGGCGAACCACTCCCCGAGCCAGTCGAACAGGGCGAGGACCCGCTCTCGGGGGTCGGGCACCGCGTCCAGGTGCGCGGCCAGACTGCCTCGCCAGCGGCGGTCGCGGCGGTCCAGCATCGCCACGACCAGGGCCTCCTTCGTGGGGAAGAGCCGGTAGATGCGCTTGAGGGGCAGGCCGACCGCCGTGCGCAGCTCGTCCATGCCCACCGCCTGGACGCCCTGCCGGTAGAAGAGTCGCTCCGCGACGTCCAGCAGCGCCTCGCGGTCGCGCTCCTGCTGCTCCTCGGTGATCGCGGCCGGCATCGGCGCTCCTGGCTTGACGTTGAGAACGGTCGTTCCCTACCTTAGCGGCAATGATGGAGAACGACCGTTCTCAACTTGAGGAGGCCTCAGTGCCGGAAGATCGTCCGCCCTGCCCGCCGTTCACCCTGGAGACCGCGAAGCAGAAGGTCCAGGCGGCCGAGGACGCCTGGAACACCCGCGACCCGCAGCGGGTGGCGCTCGCCTACACGCCCGACTCGGTGTGGCGGAACCGCGACCGGTTCGTCACCGGACGGGAGGAGATCATCGCCTTCCTGACGGAGAAGTGGGAGCGCGAACTCGACTACGCGCTGCGCAAGAGCCTGTGGGGGTTCCGCGAGAACCGCATGGCCGTCCGGTTCCAGTACGAGTGGCACGACGCCGCCGGCCAGTGGTGGCGCAGCTACGGCAACGAGCTGTGGGAGTTCGACGAGCACGGTCTGATGCGCCGCCGCGAGGCGAGCATCAACGACGTCGCGATCCCCGAAACCGCCCGCCGCATCCGCGGCCCCCGCCCCCGGTCCGAACACGGCCTCGACATCCCGCTCCAGTAGCGGCGGCGGTCAGCATTCGATGACGTTGACGGCGAGGCCGCCGCGGGAGGTCTCCTTGTACTTGTCGAGCATGTCGCGGCCGGTGTCGCGCATGGTCTTGATGGCCTTGTCGAGGGAGACGAAGTGGCGGCCGTCGCCGCGCAGGGAGATGCGGGCGGCGCTGATGGCCTTGATGGCGCCGACCGCGTTGCGCTCGATGCAGGGCACCTGGACCAGGCCGCCGACGGGGTCGCAGGTCAGGCCCAGGTTGTGCTCGATGCCGATCTCGGCGGCGTTCTCCACCTGCTCGGGGGTGCCGCCGAGGACCTCGGTGAGCCCGGCGGCGGCCATCGAGCAGGCCGAGCCGACCTCGCCCTGGCAGCCGACCTCGGCGCCGGAGATGGAGGCGTTCTGCTTGAACAGCACGCCCATCGCCCCCGCGGTCAGCAGGAACCGCACGACGCCCTCGTCGTCGCACCCCGGGACGAACCGGTCGTAGTAATGCAGGACGGCCGGGATGATGCCCGCGGCGCCGTTGGTGGGGGCGGTGACGATGCGGCCGCCCGCCGCGTTCTCCTCGTTGACGGCGAGGGCGAACAGGGTGACCCAGTCCATCGCGTGGAGCGGGTCGGACGCCTTCTCGGCGGAGAGCTGGCGGTGCAGCTGGGGAGCGCGGCGGCGCACCTTGAGCCCGCCCGGCAGCAGGCCCTCGCGGGTGCAGCCCCGGGCGACGCAGGCGCGCATCACCTGCCAGAGTTCGAGCAGGCCGTCGTGGATCTCGGCGGTGGTGCGGCCGAACGCCCGCTCGTTCTCCAGCATGAGCGCGGAGATCGACAGGCCCGTCTCCCGGCAGCGGTCGAGCAGCTCGGCCGCGGTGTCGAAGGGGAGCGGCAGGACGGTGTCGTCGGGCTTGATGCGGTCGGCGCCGGTGGCGTTCTCGTCCACGATGAAGCCGCCGCCCACCGAGTAGTACACCTTGGCGCGCAGCTCCTGGCCCGAGGCGTCCAGGGCCGTGAACCGCATCCCGTTGGGGTGGCCGGGCAGCGACTCCTTGCGTTCGAAGACCAGGTGCTCGTTCACCACGAACGGGACGTCGTGGTCGCCGAACAGGCGCAGGGCCCCGCGCTCGCGGATCGCCGCGAGGCGCTCGTCCACCCGGTCCACGTCGACGAGTTCGGGCTTGTCGCCTTCGAGACCCAGGATGACGGCCTTGTCGGAGCCGTGGCCCTTGCCGGTGAGGCCGAGCGAGCCGTAGAGGGTGACGGCGACGGACGCGGTCTTCTCCAGCAGCCCGTCGCGGTCCAGGCCGCGGGCGAACCGGTGCGCGGCCGCCATCGGACCGCCCGTGTGGGACGACGACGGGCCGATACCGATCTTGAACAGGTCGAAAACGCTGATGGCCATAGCTACCTCGTTGTAGCCGCGCCCCCTCCTCCGGAGAGGAGAGGGCGCCGGAACGTCACAGGTTCGGGTACAGGGGGTGCTTGGCGGCGAGCGCCTTCACCCGCTCCGCGAGCCGGTCCCGGTCGAAGGACGGCTGCAGTGCCAGCGCGATCACGTCCGCCACCTCGGCGAAGTCCTCGGCGGTGAAGCCGCGGGTCGCGAGCGCGGGCGTGCCGATCCGCAGGCCGGAGGTGACCATCGGCGGGCGCGGGTCGTTCGGCACCGCGTTGCGGTTGACCGTGATGCCGATGTCGTGCAGGCGGTCCTCGGCGTCCCGCCCGGTGAGCTCGGAGTCCACCAGGTCGACCAGCACGAGGTGGACGTCCGTCCCGCCGGTGAGCACCTTGACGCCGGCCTTGGCGGAGTCCGCGGCGAGCAGGCGCTCGGCGAGCAGCTTCGCGCCCTCCACGGTGACCGCCTGCCGGGCCCGGAACTCCTCCGACGCGGCGATCTTGAGGGCGACGGCCTTGGCGGCGATCACGTGCTCCAGCGGGCCGCCCTGCATGCCGGGGAACACCGCGGAGTTGATCTTCTTGCCGTACTCCTCGCGGGCGAGGATCAGCCCGCCGCGCGGACCGCCGAGCGTCTTGTGCGTCGTGGTCGTCACGATGTCGGCGTACGGGACGGGCGAGGGGTGCAGCCCCGCCGCGACCAGGCCCGCGAAGTGCGCCATGTCGACCATGAGCAGCGCCCCGACCGAGTCGGCGACCTCCCGGAACTTCGCGAAGTCGAGCTGCCGCGGATACGCCGACCAGCCCGCCACGATCATCTTGGGGCGGTGCTCGGCCGCGAGGGCGGCGACCTCCGCCATGTCGACCAGGCCGTCCTCGGCGCGGACGTGGTAGGGCACCACGTTCAGGACCTTGCCGGAGTAGTTCAGCCGCATCCCGTGCGTGAGGTGCCCGCCGTGCGCGAGGTCGAGCCCGAGGATCGTGTCGCCGGGCTGGAGCAGCGCGAAGTAGACCGCCGTGTTGGCCTGCGCCCCGCTGTGCGGCTGGACGTTCGCGTGCTCGGCGCCGAACAGCGCCTTGGCCCGGTCGATGGCGAGCTGCTCGGTGACGTCGACGAACTCGCAGCCGCCGTAGTAGCGGCGCCCCGGGTACCCCTCGGCGTACTTGTTCGTCAGGACCGACCCCTGCGCCTCCAGCACCGAGACGGGCGCGAAGTTCTCCGACGCGATCATCTCGAGGGTGCCCTGCTGGCGCCGCAGCTCCGCCGTGACGGCCTCGGCGACCTCGGGATCGGCCGTCGCGAGGGAGTCGTACAGACTCATGATTCCTCGATCAGCTTGTCGTAGGCGGCGGAGTCGAGCAGGTCGCCCGGCTCCTCCGAGATGCGGACCTTGAAGATCCAGCCCTCGCCGTACGGGTCGTCGTTGATGACCTTCGGCTCGTCCACCACCGCGCTGTTGATCGCGGTGATCTCGCCGCTGACGGGGGAGTAGATGTCGCTGACCGACTTGGTCGACTCCACCTCGCCGCACGGCTCGCCCGCCTCGACGGTGTCGCCCTCCGAGGGCTGCAGCTCGATGTAGACGATCTCGCCGAGGGCGTCGGCGGCGTGCGCGGTGATGCCGACCGTGACGATGCCGTCCTCGCCACCGAGGCCCGACACCCACTCGTGCTCCTCGCTGTAGCGGAGCTCCTCCGGAACGCTCACGATCACTTCTCTCTTTCCACTGTGGGGCGGGGCCCCACACCGCCGGACAACTTGTTCAGGAACGCTTGCAGATCAGGACCGCTTGTAGAACGGCAGGGCCACCACGTCCACCGGCTCGTGCCGGCCGCGGACGTCCACGGCGAGGCCCGTCTCCTCGACGCCGCTGTCGAGGTACGCCATGGCGATCGGCGTGCCCAGTGTGGGCGACGGGGCGCCGCTCGTCACGACCCCGCACGGCGTGCCGCCGGACGTGACGACCTGGTACCCCTTGCGGGGCGCGCGACGCCCCCGCGCGACCAGTCCCACGAGCCTACGGCCCGGAGGGGTCTGCGCCTGCGCCGCCAGGGCGGTCTTCCCCACGAAATCGACGGGCTTGTCCAGCTTCACCACCCGGCCGAGGCCCGCCTCGAACGGCGTCGTCTCGGCGGTCAGCTCGTTCCCGTACAGCGGCATCCCCGCCTCCAGGCGCAGGGTGTCGCGGGCCGACAGCCCCGCCGGGACCACCCCGTCCACCGCCGCGAGCGCCTTCCACAGCGGGACGGCGTCGGACGCGTCGACGAACAGCTCGAACCCGTCCTCGCCCGTGTACCCGGTGCGGGCGACGAGCGCGTCCACGCCCGCGACCCGCCCCGCGAGGATCGCGTAGTACTTCAGGCCGTCCAGCGGCGCGTCGGTGAACCCTTCGAGGATCCCCTGGGAGCGCGGCCCCTGCAGGGCGATCAGCGCGTAGGAGTCGGAGCGGTCGTCCACCGCGGCCTCGAAGCCCGCGGCGCGCTCGACGAGGGCGTCCCGCACGACGGCGGCGTTCGCCGCGTTCGCGACCACCATCCACGTCTCGTCCGCCAGCCGGTAGACGATCAGGTCGTCCAGGACGCCGCCGTCCTGCCCGCAGATCATCGTGTAGCGGGCCTTGCCCACCGGCATCGGCGACAGGTTCCCGACCAGCGCGTAGTCGAGCGCGTCGCCCGCGCCCGGGCCGGAGAGGAAGATCTCCCCCATGTGCGACAGGTCGAACAGCCCGGCACCGGTCCGGACGGCCTGGTGCTCGGCGGTCTCGCTCGCATAGCGGAGCGGCATCAGATAGCCGGCGAAGTCGACGAGATTCGCGCCGAGGTCCTCGTGGACGTCGTGCAGCGGCGTCTTCTTCGCGGTCTTGTCGGCGGACATGGGTTCGGCTCCTTCGTCACGGGCGCGCGTGGTCCATCGTCCCACTCGCGCACCGGGCGTATCGGTGCCTCCCCCTCTGTCATCGGCGCCTGAGAGCTTCACCCGCCGCGCGGCGGGCTTTCACCTTCGGCGGGGGACCGGGGTCCCCGCTTTCCAGAGGTCGCCTGGCCCGTGCGGTCCGTGGGCCTGAGAGGTTCCGGGGAGGATTTGCTCCTTCGGCGTCCCCCACCGGCTGCAGGGGACTCTCCCGCACGGGATAGTCGGCTGCCGAAGAGGCTAGCAGTATTCATTGCGTTTCCCCAGGGTCGAGGCCTGGGGGCCTCGACCCTGGGGAAACGCGGGCGATCGCTGGCATCGCTCCGGCTCGCCTTGCGGCTCGCTGCGCGATCAGATTCTCGCTTCGCTCGAATCTGCCTTCGGACGCGATCGCGACTCCCCGGGTCGTCACCGGGTTGAGGCGGCGGCTCAGGTCGGTGCGCCCGTCCCCGTCTTCGTGCCCTCTTGCGTGGGACTCGTCAGTTGGAGGGGGTGGTCGGTGGGGGTGACATCGACTTCACGCAGGTTTGGAGGGCGGCCTTGATCTTTTGCAGTTCGTCCGGGGCCGGGGTCCTCGTGGGGTTGGGGGTGGGCATCTGCACGCCTTGCTTCTGCATGCAGTCGTTGAAGGCCTTGACCGCCTTCGACTGAGCCGGGGGGAGGGGCGTGGCCTCCTTGCCCGTTCCCTGCCCGGGGGTGGAGGGGGCCGGGGACGCGGCGGTCGGGGCGGGGGAGTTCGACGTGCCCGCTGCCTGGCCGCCCTCGTCGGAGCCCCCGCAGCCGGCCAGGGGCAGGGCCAGGGCCAGGGCCAGGGCGAGTACCGCTACATGACCGCGCTTCAAGGTGGGAACCTCCGTCGACCGGGGTGGGAGCGCCCATGATGCGGGGTCGGCGGTACCTGCGGATACGCATCCGCATGCCAATGCCGCGCGGCCGGGTTAGCACCTCGACGCAAAGGAGGCGGCGTTGTGCGGGTTCTTCGTTCGCTTCAACCGGATCGGGGGCCGTAACGTACTCTGAATTGGTCGCTGGAGATCAACCCCGGGCGCGGGGTAACACGGACCCGGAGGGGCACGCCGCATGGTCTACTACCTGGCTGGAGCCTTGATCCTCTTCTTCGGGCTGCTGGTCTCCATCGCGCTGCACGAGCTCGGGCACTTCTCGTTCGCCAAGCTGTTCAAGGTGCGGACCACCCAGTTCATGGTCGGGTTCGGGCCCACGATGTGGTCGAAGCGCAAGGGCGAGACCGAGTACGGCGTCAAGTGGATCCCGCTCGGCGGCTACATCCGCATGATCGGCATGCTGCCGCCGCGCAAGGGCGACGCCCCGGGGCAGGTGCGGCGGATCAGCACCGGGCCGTGGCAGGGGCTGATCGAGTCCGCGCGCGGCGCCGCGCTGGAGGAGGTCGGGCCGGGCGACGAGAACCGCGTGTTCTACGCCAAGAAGTGGTGGCAGAAGCTGCTCATCATGTTCGGCGGGCCCGCGATGAACCTGCTGCTGTCGGTGCTGTTCTTCGCGATCCTGCTGATGGGCATCGGCACCAACCAGCCGCAGCCGGTGATCAAGGAGGTCGCCGAGTGCATGGTGCCGGCCAGCGCCAACGTCACCGCGTGCCCGGCGAACGCGGCGCCGACGCCCGCGCGGCAGGTCGGGCTCCGGCCCGGTGACCGGATCGTGTCGTTCGACGGCAGGAAGGTCGACGACTACGGGGAGCTCCAGCGGCTGATCCGCGACGACGGCGGCAAGACCGTCCCGATGACCGTCCGGCGCGGCGGCCAGGACGTGCGGCTGAACGTCCCGATCACCCGCAACCAGATGTACGACCTCGAGGACGAGAACAAGGTCGTCAACGTCGGCTTCCTCGGCATCACGCCGACCAGCGCGATCGAGCGGCAGGGGCCCGGGGCGGTCGCGAGCACGATGGGCGACCTGACCGCGCGGACCGCGGGCGCGCTGGTGCGGATGCCGCAGAAGATGGTCGGCGTGTGGAACGCCGCATTCGGCGGTGAGAAGCGCGACCCGAACGGCCCGATCGGCGTCGTCGGCGTCAGCCGGATCGGCGGCGAGGTCGCCGCGTCCGACGACCTCACCGGCACCCAGAAGGTCTCCTTCTTCGTGATGCTGCTCGGCTCGCTGAACCTCGCGGTCGGGCTGTTCAACCTCATCCCGCTGCTGCCGCTGGACGGCGGGCACATCGCCGGCGCCCTGCTGGAGGCGGTCAAGAAGGCGTTCGCCAAGATCTTCCGCCGCCCCGACCCGGGCTACGTGGACGTCGCCAAGGCGCTGCCGGTGACGTACGTGATGGCGGCCGTCCTGATCATCATGGGCGGCCTGCTCATCTACGCCGACCTGTTCAACCCGATCCGCGTCACGGGGTGACGTCCGGCATCGTGCCGGTCTTGAGGAAGCCGTCCAGCGCGGCCCGGTAGGGGGCGATGTCGATGCCCCGCTCCGCGAGCCACGCGTCCGACCCGTAGGTGCCCGCGTAGCGCTCGCCGCCGTCGCAGAGGAGCGTGACCACGCTGCCGCGCTCCCCGCGCGCCCGCATCTGCGCGATCAGCTCCGCCGCGCCCCACATGTTCGTGCCGGTCGAGCCGCCGACGCTGCGGCCCCCGACCTCGCTGGTCCAGCGCATCGCCGCGATGGACGCCGCGTCCGGCACCCGGATCATCCGGTCGATCACGGTGGGCAGGAACGACGGCTCGACGCGCGGGCGGCCGATGCCCTCGATCCGCGAGCCCGCCGCCGTCCGCTCGGGGTCCCCGTCGCAGAACGAGCCGTAGAACGCCGACCCCTCCGGGTCGACGACCGCGAGCCGCGTCTGGAACATCCGGTACCGGACGTACCGGCCGATCGTCGCGGACGTCCCGCCGGTGCCCGCGCCGACCACGATCCAGGACGGCTCGGGGAAGCGCTCCAGCCGCATCTGCTCGAAGACCGACTCGGCGATGTTGTTGTTGCCGCGCCAGTCCGTCGCCCGCTCGGCGAAGGTGAACTGGTCCATGAAGTGGCCGCCGCACTCGGCCGCGAGCCGCCGCGACTCCTCGTAGATCGCCGACGGGTCGTCCACCAGGTGGCAGCGGCCGCCGTGGAACTCGATGAGCTGGATCTTCTCCGGGCTGGTGGTGGCGGGCATGACCGCGACGAAGGGCAGGCCGAGCAGCCGCGCGAAGTACGCCTCCGACACGGCGGTGGACCCGCTGGACGCCTCGATGATCGTCGTGTCCTGGCGGATCCAGCCGTTCGCCAGCCCGTACAGGAACAGCGACCGCGCGAGCCGGTGCTTCAGTGAACCCGTGGGGTGGACGGACTCGTCCTTCAGGTAGAGGTCGATGCCCCACTCCGGGGGCAGCGGGAAGACGTGCAGGTGCGTGTCGGCGCTGCGGTTGGCGTCGGCCTCCACCAGTCGGACCGCCTCGGCGATCCACGCCCGGTACCCGGGATCGCAGCGGTCCACGATACGGCTCACGGCGGTGCTCCTCTTGATCGTCGGCAGGGTCCCACGATATCCGCGCATGTCAGGGTGCATCATTGAGATGGCGGGGGGCAGATGATCGAGATGTTCGACGAACGCATCGTGGCGACCGGGCGGCTTCCGCTGTTCGGTTTCTTCGTCGCGTTCATGGTCACTTTCGTGCTGACGCGGGTGAACGTCCGGCTGATCCGCGCCAACGTGCGCTGGTGGTTCCGGAACGTGGCGGTCGGCGACGTGCACATCCACCACGTCGTGTTCGGCGTCGTGCTGATGCTGGTGGGCGGGGTGGCGAGCCTCGCCGTCCCGGACGCCTACGTCGGCCTCGACCTCGCGGCGGCGGTGGTGTTCGGGATGGGCTCCGCCCTCGTCCTGGACGAGTTCGCGCTGATCCTGCACCTCAGCGACGTCTACTGGACGGAGAAGGGCCGGGCGTCCGTCGACGCCGTGTTCGTCGCCATGGCGGTGACCGGGCTGCTCCTGCTCGGCATCCGCCCCCTCGGCTACGAGGGCATCGCGCCCGACCCGGGCACCGGGCTGATCACCCGCGTCTACGTCGCCTCCCTGGCCGTCAACCTCGTGCTCGCCGTGATCACGCTGCTCAAGGGCAAGATCTGGACGGGCCTGCTCGGGCTGTTCGTGCCCGCGCTGCTGATCTTCGGCGCGATCCGGGTGGCGCGGCCCGGCTCGCCCTGGTCGCGCTGGCGCTACGACCCCGACTCGCGCCGCTACCAGCGGGCCGTCCGGCGCGAGAAGCGGCTCAGGCGGCCGCTGATCCAGGCCAAGATCTGGGTGCAGGAGTTCATCGCGGGCCGGCACGACCTCATCCCGCCCGAGCTGCTGCAGCGCCGCGCCGACGTCGCCGAGCGGGCCCGCCGACGCAGGATGGCCCGCGCGGCCGCGCGCGCCGAGCGCCGGGCCGAGCGCCGCGCCGAACGCGGCCGGGCGCGCCGGTCCGAGCGCCGGTCGGCGCGCCGCGCGGCCGTCCGGGCCGAGCAGGAGGCCGCCGCCCGCGCCGAGCGGGGCGCCGTGGCCCGCGCCCGGCGGGAGGCCGCCGCCCGCGCGCGCCGCCGCGCTCTGCCGCGCGTGCGGGGACGGACCGGGTCGCGGATCCGTGACCGCGCCGCGTCCACCCGGCGGGCTCGCGGCCGCGCCCATGAAGAGGAGCAGCCGCCCAGGGGCACGCCCTCCAGGGGAGCACCGGCGAGGGGAGCGGCACCTGGGGAGGCGCCGCCCGCGGAGACGACCGAGCTGCGCCCCTGACGGGGTCGCTCAGTCCATGACCGGGGCGACGGCCCGGACGGTGTCGATCGTGTCGGCCTCGGCGGCCGACTTGTCGGGCCGGTACCGCAGGACGCGGGCGAACCGCAGCGCGATGCCGCCGGGGTAGCGGGGGCTGTGCTGGACGCCGTCGAACGCGATCTCGACGACCAGCTCGGGCCGGACGTGCACGGTCCACGAGTCCTCGCGCACGGCGAGCTCGCGGAGCCGCTTCGTCTGCCAGGCGAGCAGCTCGTCGGTGAGCCCCTTGAACGTCTTGCCGAGCATGACGAAGCCGCCGGTCTCGGGGTCGCGGGCGCCGAGGTGCAGGTTGGACAGCAGGCCCTGGCGGCGGCCGTGCCCCCACTCGACGGCGAGCACGACGAGGTCGAGGGTGTGCCGGGGCTTCACCTTGATCCAGCCGGCGCCGCGCCGCCCGGCCGTGTACGGGGTGTCGAGGGCCTTGACCACGACGCCCTCGTGGCCGCGCGCGACGGCCTCGTCGAAGACCTCCTTGGCCCGCGCGGGGTCGCCGGTGACCACCCGGGGCATCCGCAGCTCCTCGGGGACGACCCGGGCGAGCGCCTCGTACCGCTCGGCCCCGGGCGCGTCGAGCAGGTTCTCGCCGCGCGCGTCGCCCTCGGCCTCCACGAGGTGCAGCACGTCGAACAGGAAGACGGCCAGCGGCACGGGCTCGGTGTCCTTCGCCGTGCGGGTCGCGGTGCGGGCGGAGGTGACCTGGAAGGGGTGGGGACGGCCGTCCGGGCGCAGGGCGATCAGCTCGCCGTCGAAGACCGCCGCCCGGACGGGCAGCCCGCGCACGGCCTCCACGACCTCGGGAAGCCGGGAGGTGATCTCGTCCAGCGTCCGGGTGAACACCCGGACCTCGCCGCCGGACACGTGCACCTGCGCGCGGATGCCGTCGAGCTTCCACTCCACGGCCGCCTCGGCCTTGAGCTTGGCGAACGCCTCGTCGACCGACGGCGCGGCGGCGGCCAGCATCGGCTTGACCGGCCGCCCGACCTCCAGCGTGAACCCGCGCAGCCCTTCCACGCCCTCGGCCAGTGCTGTCGTCGCGACCGGGCCGAGCGAGCCGCGCAGCATGAACGCGCGCCGGACCTCGGCGGAGGGCACCCCGGCCGCCGACGCGATCGCCTCGGCCATCACCCCGTCCAGCGCGCCCTGCCGCAGCTCGCCCGCCAGCAGCCTGATGAGGAAGTCCTGCTCGGGGGCGGTGGCGCGGCCGAACAGCGCCGCGAGCAGCTCGCGCCGCCGCGCGACGGACCCGGGCCCGGACACGGCGCCGATCTCACCGAACGCCGCGTCGACCTCGGGCACCGTCAGGGACGGCGCGGCGGCGGGCGGCGGCACGTCCCGCAGCGCGGCGTAGCCCACCCCGATCTGGCGTTGCGGCAGCTCACCGGACAGGTAGGCGACCACGGTCGCGGCCTCGCCCGGGTCGGCCGCGCGCAGGCACTCCGCGAGCGCGGATACCTTGGCCTTGCGGCCCGAGGTGCCCGCGACCGCCTCCGAGGTCCGCGCGATGTCCGCTATCAGCATCCCCTCATTGTGACCACCGGGCCTGACAGTCGGCACCGCCCGGGGCCCTGGTCAGGCGCCGCGGCCCTGGTTACGTTGGCGGATGCGGGCCGATCGACGAGACGGAGTGAGGAGCGCGGCGTGGGCCTTCGGCGTCCGGTCGAACCGTTCCACCGGCCGTACTCGGGGCCGGAGCCGCCGCAGCCGGGGCGCCGGCCGCGCAGGCTGATCGCGCTGCTGGCGGCGGCGGTGGCGCTCGCCGCGGCGGCGGTCGCGGTCGTCCTGGTCGTGTCCGGGCAGCGGGACGACGCGGCGGCCCCGCGGCGGACGCCGCCGGACGGCCGGTCGCAGCCGCCGCCGAGCAGCGCCGGCGGGTCGCCGGCCCCGGCGCAGCGGGTGATCACCGCGCTCCCGGCGCCGTGCGGGACGGTCGCGGCGAGCACGGTCGAGCGGGCCGTCCCGAAGGCGACGCGGCGGCAGAGCGCGAACTCGACGCTCACCACCTGCACCTACTCCTCGACCGGCTCGGCGTTCCGCTGGCTGCGCGTCGAGGCGCACCTGTACGCGCCGGGCGACACCGCCACCCCCGTCCAGGACGCAGAGGGCTACTACGACGCGCAGTGGGCGCAGGCGCACGACGCCCCGCTCGTGCGGACCGTCACCCTGGAGCGCCAGCAGGGCATCGGAGACGAGGCGTACCGCTGGTTCAAGACCGACGAGGGGCAGCCGACCGTGGTCGGGCAGATCACGGCCCGCGTCCGCAACGCGGTCTTCACGGTCAGCTACAGCGAGCAGGCGCCGCGCGGCGGACGGCGGGACGCGCGCGAGCGGGCCTGCCTCGGCACCGCCGCCGCCGTCGCCCGCGAAGTCCTCACCGCACTAAATCATTTCTGACCTGAATCGGCCGATCATGGCATCACTTCTGTCAATACCTTCTAAGGTGAGGCGGTAAAGGGGAGGGGCGTGCCGATCGAGCTCCCGCGCCAGTCGAAGATCGGTTGCGCCGCAATGCGCGGGGAGGAGGCGTTCGACGACGTGACCATGCCATCGCTAGGAGTGTCCTGGGTGCGCAACACCCGGGTCTAGCTGCCCTTATTCGTCGACGGGCCGCGGAGTGGTCCCCGCTCCGCGGCCCTTTTTCATGCCCGCACAAGGACCAATGCCCCGCCATTTGTGAACCATTTTCTAATACTCGGTTCGACGGTGAGACAAATGGCCGCCCGGCGTCCCGCTCACCGCTCCAGGAGGCCCGCCCTGATCCACACTTCGCGCGCCCGGCCGTCCAGGAAACCGACCTCGTCCAAGAACGCGGTGCATTTGCGGAACGCCCACGCCATCGTGGCGCGCCGGTGCGGGCTGCGCGCGGCCACGCGCCGCGCCAGCCGCGGGTCCAGCCCCACCGCCGTGTAGCAGGACGGATGGATGACCTGCGTGGTCATCAGCCGCGTCGCGTGCGCCATCCCGTAGGCCGCCATCCGCCGCCGGACCGCGGGGACCTCCGCGACCAGCCGCTTCAGCTCCTCCCGCGCGTACCTGATGTGCCGGGCCTCCTCGACCACGTGGATCCGGGTGACCTGCCGGATCACCGGCTGGATCTCCTCGTCGGGGAACGTCAGCCGCTGGAACGCGTCGGTGAACTCCTCCACGATCAGCGTCCCGGCGAACATCGGCATCGGGTCGTACACGGCCCCGTACAGCTTGGCGAGGTGGAACTCCAGCGCCCGGGGCCGGTGGGTGCGCAGCCCGCAGGTGCGCACCATCCGGCCGAACATCTTCGAGTGGCGGCACTCGTCGGCGATCTCCGTCAGCGCGTACGCCACGTGGTCGCTGTCGTAGCGGTGGCGGTAGGCGTGCATCACCAGCGACTGCATCAGCAGCATCTCCGACCAGATGCCGAACGAGGCGATGCTGCACATCTCCCGCTTGGTCAGCTCCACCCGCTGCCGGTGCGTCAGCCCGTCCCAGAGCGGCGTCTCGTAGATCGAGACGAGCCGCGGCGGGAGGTAGAACATGTCCGGGTCCTGCGGGGCGTCCCAGTCGACGTCCACGTCCGGGTCGAAGGAGTGCTTGCGGGACGCGCGCAGCAGCCGCTCGGCGACCACCTCCCGGTGGGTCAGCTCCAGCGTGTGGTCGCCGTCGCCGCACCGGATCCGCGCCGTCCAGTTCCGGGGACGGCCGTCGCTCGAAAGGACGTCGGGGGGCATCGATCCTTCTCCTCTCACCGCGTGGAGAGTCGGGGGGCCGCGCCCGGAGGGGACGCTAACCCCGGGCGGGGATCCTGGCCAGGAGGCGCAGGGAGGCGGGGGAGACCCTGGACAGGGCGTGCAGGAGGTGCCCCTCGGCGTTGACGGGCACGACGGGCTTGTTCTTGATGATGGCGTGGACGACCCGCTCGGCGACCTTCTCCGGCGGGTAGTTGCGCAGCTTGATGGCCCGCTGGCCGCGGCTGCGCAGGCGTGCGCGGGCCTCGGCGTCGCCCTCCAGGTGGATCGCGTTGTCGACGATGCTGGTGCTGACGAAGCCGGGGCAGACCGCCGTCACGCCGATGCGCGAGCCCGCCAGTTCGGCGCGCAGGCATTCGCTGAGCATGAGGACGGCGGCCTTGGTCGTGCAGTAGGCGGGCATCGCGCGCCACGGGGCGAACGCGGCGGCGGACGCGATGTTGACGATGTGGCCGCCGAAGTTCGGCTTGTCTGGCTTGTTGGGCAGGGCGTGCACGCGGTCGCGCATCTGGCGGCCGAACAGGCGGCAGCCGTGGACGACGCCCCACAGGTTCACGCCGAGGATGCGCTCCCAGTCCTCGACGCCGGTGTCGAGGAAGGGGCCGGTGACCGCGATGCCCGCGTTGTTGACGACGATGTCGGGGACGCGGTGGGTCTCCTTCACCCGCGCGGCGAACTCCTCCATCGCGGCTTCGTCGGCCACGTCCACCTGGTAGGCGGTGCCGCCCGCGCCGAGCGTCTTGGCGAGGGAGACCGTGCGCTCGGCGGCGGGCAGGTCGATGTCCGCCGCGACGACGGTGGCGCCGTTCTCGGCCAGGGCGAGGGCGACGGCCCGGCCGATGCCGCTGCCGGCTCCGGTGACGACGGCGAGCGCTCCGTCGAAGTGCGCGAGGGGCATCCAGACCTCCGAGGTGTGCGGCGGATCGAATGATCTGAACTTACTCAGCCCGCCGCCGCGTCGGCGATGACCCCGTCCACCTCGGCCTTGCGGGCGGCCTCCTCGGCGGCGAACCGCTCGGCGTCGACCTTCTCGGCGATCTCCTCGTCCTGGTGCATGAGGGCGTCGAGGTCGGCCTTGGACATGTCCAGGACGCCCATGTCGTCATAGGCGCGCCGGATGCGGTCGCTCCACAGCCCGATGTCCTTCACGCACGGCACGATGCGGCTGAACAGCAGGCTCTGGAACATCCGCATGTACGGGGAGTTCTCGACCATCTCGTCGACCTCCTTCGGGTCGATCCCGAAGTTGGTCCAGATCTCCCGGCCGCGGATGCGGTCGCGCATCAGGTAGCAGCCCTCGATGACGAAGTCCTCGCGCTCGCGCAGTTCCGCGGGCGAGAGCTGCTTGTAGTAGTCGCGCAGCGCCAGCCGCCCGAACGCGACGTGGCGCGCCTCGTCCTGCATGACGTAGGCGAGGATCTGCTTGGGCAGCGGCTTGGTGGTGATGTCGCGGATGACGCCGAACGCGGCGAGCGCCAGGCCCTCGATCAGCACCTGCATGCCGAGGTAGGGCATGTCCCAGCGCGAGTCGGTGAGGGTCTCGTCCAGCAGGTCCTGCAGCTTCGTGTTGATCGGGTAGACCATCCCGACCTTCTCGTGCAGGAACCGCGCGAACAGCTCGACGTGGCGGGCCTCGTCCATCGTCTGGGTGGCGGAGTAGAACTTGGAGTCGAGGTCCGGCACCGACTCCACGATCCGGGCGGCGGTGACCATGGCGCCCTGCTCGCCGTGCATGAACTGGGAGAACTGCCACGACGTGGAGTGCTGCCGCAGTTCACCGCGCTCCTTCTCCGACAGCCTGTCCCAGTACTTCGTCCCGTAGATGGCGAGGGACTGGTCGGGCACGCCGAGCACGTCGTGCGGATCGACCTCCAGGTCCCAGTCGATGCGCTTGACCGAGTCCCACTGCTTGTCCTTGCCCTTCTGGTAGAGGGCGAGGAGGCGGTCGCGGCCGTCGTCGTACTCCCAGGTGAACCTGGCGTCGCCGGCCATCGGCACGGTCCAGGCGCCGGACTGGACGGGATCGGTGTAGAGGTCGTGGGTCGACATGGGCGTCCTCCCCGAGCGCGGACACGGGCCGCGCGCCGATACGTACGATGCCGCGGCTCACCGAGCCGATACGTACGGTGTACGTCTTACGTACGGTGTACGTACCGTGTCATGGGACACTTATCGCTGTCAACGGCGAGGAGGAGCGCGAGCGATGGCGAGGCGTGTGACGTCCGACACCCCGCGGCCGGGGCTGACCCGGGCGCGCATCGTGCAGGCGGCGGTCGAGATGATCGAGCGCGAGGGCGCGGACGCGCTGTCGATGCGCCGGGTCGCCGCCGAGCTGGACGTCGCCGTGATGTCGCTCTACAACCACGTCCCCAACAAGGAGGCGCTGCTGGAGGGCGTGGCCGAGCATGTGGTCGCGGGGCTGGAACTTCCCGACGACCCGTCCGAGCCGTGGCAGGAGCGCGCGCGTGCGCTCGTCCGGGCGTTCCGGAAGGTCGCCCACGACAATCCGCGCTGCATGTCGATCGTCCTGACCCACAAGGTCGACACGCCGGTCGGGCTGCGGCCGGCCGAGCGCGCCCTGGCGCTCGCCGACGCGGCCGGTTTCGACGGCGCGACGGCCGTGCGCATCATGCGGGCGCTCATCGCCTACGCGCTCGGCGCCCAGATGCGCGAGATCGGCATGGCGAAGATGCTGGGGCACCTCGCCGAGAACGGCGCCGAGTCGTGGACGCGCCTCGACCCGGAGGAGTTCCCGCACGTGCTCGCCTACGGCCCCGCGCTGGCCGACGTCGATCCCGAGACCGACTTCGAGTTCGGCCTCGACCTGCTCATCGGGGCGCTGGACGCGCTTCCCCGGCGGCGGTCGCGAGATAGGGACTGAGGCCGTTCCAGCAGAAGTCGGTCATGTACCGGGCCGCGTCCTCCGCCGACACGTCGGGGCGGCTCGTCTGCCACAGCGCCATCCGCTCGCTCGCGCCCATGATGATCTGCGTGTACGCCTCGACGACCCCGTCCGGCGCGGCCGGCGCGAACGTGCGGAGCACCCCCGCGATGAGCGAGCTCTGCTGCCGCCGCGTCTCGTCGACGGCCTGGACGGCGTCCGGGGTGGCGGCCGTCGGCTCGCGCAGCAGCATCGCGAACGACCTGCTGTGCTCGTCGATGAACCGGAAGTAGGCGACCATCCCGCGCCACAGGATGTCCTCGGGGGCGGTGGCGCCCGCCATCGCCTTCTGGGTGGCCTCGAACAGTTCGGCCTTGGAGCGGCTCACGCACGCCACGAGCAGGCCGTCCTTCGAGCCGAAGTACTCGTAGAGCATCGGCTTGGAGACGCCGCAGCGCTCGGCGATCTCGTCCATGGAGGCGGCCTGGTAGCCGCGCTCGCCGAACACCCGCTCCGCCACGTCCAGCATCTGCTGCTCGCGTTCGGCGCGCGACATGCGGCGCCTGCGGGTAGGGGGTGTGGCGGCACTCACAGGAGATTCCCCTCTGTTGGACCTACCGTCAGTAACCTACTCCCGGTAACTTACCGGAAGTAGGTTATCCGAGAGGAGAGGTCATGAGCGAGCGCGCCCCGGCGATCGTCATCATCGGCTCAGGGTTCGCCGGCCTCGGCATGGCGATCCGGCTCAAGCAGTCCGGCTTCCACGACTTCGTCGTGCTGGAGAAGAGCGAGGCGCTGGGCGGGACGTGGCACGACAACACCTACCCCGGCTGCGCCTGCGACGTCCCGTCGCACATGTACTCCTTCTCCTTCGAGCTGAACCCGGGCTGGACGCGGATGTTCGCGCCGCAGCCGGAGATCCGCGCCTACATGGAGCGCACCGCCGACAAGTACCGGGTGCGCGAGCACATCCGCTTCGGCGCGGAGGTCGACTCCATGGAGTACGACGACGAGGCCCGCCGCTGGAAGGTGGCGCTCGCAGACGGGACGGTCCTCACCCCGAAGGCCATCGTGTCCGGCATCGGCGCGCTGCACGTCCCGTCCTACCCCGACCTGCCGGGCGTCGAGCGGTTCCAGGGGACGGCGTTCCACTCCGCCGAGTGGGACCACTCCTACGACCTCACCGGCAAGCGCGTCGCCGTCGTCGGGACGGGTGCGTCCGCGATCCAGTTCGTGCCGAAGGTCGCGAAGCAGGCGAGCGAGCTCGTCGTCTTCCAGCGGACGCCGCCGTGGATCCAGCCGAAGCCGGACGTGCCCATCCCCGCCCCCGTCCGCACGCTGTTCGGGAAGGTGCCGGGCGCCGCCCGCGCGTTCCGCGGCGGCATCTACTGGGCGCTGGAGGCCCGCGCGGTCGGCTTCACGATCGACCCGCGGCTGTCCACCCCGCAGGAGAAGATCGCCCGCCGGCACATCGCCAACCAGGTCCCCGACCCGGAGCTGCGCGCGAAGGTCACGCCGGACTACACGATCGGCTGCAAGCGGATCCTGCTGTCCAACGACTACTATCCGGCGCTCGCGCGTCCCAACGTGGAGGTGGAGACCTCCGGGATCGCCGAGGTGCGGGAGAACTCGGTCGTCACCGCGGACGGCCGCGAGTACGAGGTCGACTGCATCATCTACGGCACCGGCTTCAAGGTGACCGACGCCCTCACCGACCTGCGCGTCACCGGCCGGGACGGCGTCAAGCTCCAGGAGATCTGGGCGGACGGCATCGAGGCGCACCGCGGGACCACGATCCCCGGCATGCCGAACTTCTTCATGCTGCTCGGCCCGAACACCGGGCTCGGCCACAACTCCGTCGTCTTCATGATCGAGGTGCAGATCCAGCACGTGCTGAGCTGCCTGCGCCTGATGCAGGAGGCCGGCGCCGACGCCATCGAGCCGAAGCCGGACGCCGCGCGCCGCTTCAACGACCGCATGCAGCGGCGGCTGCGCCGCGCCGTCTGGAACGAGGGCGGCTGCAACAGCTGGTACCTCGACGACCAGGGCGTCAACCGCACCATCTGGCCGGGCCACACGTTCGAGTTCTGGGCCGGCTCCCGCAAGGCGAAGCCGGAGGAGTACATCCTCACCCGCTGAGGACGTGCTAGGGAGGAGGCATGGTGAAACCGCTGATGCCGAGATCGGTCGCCCGGTTCAACAAGGTCGTCACGAACCGCGTGCAGGGCGTCTACGCCCCCTACCTCCCGCCCTTCGCGATGATCGTCCACCGCGGGCGCAGGTCGGGCCGCGAGTACCGGACGCCGGTCACCGCGTTCCGCAGCGGTGACCGGCTCATCGTCGGGCTGCCGTACGGGCGGGACGCCGACTGGGTCCGCAACCTGCTCGCCGAGGGGCGCGGCGGCGTGGAGCGGCTCGGCCGCGTCCGCCGGCTCGCGAACCCGCGCGTCCTGACGGCCGCCGACGCCGCCGAACTCCCGCGCCCCGCCCGCATGGCCGCCCGCCACATGGACGTGCTGGTCGCGGAGCTGGAGGCCTGAGCCGGAGGACCCGGGTCACTTTCTGGGGGCGAAGATGGGGCTGAAGCCCGCGACGAGCTGGCGGATCACCGGGCGCTGCTCGGCGGGGGCGCGGCCGCGCAGGTCGTGGATCGGGTCGAGGCCGTCGTAGTACGGGGCCAGCGCGAGGAACGGCAGGATGGTCATCAGCCAGGTGGCGAGGACCTCCAGGTCGGCGTCCTCGCGGATGGCGCCCTGCGCCTTCCACAGCTCCAGCGTCGGGTGGATGACGAGCAGGTAGTGCTGGTTGGCCGTGTCGCGGACGACGGACCGGACGCTGTTGTCGAGCTCGAAGTTCGTGGCCGCGGTGACGCCGCGCTCCAGCGGGTGGTCGGCCATGTACTCGGTCCAGTCGCACAGGACGTCGACCAGCCACTCGTCGAAGGGCTGGTCGAACTCGATCCGCGCGATGCGGCGCTCCATCTCCTCGCGGATGCGGCGCGACGTCTCGTCGCACACGAACGCGAAGAACTCCAGCTTGTCGCTGAAGTACTGGAACAGCGAGCCCTTGGCGATGCCGGCCTCGCGCGCGATCGTGTTGAGGCTGCCGGTCGAGTACCCGTGTTCCCCGAACTCGCGCATCGCCACTTCGAGGACGCGTTCGCGCTTGGCGACGTTGAGGCGGAACCAGGTCGACGTCGGCATGGACCCCTTCGACTTTCCGTCAGGAACCGGTAACCAGAAGGTCAGGATAACGGTCCGTCGCACCCCTTGTGACCCGAACGTCACGCACGTCCCGCGGAGCCCTCCAGGTGCCGCAGCGTGAACTGGGCGGACGCGAAGTCGCCGCCCTGCGGGACGCCGTCCGCGACGAACGTGTCGGGCACGCCGTAGGAGGCGGCGTCGTCCTGCGGGACGTAGCCGAGCCGCTCGTCGAGCTCCCAGAACCGGCGCGCGTTGGCCGACACCGCGTACGCGGCGAGGAACCCCGGCGACGGGACGGTCAGCGCCGCGAGGACGAACCCCGCGCAGTCGCGGTGGCTCAGCCAGGTGGCGAGGTGGCGCGGCTCCGTCGGGCGCGGTTCGAGGCTGCCGATGCGCAGGCACACCACGTCCATGCCGAACTTGTCGGCGTAGAGCCGGCCGAGCGCCTCGACCGCGGCCTTGCTGACCCCGTACAGGCCGTCGGGCCGCGGGGGCATGGCGGGCGACACGGTCTCGGTGGAGGGGTAGCAGCCGGTCAGCCGGTTGCTGCTGGCGAGGACGACCCGCGGCACCCCGGCGGTGCGGGCGGCCTCCAGCACGCGGTGGGTGCCGAGGATGTTGCCCTCGACCAGCTCGGGGAACGGCGCCTCGTCCGGGACGCCGGCCAGGTGGACGACCGCGTCGGCGCCCTCGACGATCCGCGCCGCGTCCGACAGGTCGGTCCGGTGCGCGACCTCGTTCGGCGCCTCGGCGCGCAGCGGCGCGAGATCGGCCAGCACCAGCCGTTCCGCCTCCTCGCGCAGCGGCGCCCGCAGCGCGGTGCCGACCCGTCCGGCGGCACCCGTCAGCACGATCGTCCCAAGAGTCATGCGTGCATTCTCCCGCCCGGGAGCAACGCGCGGGCTCAGCGGGCGAGGCGGATCAGGATGCGGCAGACCTCGTCGATGATCTCCGCGGCCTCCGCCTCGCTCTCGGCGGTGGCGATCTCCCGCCCGGCCTCGCCGATCACCGTCGTGAGCACGAGGCTGAGCACCTGCTCGGGCCGCCCGGCGGGCGCGTCGCCGGACCGGCCGCGCAGCAGCTTGGTGTTCTGCGCGATCCAGTGCTGGGCGCGGCTGCGGCGCATCAGCGACGACCCGGACGGGCCCTCGCCGGCGAGGAACAGCCGGGCCGCCTCGCGCCGCTCCCAGCACACCCGCAGGTAGGCGCGGGCGCCCGCGATGAACAGCGCGATCGGGTCGGACTCGCCCTCCTTGCGGGCGGCGGAGACCGCCTGCGCGGCGCTCGCCTCCTGCTCGGCGGTGAGGTCCTCCCACAGCGCCACGTACAGCCCGGCCTTGCCGCCGTAGTGGTGGTAGAGGCTGCCGACGCTGATGCCGGACCGCTCGACGATCTCGGCGATGCCCGCGTCGGCGTAGCCGCGGTCGGCGAAGACCTGGAGCGCCGCGGTCAGCAGCGCCTGCCGGGTCGCGTCGGCCCGGGCCCACTGGCGGCCCCCGCCGCCCTCGCCTCCGGCGCCCTCACCCGTGCCGTTCGCGCGCTCGTCGCCGGCGCGGCGCGCCCTGCTCGTCCGCATCCCTCCATGGTGCCAGTTCGCGGGACGCGGGCCCGCCGTATCGCGGTCAGTACGCTCAGTACCAGTGGTGCGCCTGCCACCATGACCAGGCGCCGCACGGGTCCTTGTAGCGCGCCTTGATGTAGCCGAGCCCCCACGCGATCTGGGTGGGGGAGCTGGTGCGCCAGTCGGCGCCCGCGCTGGCCAGCTTGGAGCCGGGCAGCGCCTGCGGGATGCCGTAGGCGCCGCTGGAGGGGTTCTCGGCGCGCTCGTTCCAGCCGCTCTCGTGGTTCCACAGCGTCAGCAGGGACGGC
Organism: Spirillospora sp. NPDC049024; assembly: GCF_040649235.1. Taxonomy (NCBI): domain Bacteria; kingdom Bacillati; phylum Actinomycetota; class Actinomycetes; order Streptosporangiales; family Thermomonosporaceae; genus Spirillospora; species Spirillospora sp. NPDC049024. The sequence continues at coordinate 187,194 of NZ_JBEZFD010000006.1, forward strand.
CAGCAGCGGCCCCACCCCTTGAGCTCGTTCATCTTCTTGCCGTACGCCTTGTTCTGCCCGGCGCTCGGGTTCGACTTGGCGAGCCGCTCGCGCTCCTGCTGGGCCTTGAGCTTCGCCCGCGCCGCCGCGTCCCGCTTGGCCTTCTCCTTGAGCCGCTTCAGCTCGCGCTGGTGCTCCTTGTAGGCGCGCTCCTTGGCGACGGCGACGGCGTCGGCCGCGACCTTGTCCATGTCGGACGCCGAGGTCAGCTTGGCGAGCATGTCGTTGGTCGACAGGCCCGCACTGGCGGCCTTCGGCGGCTCGCTGGCGTCGTCGACGAAGCTGCCGAGGTCGACCACCGTCAGCGCGGTGCCGAGCGCGGCGATCGCCGCGATGGTGATGGTGACGTTGCTGGTGAGCACCCGGCGCACGCGGCCGCCGCCTTCGGGGGCGTCGCCGGGCGCCTCGGGCCTCCCGTACGGGTCGCGGGGCTCGTCCGGCCCGAACGGGTCCGGCCCGTAGGGGTCCGCCGCGTCGCGGCCGTCAGGGGCCGTGCGCGGCTCCGGCACGCGCGTGGCGCGCCTGGTGCCGGCCTTCCTGGAGGAGCGGCGGCCCCCCGCGCCTCGGCGAGCGGCTCCGGCTTCCTCGGCGGGACGTCTGCGCGTGCCGTGACTCTGTGGCATAGGAGAAGACCGCCTTATCGCCCGGGTGTCGTGTCGTCGATGAGCCGCTACGTGCCATCGACGAGCAAGTACGCAGGCCGGACGATACCCGGTTCACCCGGCCCGGCGTCCACGGCCGCGTTCCCCGCCGGGGTTGAGCAGCTCCACGTCGCCGGCGGCGAGACGCGCCGGCTGCAGCGCCTCGAACAGCTCGCGGTGCATCCCGTCGAACGCCGCGAGGGCGCTGCCGGGCGCCTCCAGCGCCAGGCTCACCTCGTTGGCCCGCTCCCGTCCCGCCTCGGTGACCTCGACGAGCGTGGCGCGCCGGTCGCGGGGGTGCGGGGTACGGCGGACGAGCCCGACCGCCTCCAGCTGGTCCACGGTGAGCTTCACCGTCGTCGGATGCATCATCAGGATCCGGCCGAGCGTGCTCAGCCGGGCACGCCCGTGGACGGTGAGGGCCAGCGTGGTCAGCAGGAAGTATCCGGTCTGGGTGAGATCCAGCCGCTTCAGCTCGACGTCCAGCGCCTTCTTGAGCAACTGGTTGAGCCGCCCGACCGAGCAGATCGCCAGGAACTGCCACGGATCGCCGAGCAGCCCCTGGTCCTCCCAGCGGTCGCGGACGCCCATGACCAGGGGGTCCACGCGGTCGTTCATCTCTTCTTCTACGCCTCGTCGCGCCTCGGTCTGCACCGGCTGATCGTAGCTTCGGACAAAACCAGATGTAAGTACTCGCTTCTTAGACCTTCTTCCAATAGAGTGCCTCAAATCACAGGCGGTGCCCGTGTGCTCTTGACGGTGCGCGGATCCGCGTGTGGTAACCGGTCTCGGCCGAGACCGCTGTGGCGCGCACGACAGAGCAGACGAGGGCGCCGCCGTGGCACGGCAGGATCCGGTGTTTCGGATGGGCGCCGACGTCCGAGCACAAAGGAGGCTGGAGTGACCCTTCGCATCCCCGCCCCGGGGGAGGGCACCGGCTGATGGCCCTGAGCCTGAACAAGGCCCCGGACCTGGCACGCAGACGCGTCGGGCGAGCGCTCGACGAGACCGGACTGCTGTGCGTGACCCTTCTCGAAGGGCTGCGCCGCACCTGGGACCTGCGCCAGTGGTGGGGCGAGTTCGTCGAGCAGTGCTGGTTCCTCGCGCGCGTCACCAGCGTCCCCGTGATGCTCATCGCGGTTCCGCTGGGCGCGACGATCTCCCTGCAGGTGGGCGACATCGCCCGGCAGCTCGGCGCCCAGTCGGGCACCGGAGCGCTGCTCACCGCGGCGATGATCCAGCAGGTGGCGCCGCTGGCCGCCGCGCTGCTGGTCTCCGGGGTGGGCGGGTCGGCCATCACCGCCGACATGGGCGCCCGCAACATCCGCGACGAACTCGCGGCGATGGAGGTCATGGGCATCAACCCGATCCACCGCCTGGTCACCCCCAGGCTGTGGGCGGCGAGCATGGTGTCCGGGCTGCTGTGCTCGGTGGTGATCCTGGCGGGCATCGTCGGCGGCTACTACTTCAACGTCATCCAGCAGGGCGTCAGCCCCGGCGCGTTCTTCGACGGAGCCACGGCCCTGCTGCAGTTCTCGGACCTGATGATCACCCTGTTCAAGGCGTGGGTGTTCGGGTTCATCGCCGCCGCCGTCGCCTGCTACATGGGCATGAACTGCGACTTCGGGCCCGTCGGTGTGGGCCGCGCGGTCAACAAGGCGGTGGTCGTCACCTCGATCGTGGTGTTCGCGACGAACTACATCCTCACCATGATCTACCAGGTCCTGTTCCCCCCGAGGTTCTGATGGTCGCCATATCCCCCGTCCGCAAGCTGGGCCGCGCCGTCAGGGGCCGCACCGCGGGCCTCGCCGCGTCGGCCGACCTGCCGGTCTTCCTCGGCAGGGTCCTGTACCACCTGTTCTTCGACATCATCATCCGCCGCAAGTACGGCAAGACCCTCGCCAAGCAGGTCAGCGACATCACCGTCGGCGTCGGCGCGCTCGTCATCGGCGGCGGCATGATCTTCGTGATCGCGACGATGTCGCTCGCCACCGGCGCGATGGTCGGCCTGCAGGGCTACCCGGGCCTGGAGCGCATCGGCGCCGAGGCCTTCACCGGGCTGGTCGCGAGCTACTCCAACGTCCGCGAGGTCACCCCGATCATCGCGGGCGTCGCGCTGGTCGCGCAGGTCGGCACCGGGTTCACCGCCGAGATCGGCGCGATGCGGATCTCCGAGGAGATCGACGCGCTGGAGGTCATGGGCATCAACTCGCTGGCCTACCTGGTGTGCACCAGGGTCGCGGCCGGCGTGATCGCGCTGGTGCCGCTGTACCTGGTCTCGCTCTTCATGGCGTTCTTCGCCACGAGGTTCATCACGATCCAGTACTTCGGCCTGTCACCCGGCATCTACGACTACTACTTCCACCTCTACCTGCCGCCGATCGACGTGTTCTACAGCGTCATCAAGGTCGCGGTGTTCGCCTTCATCATCATGTTCATCCACTGCTACCGCGGCTACTACGCGGCGGGCGGCCCGGTCGGCGTCGGCGTCGCCGCCGGCCGCGCCATCCGGGAGTCGACCATCCTGATGATCCTGATGAACCTGGTCCTGTCGTACATCTTCTGGGGCAACGGCGGCACGGTGAGGCTGACCGGATGAGCGACGAATCACTCTCCAGCCGATCCCGGACGGCCTTCGGGCTGGTCGGCGCCGGCGTCATCGCGGCGGCCGCGGCGTTCGTCGCGGTCGGCTCCACGCCGTCCCACGCGGGCTCCACCTACTACGAGGCGACGTTCGACCGCGCCGGGCAGGGGCTCGACCCGGGCAAGTCCGATGTGAAGGTCCGCGGGATCGCGGTCGGCGCCGTCGACCGCATCAAGCTCGACGGCAACGGCAAGGTCACCGTCCGGCTCCGGGTCGACAAGGGCATAAAGATCGCCGACACGGCGGTCGCGACCGTCGAGCCGGTCTCGGTGTTCGGCCCGAAGGACCTCGCCCTCGACCTCGGCGCGCACGAGCTGAGCGGCCCCTACCTGAAGGACGGCGGGCGGATCTCGAAGACCAACGACCCGCAGGAGCTGTCGGACACGGCCTGGCCCACCTACCGGCTCACGCGGGCGATCAACCCCGACGACGTGGCGACGATCCTGCACACCTTCGGCGCCGGGCTCTCCGGGCAGGGGCCCGCGCTCCGCCGGACGATCGACAACGGCGCGATCGTCGTCGACGCGACCTACAAGGACCGGGCCGCGATCCAGTCGCTGCTGAACGACATCAACGGCCTGTCCGGCACGTTCGAGGCGCGCGGCGACACGATCACCAGGTTCGCCGGGGACTTCAACCAGCTGTCCCGGGTGATCAACGAGCGTCCCGACAAGGTCACCCAGCTGCTGGACCAGTCGGCCAGGCTGGGGCAGACGGTCGGGACCAACCTGGAGCAGCACGGCCGCAACCTCGGCAAGATCATCGACACGGGCGGCCAGGTCGTGCACGTGGTCAACGGGCAGCGCCGCAACGTCCCGGTCCTGATCGACAGCCTGACCGGGTTCTTCGGCCTGCTGGCGCAGGTCATCCGCATCCCCGGGCCGGAGGGCACACTGATCGCCCAGGCGCGCAACGACCTCCCGCTGGACTTCTGCCAGATCTTCATCGACGTCTGCCCGGGCACCCCCAAGGCGACGGCCTTCGACGTACCGCGGCCCGGTGCGGGCGGCAAGCAGGGCCGGCAGGGCGGCGCGGCGACGGGGACGCGGCCGTGAGCCCGCGGATGCGCGGCAAGGCCGCGCGCGGGCCCGAGTACACCACGATCCTGAAGTTCGGGGTGTTCGTGGTGCTGACCGGGCTGCTCACCTTCTACATCGGCCAGCAGATCCTCGGCACGAGCTTCAAGTCCCGCTACCGGCTGTCCGCGACGTTCGACGACGTCACCGGCCTGCTGGAGGGCGACGCCGTGAAGGTCGCGGGCACGCCCGTCGGCCAGGTCGAGAGCATCAAGGTCGTGCGCGGCAAGGCCGTGGTCAAGATGGCCGTCGACAAGGAGGTCCGGCTGCCCGCCGACTCCACCGCGGCGATCCGCTGGCGCAACGTGATGGGCCAGCGGGTCGTCTACCTGGAGCCCGGGTCGAGCCAGGCCAAGCTGGGCAACGGCGACCGCGTCCCGCACACCAGGTCGGTGGTGGACCTCGGCGACATCGTCAACAGCCTCGGCCCGCTCACCCGCAACCTGGACCCGAACCAGCTCAACAAGATCCTCTTCGCCTTCTCCCAGGCGCTGGACGGCAACGAGCAGAGCATCTCGCTGCTGACCCAGAACCTGGACATGCTGCTCCAGACGTTCGCGGCCCGGAAGAAGACGATCAAGGGGATGATCGACGACTACGAGACGGTGAGCGACGCGATCGCCACCCGGGACCGGCAGATCGCCGCCAGCGTCGACAACCTGGAGTCGCTGACCAGGGTCTTCGCGAACAACCGGCGGCTGCTGGAGAACGCGGTCGTGGAGATCTCCGGCGTCACCACCAACCTCAACCAGGTGCTCGGCGGCAACGACGCGCAGCTCGCCCGCATCATCGCCAACCTCGGCAGGTTCAGCGAGACGTTCCGGCTGAACGTCGACCAGCTGGAGAAGATGGTGCAGCAGCTCCCGCTCACGCTCCGGCAGCTGTTCGCGTCCGCGAACGGCGGCCACTTCCTGCGCACCAACGCGCTCTGCCTGAACGTCGTGCAGGGCCCCTGCCCGTTCCCGATGGAGGTCCCGAGGTCGGCCGGCGCGGGCCAGCCGAGCAAGGACGACCTCACCAAGCTCAAGAAGATGCTGCTGGGGGGTGGCGGCTGATGGCGCTGAAATCGCTGCGCGACGTCAACCAGAAGGTCGTCGCCATCGTCACCCTGGCCGCGCTCGGCGCGGCCTGCGTGTTCGCGTTCGCCATCGGCCAGCTGCACCTGCTCGACCGCGGCTACACGATGAGCGGGGAGTTCAGCGACACCGCCGGGCTGAAGAAGGGCCAGGACGTGCGGGTCGCCGGGGTGAAGTCCGGCCGGATCACCTCCGTGGAACCCGACTTCGCCCACGGCAGGGTCATCGTCAGGTGGCACGTGAACGCCGGCATCGACCTCGGCCCGAAGACCAGGGCCGAGATCCAGACGACGACGCTCCTCGGCGGCCGCTACCTGCGGCTCTCCGGTCCGGTCTCCAAGCCCTACATGGCGGACGTGCCGGAGTCGCGGCGGCGGATCCCGCTGGCGCGCACCAGCGTCCCGTTCACCGTGCCGGACGCCCTGGAGGGCGCGCAGAACATCGTCGGCAAGCTCGACCAGCGCAGCGTCGACAAGCTGCTCACCGAGGTCAACAAGATCAAGTCGCCGGGCGCGGTGAAGCTGCGCCGCATCCTGGTCAACATCCAGGAGCTGTCCCGGACGCTGAACGACTCCTACCCGGAGATCCAGCGGCTGATCGAGAACAGCAAGACGATCACCGGCACGCTGGCGGGCAAGGACCAGGAGCTGCGGCAGATCATCGACGCCAGCCAGGTGCTGCTGCAGTCGCTCGTCCGCCGCCGCAACGAGCTCGCCGCGGCGATCGGGCAGGGCAACCGGACCGTCCGGACGCTGTCCAACGTGATCTCCAAGAACCAGAAGGAGCTCGACGGCCTGCTGTCCAACCTGCACCTTCTGACGACGCGGCTCGCGCCCAACATGGACGCGCTGAACACGAACTTCTCGCTGCTCGGCCCGACGTTCCAGCAGGTCGCGAACCTCAGGGGGAACGGCCAGTACGTCGAAGGCGTGCTCACCGGGCTCGGACCGCTGCAGCCGCCCGGTCCGATCTCGTCGCGGCGACCGCAGGGAGGCAACTGATGAGCGGCGTCGGCACGGGGGGACGGCCCCCCGCAGGCCCCGGCGGCGGCCGGGAGAGAGGCCGGGTGAGAGGCGTCGCCGTCGCGCTCGGCCTCGCCATGACCGCCTCGCTCGGCGGCTGCTCGCTCGCCCCGTCCGCGAGCGGCGACCGCACCATGGTGGTGTACGTACCGAAGGCCCGCTCCTTCTACGAGGAGTCGAAGGTCAAGGTGATGGGCGCCGACGTGGGGCTCGTCGACAAGGTCGAGAACCAGGGCGACCGGGTCAAGGTCACGTTCCATCTGCGCCGGGACGTCCCGCTGCCGGAGGGCGTGCAGGCCTCGATCGTCCCGCTGAACCTGATCGGCGAGCGCAACCTCGTCCTGCATCCGGCGTGGAAGCCGGGGCAGCAGAAGGAGACCTCGAACGTCATCCCGATCGAGCGCACCCACGTGCCCGTCGAGGTGGACGACGCGCTCAGCTCCTTCACCAACCTGGCCAACGCGCTCGACCCGACGAAGATGCAGAGCGCGCTCGGCACGGCCGCCGACACGGTGAAGGGCAACGGCGGGGAGTTCAACGCCACCCTGGAGCAGAGCGCCCGGCTCGTCGAGAACGTCGCCGGGCAGGACAAGGAGCTCATCGAGGTCGCGCGGAACCTCGACCGGCTGGCCGGGGTGGTGCGCGGGCGCGAGCAGATCCTCGGCACGATGATCCGCGACTTCGGCACCGCGAGCCAGGTGCTGAGCTCCGAGCGCGGCGAGCTGCAGCAGCTGATCGGCGGCATCCTGGAGCTGGCGAAGAACGGCGACAAGCTGCTGCAGAAGTACAAGGGCAACCTGCCGTACGACTTGGCGGTCCTCACCAGAACGGCCCTGATCCTGAAGGGCAACTCCAAGGAGCTGGCCCAGCTCATCCGCGTGATGCCCGGCATCAGCGGCGCGATCATCGGCGGCTACAACCCGAAGAACAAGTCGCTGCAGATCCGGTTCGCCACGGACGCGTTCCTGCGGACCTGGATCAAGGGGCTGATGAACTCCGACGAGGTCGGATGCCCGCTGCCCGCACCCAACTCCAACTGTCCCTGGCAGAACGGAGGCAACTGATGGGCAGGCCCGTCAACGCCGCGCGGCGGCGCGCGTCCGCCGGCGGCAGGCTGCTGCTGGTGCTCGTCGCGGCCGCGGCCCTGGCCGTCTCCGGTTGCTCGTACAAGACGGCGGGAGCGCCGAAGGGCGACCTGACGCTCACCGCCACGTTCGACGACGCGCAGGGCCTCGTCGCGGGGCACAGCGTGAAGATGTCCGACATCACGATCGGCACCGTCACGAAGGTCGAGCTCGCCGGGTACAAGGCGAAGGCGACGCTGTCCATCGAGGACGACGTCAAGATCCCGCAGGGCACCCGGGCGGAGATCAAGGTGACCTCGCTGCTCGGCGAGAACTACGTGGACCTGCAGATGCCGCCCGGCGCCAGCATGGAGCGCGGCCCGTTCCTCGCCACCGGCGCGGTGCTCACCGACACCAGCGTCCAGCCGGCGTTCGAGCAGGTCGTCGGGCAGGCGGGGCCGCTGATCCAGGCCCTCGCCGGGGACGACGTCGCGACGGTCGTGAACGCGGGCGCCACCGCCCTGGACGGCAACGGCCAGAAGCTGAACAAGACGATCGCGCAGGCGAGCGAGCTGCTCAGGATGTTCGCGGAGCAGCGCCGCGAGCTCGGCGAGTCGGTGGACCGGTTCGCCCGGCTCGGCCGGTCCCTCGCCAAGGGCAGCGACGCCCTCGGCGGGACCCCCGAGCAGCTCGAACGCACCACCCGGATGCTGAACCGGGACAAGCACAAGATCATCGACATGGTCGACAAGCTCACCACGATGGCCCGGCAGCTGAACGACAAGGTGCTGGAGGGGCGCATCCTGCGGTTCCGGGCGCTGCTGCGCGACCTCGACCCCGTCCTCGAGCAGCTCGGCAGCAACCGCAAGCGGCTCACGGACCTGGTGGACGGTCTGGTCGAGTTCAGCTACAAGCTCCCGCTGGCGACCTATGACGGCCAGCTGCTGCTGTACCCGCTCCTGCGGATCGTCTGGCCGGACGGCAGCCCGGTCTTCCCGGGACTGGGCCAGGACCCGCGGAAGAAGCAGAAGACCGCTCGCACGCCCGAGATCCCGAAGCAGCTCCAGGGCGCCCTTCCGGACCTCGAAAAGATCTTGGAGCCGCGCGGATGAACAGACGGCTGACGATCAACCTGGCGGCGTTCGGCGTGCTCGCCGCGGTGATGGTGGTGTGGGCGTTCAACAACGTCGTCCGGTTCGACTTCATCGACCGGCCCTACCACATCACCGCGGAGTTCGAGTCCTCGCCGGGCCTGCACCCGAACTTCGAGGTCGACTACCTCGGCCTGCGGGTCGGCAAGATCGACTCCGTGCGGCTGGCGAAGAACAAGGTCGTCGTCCGGCTGGACATGGACCGCGGCGTCAAGATCCCGCAGGGGGTCACCGCCGCCGCGGCCCGCAAGTCCGCGGTGGGCGAGCCGGTGGTGGAGCTGACCCCGGGCCCCGGCAAGGCCGACGCCCCGCCGATGAAGCCCGGCACCGTCATACCGGTGTCGCAGACGAAGGTCCCGCCGAAGTACGGCGACCTGTTCGGCGCCGTCATCGACACCCTGAAGGCGATCAACCCCGACGACGCCAAGGTGCTCACCCAGGAGCTGGCCGCCGGGTGGGCCGGGCGCGAGGACTCGCTCCGCCAGATCATCAACGGCGGCGACGACCTCACCCAGACGTTCGCGCAGAACACCGAGCTGCTGGACGGGCTGACCAACGACCTCGGCCGCATCACCCACGTGCTGAACGAGAACCGCGGTTCGCTCGGCTCGGGCATCGACGACCTGGCCGCGCTCACCGCCGCGCTCAGCCAGGTGCGGGGCCAGATCGCCGAGCTGCGGGACCGGGGCCCCGGGCTGCTCACCACCGTCAACGACCTGCTCGACAAGACCGAGCCGGACTTCGGCTGCGCCGTGGACATGCTCGGCAATCTGGGCATCAGCAAGTACGACCCCGACTACCTGAACCACCTGCGGCAGACGCTCGCGGCGGCGCCGCCTCTCAAGGTCGTCCTGGACAACGTGATCGGGACCGACCAGGGCAAGCCCGTCCTGAACGTCGTCTTCCAGGTCACGGTGAACAGGCCCGCCACGCTGGAGTACAAGTACCCGCTCGCGCAGCCGCGGGTGAACCAGGTGCCGACCTGCCCGGGCGGCCGCGCCCCGGCGGTGACCAAGCAGAAGCCCTACAAGGCCAAGGACCCGGGCCAGACGATCCCCACCCACGATCCCGCGCTCGACGAGAAGAAGGACCTGCAGGCGAGGAAGGCCGCGAACAACAGCGACTCCTCGGGCGGACCGCCGATCTGGCTGGTGTACGTTCCGCCGATCATCGCCCTGCTGGTGCTGATCAGGGTCATGATGGGCTCTGTGCCCGTGGTGTCCCGGCTTTCCCGACTACGTCGGCGCAAGGACTGATCCCGACCCCGAGGAGTATCCGAAGTGACAGCCAAGACCACAAAGGGCGAGGCCGACGAGGTCGAGGCGGTCCCGGCCGAGGAGGCGCGCGAGGAGACCGAGGCCCGCGAGACCGCGGCCCGCGAGACGGAGGCCGCCGAGAGCGGTGCGGCCGAGTCGGAGGCCGCGGAGCGGACGGCGAAGCCCGCCGCCAGGCGCAAGCGCCGGGTGCGGGTCATCGAGGTCATCGACGACGAGGACCTCGACGAGGTCCTGGAGGCCCTCGACGCCGAGGACGAGGAGGCGGAGGACGAGGCCCCGGCCCGTCCGGCGAAGGCGGCCAAGCCGGCGGCCAAGGCCGCTGCCGAGGCCCCCGCCAAGCCCGCCGCCAAGCCCAAGCCGCGTCCGAGCCGTCTCGAGCCTCCGGAGGACGAGGCCGAGGAGGAGGCGCCGAAGAAGGCCTCGGCCGGCACGACCGCCGCCGCGTCCGCGGAGGACCGACCGGGGGTCTTCGGCCTCAGCATGGTGCAGGCGGTCGTGGTGGTGGTCGTGGTCGCGCTGCTGGCGAGCCTGGCGATCTGGCAGTGGACGAGCGCCAGTTCCCTGTCGTCCGAGCAGGACGACAGGGAGGCCGTGAGCAAGGTCGCCTCGGCCTACGGCGACGTCGCCTACAACTACAACGCCTCGAACTACCAGGCGGTGACCGCCAAGGCGCAGAAGCTGCTGGCCGGCGACCTGCTGGAGGAGTACAAGAAGAACACGGTGCCGACCGTGGCCGGCGCCTTCCAGGCCGATCCCACGGTGGTGCTGACCTCCAAGACCAACCAGGTCTTCGTGGGCAGCGTCGACGAGCGGTTCGCCACGGCGGTGATCACGATGGACATCTCGCTGAAGACCAAGGACGGCGCGGTCAACCAGCCCGCGACGCTGCTCCGGCTCGCCCTCGCCAAGATCGACGGGAACTGGAGGATCACCCGGCAGTACCCGTCGGGCGTCAACGACGAGAACAAGAACCAGCAGCAGAACCAGAACCAGCTGCCGGCCGTCCCGGGCGGGGGCGCGTCGAAGTCGCCGAAGGCGGAGAAGAGCGACAAGCCGAAGAACTGAGTCCGCCCGTGAAGAGCTGAGACGGCGCAGGGCGCCCCGCACGGAAGCCGTGCGGGGCGCTCGCGCGTTATGCCGATGACGGTGTTCCGCGGATGACGGGGCCGCGGGAGCGAGGCGGGGGCATCATGGCGACCGTGACGGAGCACGACGGACCGGGCACGACCGTCCCGGACGAGCTGGTGCACGAGTTCGGCGCGCTGCTCGGCGCGGCGTCGGTGCTGGAGCGGATCGCGGGCCGCGAACTGGAGCGCCGCTGCGGCATCCGGCACGCGGTCTTCGAGGTGCTGCTGAGGCTGTCCGGCGCGGGCGGGGACTGCGCGGGTGAGGACGGCGCGGTGTCGATGGGCGGGCTGGCCGGCGAGCTGATCCTGACCAGCGGCGGCATGACCCGCATCATCGACCGGATGGAGGAGGCCGGGCTCGTCCGCCGCGAGCCGGCGCCCGGCGACCGGCGCCGCCAGCTGGTCGGGCTCACCCCTGCCGGGCGGGCGAAGCTGGACGAGGCCCTTGCCGTGCACGCCGAGACGCTGCGCCGGCACTTCGCCGGCCCGCTCGCCGAGGAGCAGCGCCGCGTCCTCGTGGACGCCCTGCGCGTCCTGCGCACGACCGCCCGCGAGGAACTCGGCGACCTGCGCTAGCGGGAGTAGTGCTCGACGACGAGCTGCTCGTCGCAGATGACGGGGATCTCGGCGCGCTCGGGCAGCCGGACGAGCCGGGCGGCGAGCGCGTCGTGCCGGACCTCCAGGTAGGGCGGGACCTCGGCGGCGTGCCCGCCGGCCGCCGCGACCTGGAAGGGCGCCATCGCGCGGCTCCGCTCGGCGACCGTGACGACGTCGCCGGGCCGCAGCCGGTAGGACGGGCGGTCCACGCGGCGCCCGTTCACCAGCACGTGGCGGTGCACGACGAACTGGCGGGCCTGGTAGATCGTCCGGGCGAAGCCGGCGCGCAGGACGAGCGCGTCCAGCCGGCATTCGAGGTCGGCCAGGAGTGCCTCGCCGGTCTTGCCGCCCGTCCGGGCGGCCTTGTCGAAGGCGTTGCGGAGCTGCGCCTCGCGGATGTCGTACTGCGCGCGGAGCCGCTGCTTCTCGCGGAGCCGGACCTTGTAGTCGCTCTCCTGCTTGCGGGCGCGGCCGTGCACGCCGGGCGGGTACGGGCGGGCCTCGAAGTACTTCACGCTCTTCGGCGTCAGCGGGATGCCGAGGGCCCGCGAGAGCCGCACCTTGGGACGGGGGTTGTTCATCACGCTCCTTGATGGTTAGGTAAACCTAAGTTAGGCAAGCCTAACTTCAACGTCAAGGAGGCACGGTGCCGCGAGCGGAGTCCACGCAGCCCACCCAGTCCATGCAGAGCACGCAGGGCCCGACGGCGGCGGAGCGCGCGCGGACCCTCGCCTACGGCCTCGCGGACGGCGTGCTCGTCGCACCGGGCGTCTCCAGCGCGCCCGTCCCGGCGCACGCGACCGACCGGGACGGCAGGCCGCTGCTTCTCGTCCGGGCGGACGCGCCGGTCCTCGCGGCCCTGGCCGGCGAGGAGGACGTGCCCGCCACGCTGCGGATCTCGGACGTCGCGCCGGTGCCGCTGCCGGACCGCGTCCGGGGCCGGGCCTGGCTGCACGGCTGGGTGACCGAGGTCCCCGACGGCGAACTGCGCGCCGCCGCGCTGCGCCTGTCGCGCGCGCACCCGCGTCCCGAACTGCTCGACCTCGGCGCCGAGCGGGGCGGCCGGCGCGAGTGGACGGTCCTCGCCCTGGAGGTCGCCCAGGTCGAGGTCGCCGACGCGTGGGGGAGCGCGCTCCTGGAGCCCGAGGAGTACGCGGCCGCCGCGCCGGACCCGTTCGTCGCCGTCGAGGCGGGCATACTGACGCACCTGGACTCCGCCCACCGGGCCGAGCTGCCGCGGCTGCTGCCGGAGTCGGCCCCGTCCGGGCCGGTCCGGCCGCTCGGGCTCGACCGGTACGGCATGTGGCTGCGCTGCGCGGCGCCGCCGGACGCGCCGCCGAGTGCGCGGGGGCCGGTCGACGTGCGGCTCGCGTTCGCGGAGCCTGTCAGTGATCTCCACGGTCTGCGGCAGGTGTACCGGCGGCTGTTCGCCCGGGCGACCCCGTAGTTCGCGGGCGGCGGGTACGGGTTCCGGCCCCGGAATACCGGTGATCCCACGGATGGTGGGAGGGGCCCCCGCCGGGTGATGATCGGGTCTCCGGCCGAGGGGCTCCGCTCCCCGTCCGGACGACCCCGACCACCGGTCCGCCCTCGCGGGGTGGGCGGGCCGGTGGCGGGACCGTACCGGCCGGCGAGGGACGCGGCGCCTTCGGCCGGGCCGGTGGTCCGGCTCCGTGCGAGCGCGATCGGGGAGCTCGGAACGGGGGCGCGGTCCGGGCCACTGGTCGCGATTGGCCGTTTCCGCCGCGCCGATCCCGGCGCAGGCTTGAGGACATGACCGGACACCACCCGCAGACCCGAGCCGTCCACCCGCCCGTGATCGTCCCCGAGGGCAGCCGCCCGCTCGGCGTGCCGCTCTACCAGGGCCACCTGTTCTCCTTCGACGCCGCCGACGAGCTGGCCGCCGCGTTCCAGGGCCCGGACGAGGCGTTCTTCTACGCCCGCATGGGCAACCCGACCGTCCGCGCGCTGGAACACGCCCTCACCGAACTGGAAGGCGGATCGGGCACGCTCGCCACCGCGTCCGGCATGGGCGCGGTCAACGCCGTCCTGATGGGGCTGCTGCGCAGCGGCGACCACGTCATCGCGCAGGCCGCCCTCTACGGCGGAACCCACACGCTGCTCAAGGACCTCGCCGCGCGGTGGGGCGTCGAGGTGACGTTCGTCTCGGGCGACGACCCGGCCGAGGTGCGCGACGCGCTGCGCGACACGACGAGGGTCCTCTACCTGGAGACGGTCGCCAACCCCACCACCCACGTGACGGACCTGCCCGCGTTCACCGAGGCCGTCCGCGGGACGGGCGTGCTGACCGTCGTCGACAACACCTTCGTCCCGCTCCTGTGCAGGCCCATCGAGCACGGGGTCGACATCGTCGTCCACTCGACCACGAAGTACCTCGGCGGCCACGGCGACACCATCGGCGGCGCCGCCGTCTTCGCCGACAAGGCCGTCCACCAGCGCGTCTGGGAGCACGCCGTCGAGCTGGGCTCCACCCCCGACCCGTTCGCCTCCTGGCTGACCGTCCGGGGCCTCGCCACGATGCCGCTGCGCGTCGCCAGGCAGAGCGCGTCGGCCCTCGACCTCGCCCGGCGCCTGGCCGGCCACCCGTCCGTCGCCCGCGTCCACTACCCGGGGCTGGAGGACCACCCGCAGCACGACATCGCCCGGCGGCTGCTGCCGGACGGCGCCGGCGGCGTCCTCGCGTTCGAGCCGCACGGCGGCCGGGACGCGGGCCGGACGTTCTCCGAGGCCGTCGAGCTCGTATCGCTCGGGCCGTCGCTCGGCGACATCGCGACCCTGGTCATGCACCCGGCCAGCACGTCGCACCGGCAGCTCGACGCCGCGTCCCTCGCCGCGGCCGGCATCGGCGAGGGAACGGTGCGCCTGTCGGTGGGCCTCGAACACCCCGACGACCTCTGGGCCGACATCGACCAGGCCCTTCGGAAGGCGACCTGACCGGAGGGCCTAGAGGTAGAAGCCCGTGTCGGTGGCGGGAGCGTCCTGACCCTCGGGGCGCTTCTCGCCCTTGCGGAGCGCGGCGAGCTCCGCGAGCGTCGCGCCGTCGGCGCCGATCTCCGCGGCGGGGACGTCCGAGCCGTCCAGCCAGGAGAGCGACTCCGCGCGGGTGAGCCGGCCCACCTCGATCTGCGCGAGGCAGCGGCCGGGACGGACCACCGCCGGGTGCAGCATGGCGAGGTCCTCGTTGGTGGTGATGGCCACCAGCACGTCCCGGCCCTGGCCGAGCATGCCGTCGGTGAGGTTCAGCAGCCGCGACAGGCCCTGGCCCGTCGACTGCTTGGCCTCGCCGCGGATCAGCTCGTCGCAGTCCTCCAGGATGAGCAGCCGCCAGCGGCGGTTCTCGTCCTCGTCGTCGCCGACCGCGACCTCCATCAGGTAGCTGGGCGTGCCGAACAGCGCCTCGGGGTCGAGGACGCAGTCGGACTGGCACCAGCCGTTCCAGGCGCGGGCGAGGGCGCGCAGCGCGGTCGTCTTGCCGGTGCCGGGCGGGCCGTGCAGGAGCAGCAGCCGTCCGGAGACCTCCTCGCGGGTGAGCTTCATCACCGAGTCGAGCGCCTCGGCGACCGGCGCGGTGTAGTTGCGCCGGATGTCCTCCCACGCGTCGGCGGTGATGGCGCGCTCGCTGCGCACGGGGCCGTGCGCCCCCATGTGCCAGAAGCCCATCTCGACGCTGGTCTCGTCCACCTTCGGCGGCTCGGTCGCGTCCTTCACCGACGCCTCGAGGACGGTCTCGGCGAGCTCGTCGGTCACGGCGGACACCGCGACGTAGGCGACGCCGCTCTTCCACCGGTTGGTGAGCAGCGTCCAGCCGTCGCCCTCGGCGAGCACCGACTCCTTGCCCTTCTCGTGCGCGACCCGCACGAGCCTGGCGTCGTCCGGGCGCAGCGGCGCCTCCGCGCGGACGTTCTCCAGCCGCGTCGAGCGCGACCACGGCTGCTCCCCGGACGCGAACGGGCGCAGCGACAGCACGTCCATCACGTCGGCGGGCGAGTTGTTGTCGGACAGGTTGAAGACCACGGGCAGCGCGGGCTCCGGCGCGTCGGCGCCCTCCAGCGGCTCGATCAGATGCAGGACCTCCTGCGGCCTCTCCTGCGACATGGTCATGGCAACGATGATCACGCCCGGCGGCGCGCCGCGTCCACCGATTTAGCCGGGCGCGCCGCGTCGACGTACGTCAGGAACCGGCGCGGTTCAGGAGTCGCCGCCCTCCTTGGCCTCGCGCTCCGCGCGGGCGGCCTTGCGCGCCTCGGCCTCCTCCAGGTCGAGCTTCTCGGCCTCCTCCGGCGTCGGCGCCGTGCCGCCGAGGTAGGCGGGCTGCCACCACGTCTCGTCCGAGGCCGGGACCTCGGGGTACTCGCGCTGCGCACGCTCCAGCAGCTCCGACATCCGGGCCTGCAGATCCCGGGTGACCTGCTCGTAGTCGTCGCCGCGCTTGGGGTACATCGGCTCGCCGACGAGGATCGTCACCGGCACGTTGCGCTGGAGGAGCCGGCGCTTGCGGCCTTTGGTCCACATGCGCTGCGGGCCCCAGAGCGCGACCGGGATGAGCGGGGTCTTGGACGCCACCGCCATCCGCACCGCGCCGCTCTTGATGTCCTTCACCGTGAACGAGCGGCTGATAGTCGCCTCGGCGAACACCCCGACGATCTCGCCGCTCCGCAGCGCCTTGAGCGCCGCCGCGTACGAGGAGGCGCCCGCGTTGCGGTCCACCGGGATGTGGTGCATGCCGCGCATCAGCGGCCCGGCGATCCGGTTGTCGAAGATCTCCTTCTTCGCCATGAACCGCACCAGCCGGCCCTTGGGGTGGGCGGCGAGGCCGGCGAAGATGAAGTCGAGGTAGCTGACGTGGTTGCTGACGAGCACCGCCCCACCGGTGCTGGGGATCTGGTCGGTCCCCTCCAGACGGACTCTGATGTTCAGAGCCTTGAACACGCCGAGAGCCGTCTTGATCACCGGTGGGTAAACGAGTTCGCGCATGTAGGCACCGTACTTGAGCAACTCCTGATCAGCGAGTGCGAGGCGGGGATCGGGATGCATCGCACAACCGGGCCCAACTCTGAGAAGGTGGTGTACGACGTGATCCGCCGAAGGCTGAGGGAGGATGAGCCCCATGGAACCGTTGGACGCGGCGGCGGACGTGCACGCGCTCATCCGCGACGTGCTGCCCGCCCTGGCGCCCAGCGCCTGGTTCGATCCCGGCACCTCCGAGGTGGTGCTGCCCGTGGGCCGGTCGGAGGCGCGCGCCTCCAGCTGGACGGTGCTGGAGCGCTGCGCCCGCGAGCCGCGCTCGGCGTGGCCGAAGGTGGTGGACGAGTGGGTCCGCGAGGTCGGCGACCGCGCGTTCCTCGCCGTCGGTGAGATGGAGCTGTTCGGCGACGTCCGGGAGCTGCTGCGCCTGCGCATCGTGCCGAAGCTCGACCCCCGCGACCGCGAGGGCCTCGTCGTCGTCCCCGCCGGCGACCACTTCGACGCCATGGTGATGATCGAGCACCCCCGCTACGGCGGCCCCCTCACCAAGGCCCGCGCGGGCCTGCTCGGCCTGCACAAGCTCGGCTACGTGATGACGAACACCCACGACCGCGAGCTGGCCGACGTGTCCGTCCACGACCAGCCGCTCCTGCCCGGCCGCAACGTCCGCGTCGTCGGCAAGCCGGGCAGCCGCTACGTGTCGGCGCTGCTCAGCGAGGTCCACCAGTTCGTGCCGTGGCCGAACGAGCACGGCGCCCTGGTCGGGGTCCCCTGCCACAGCACGCTGCTGCTGTACCCGATCACCTCCACGGCCGTCCGCGAGGTGCTGCCCGTCTTCGCCGACGTCGTCCGCGAGATGCACGCCGCCGCCGACGACCCCTGCGCCCCCGGCGTCTACTGGAGCCACGGCGAACGCCGCCTCACCCCCCTCTCCCCGGACGCAGCAGGCGGCGCTGGCGAATTCGCCCTCTTCCTCCGCAAACTCCCCGAAGAGTGAGGGCGGCCCCCGCTCTTGGGCCGTGCCACCAGAAACACTCTTGGAGTGGACCTGAGCCGGGGCGCGGGTCGGGCGGCCGGAAGGCGCTCTAGGCGCCTGGAGGTCGCACGACCCGCCGAGCCGGGCGACCGTAGCGCCACGACACAAACCCGCACGGGCACAACACACCGGAACCGTGGCGTGAGGATCGCCCGGCTCGCAACGGGGGATTCCAGGGGGGCGCTACCCCTGGGTCAGCACAGCTTCCAGTCGACGGGGGGTGCGCCTTGCTGTTCGAGCAGGTGGTTGGCTCGGGAGAAGGGGCGGGAGCCGAAGAAGCCCCGGTCGGCCGACATGGGGCTCGGGTGGGGTGACTCGATGCAGGGGACGTTGCCGAGCAGCGGCTTGAGGTTGCGGGCGTCGCGGCCCCACAGGATGGCGACGAGGGGGCGGTTCCGGGCGGCGAGGGCGCGGATGGCCTGCTCGGTGACCTCCTCCCAGCCCTTGTTGCGGTGCGAGCCGGGCGTGCCCGGCATGACGGTCAGCGACCTGTTGAGCAGGCAGACGCCCTGCTCCGTCCAGGGGGTGAGGTCGCCGTTGGACGGCTGCGGGTGGCCGAGGTCGTCGCAGTACTCGCGGAAGATGTTGATCAGGCTGCCGGGCAGCGGCCGGACGTCCGGGGCGACCGAGAAGCTGAGGCCCACCGGGTGCCCGGGCGTCGGGTAGGGGTCCTGCCCCATGATGAGGACGCGCACGTCGTCGAACGGCTGGGTGAAGGCGCGCAGGATGTGGTTTCCCGCGGGGAGGTAGCGCCGGCCGGCGGCGACCTCGGCGCGCAGCCAGTCGCCGGCAGCGGCGATCGTCCCGGCGACCGGGGCCAGCGCGGTCGCCCAACCCGCTTCTACGATCTCCGAGAGTGGTCGTCCCGTCATGGCCCACCACCCTAGTGCGATGATCTTGAGTGATCTCGGGCCCGGCGAAAGTTCGCCCCTGTGATCTGCATTGTGAAGTTTTCTGACCACATGAGGTCGGGTAGCGGGCAAATGTTCTCCAGCGCATCGGAAAGTGGGCGATGAACTGGGTGAAACGTCCCGTTAAGTCGCTGTTACTTCATGGCGGCCTTCATTGACCTACGGCCGTCGAGCGCATAACTCCTAGAGAGGTAAGGACGGGCGCAGGACGAGCGGACGGACGAACGCTTGACTTCGTCTCCCGCTTGAAGGCGGGGGTTCCAGCGGTCGCCCGCTGGGTTTCCTGCTTCATCGACGAGTGCCCCGTCCGGGAGGTGTCCCGTTGAGGTCTTACACCGTCTCCACAGGCGGATGCCGCCAGCCCGGCGGCCAGGATGTTGCGCGCGGCGTTCACGTCGCGGTCATGCACCGCGCCGCACTCGCACGTCCATGTGCGGACGTTCAGCGGCAGCTTGGCGCGGGTCGTGCCGCAGGTTGCGCACAGTCTGGTGGAGGGGAACCAGCGGTCGATCACGATCAGGTCGCGGCCGTACCAGGCGCACTTGTACTCCAGCATCGAGCGCAGCTCCGCCCACGCGGCGTCGGAGATGGCGCGTGCGAGGTTGTGGTTCTTGAGCATGTTGCCGACGGCGAGGTCTTCGATCACGACCGTTTGGTTCTCACGGACGAGACGGGTCGACAGCTTGCGCAGCAAATCGCGGCGCCGGTCGGCGATCCGCGCGTGCACCCGGGCCACCTTGCGGCGGGCCTTGTCCCGGTTCGCCGAACCGGGAGCCTTGCGCGACAGGTTCCGCTGCGCCTTGGCCAAGCGCGCGCGGTCACGCCGCTCATGGCGGGGGTTGGCGACCTTCTCTCCGGTGGACAGGGCGACCAGGGAGGTGATCCCGGCGTCGATCCCGACCGCGTTCTCCGTGGCCGGGGCGGCAGGGATGGCGTCCTGGCACAGTATCGAGACGAACCACCGGCCCGCGCTGTCGCGCGACACCGTCACCGTGCTCGGTTCCGCGCCCTCGGGCAGCGGACGCGACCAGCGGATGTCCAGCGGCGTCGTCATCTTGGCCAGCGTGAGGTGCCCGTCGCGCCAGGTGAAGGCGCTGCGGGTGTACTCGGCCGACGCACGCGACCGCTTGCGCGACTTGAACCGCGGATAGGCGGCCCGCTTGGCGAAGAAATTGGCGAACGCCGTCTGCAGATGCCGCAGCGCCTGCTGGAGCGGCACGCACGACACCTCCGACAGGAACGCCAGTTCCGCGGTCTTCTTCCATTCGGTCAGCGCGGCCGACGACTGCGCATAGGAGACACGGCGCCTCTCGTCGTTCCAGGCCCGGGTGCGTTCTTCAAGCGCCTTGTTGTACACCAGACGCGCGCAACCGAACGTGCGCGACAGCTCGGCCGCCTGCCCGCTCGTGGGGTAGAAGCGGTACTTGAACGCCCGCCTGACCTGCCGCGTCATGGCCCGCAACCTATCGGCTCAAGTGTGCGCGCGGACCCCGAACCGCCCAGGAGTCGCTTCGTCTTTCTTCGCCCTGCTCGGCAGGGGCTTCGTGTCCTGCCCGGCCTGAAGGCCGGAGTGTCAAACCTTACGGAGAACCGATGACCCAGCTGACCACCGTGGACGCCACCTTCCTCCATGCCGAGAACGCCACCACGCACGCCCACATCGCAGGGCTCGGCATCGTCGACCCCGGGACGTGCCCCGGCGGCCGGCTGACCGTCCCGCACGTCGCCGAGCTGATCCGCAGCCGCGCGCACCTCGCGGCCCGGCCGCTGCGGCAGCGCCTCGTCCAGGTGCCGCTCGGCCTCGACCACCCGTACTGGGAGGACGACCCCGACTTCGAGCCCGAGCGGCACATCTCCGAGTTCGGGCTGCCGGAGCCCGGCTCCGAGCGGCAGCTCTTCAACCTGGTCGCGATGCTGCACGAGCAGCCGCTCGACCGGTCGCGCCCGCTGTGGGAGATGGTCCTCATCCAGGGCCTAGCCGGCGGCCGGACGGCCGTCTACGTGAAGGTGCACCACGCGGCCATCGACGGCGTGATGGCCGCCGAGACGCTCGCCGCGCTGCTCGACCTGACGCCCGAGCCCCGCGACCTGCCCGCCGACGAGACCGTCCCCGCCCGCGCGCCCGGGATGGCGAGCATGCTCGGCACCGGACTGCTGAGGACCGCGCTGCACCCGGTGCGCTCGGCGATCTCGGCGGCGCGCACCGTCCCCTACCTGGGCGACGTCCCGGGCATCTCGGCCATTCCGGGGGTCGGGCTCATGTCGTCGGTGACGCGGGGCGCGCTGCGCCGCCCGGAGCTGCCGAAGGCGCCGCGGGTGACCGCGCCGCCGACGCCCTTCAACCACCCGATCGGACGGCGCCGCGCCGTCGCGTGCGGGGAGCTGCCGCTCGCCGACATCAAGGAGATCCGGCGCGCCCTCGGCGGCAGCGTCAACGACGTCGTCATGGCGCTGTGCGCGACGGCGCTGCGGCAGTGGCTCGACAAGCGCGGCGAGCTGCCCGAGCGCCCGCTGGTCGCGGCGGTCCCGGTGTCCATGCGGCGGGGCGCGAACGCGGCCGTGCAGCCGGGCAACCAGGTGTCGATCATGACGGCGCCGCTCGCCACGCACGTCCCCGACCCCGCCGACCGCTACGCCGCCGTCCGGAGCGACATGGACGTCGCGAAGCGGCGGTTCACCGGGTCGTCGGGCGACTGGGTGCGGGAGATGAGCGGGCTGCTCCCGGCGCCCTTCGCCGCGGCGGTCACGCGGCTCGCGATGCAGGCCGTGCCGGCGGTGTCGCTGCGGCCGGTCAACCTCGTCATCTCGAACGTCCCGGGCCCGCAGTTCCCGCTCTACCTGTGCGGGGCGAAGGTGCTCGGCTACTACCCGATCTCGGTCATCACCGACGTCAGCGGCGGCCTCAACATCACGGTGTTCTCCTACGACGGGAAGGTGGACGTCGGCATCGTCGCCTGCCGCGACCTCGTCCCCGACCCGTCCGAGATCATCGACCACCTGGTGGACGCGCTGGACGAACTGCGCTCGCTCAGCCGCGAGTGAGCCCGAGCGCCATCACAACCCGAGTGTCACGCGGTGCCGCCGGGCCAGGCCGAGCGCGGCGGCTCCCGCCGGCTGCATCGGCCGGGGGGCGGCCCCGCCGAACGGCGCCATCGACACCTCGCCCTCGTCGTTGACCGCGACGAGCCCGCCGAAGAGCTCGCCGAACAGCCCGTCCTCGATGACGACGACGGTCAGCAGGTCGAGCGCGAGCGTCAGCGGGTCGACGCCGAGCCCGAGGAAATGTGCCCGGATGCGCCCCTCGCTCCGGGCGGCGGTCATCGCCCGGTGGAAGGGCCAGTCCTCCTGGACGAAGCCGTCGCCGTAGTCCTCGGCCGCGCCGAGGAACTCCTCGAAGTACTCGCGGACCATGCATTGCCACAGGTCAGGGGGCTCGTCACCGAGCGGCTGGAACACCCCGACCGGCATCACCTGGTAGAGCCCGCCGGCGTGCGCGACCTTCGCCGGGTCGCGCCGATGCAGGACGTACCGTCCGGACGTCGTCACGGTGACCGTCGTGACGGCGGGCAGCGCGGGCCGGCGGGCCAGGTCGCACGGGTCGCCGACCCGGTCCCGCAGCGGCAGCCCGGCCACCCCGGCCGCCAGTTCGTGCGCCACGGACTCGCCCACGTTGACGGCGTCGAAGTAGCGGGCGGGACCGAGCCGCAGCACCGGCGGATCGGCCGCCAGGAGGCGGTAGCTCGGACGGTCCTCGAAGACCTTCGGCGGGGCGAGGGCGGCGACGGCCTCGGCGTACGTCCGGTACCCGTCCGGCAGCCCCTCGGCCGGGTCGGCGACCGCGGGCGGGGCGGGACGGTCCTCCCACTCCAACCGGATCTGCTCCAGCGGGATCGGTGCGCCGGGGATCCAGGCGTCCCGGCAGAGCAGCGGCGTTCCCGCGACGCGCGGCACGTCCGGGTACAGCCCGTCCGCGACCTCGCCGAGCGGACCGCGGGCGTCGTTCAGCGCCGCCCGCTCCCGCCGCCACCGCACCTCGCCCGCCGACAGCTCGTCGCTCGCCACATGCCGAGCCTAGGCGGCGAGCCCCCGCGTGACCTCCTCCTCGACCAGGTCGCCGTTGATCATCGCGGCCGCCTAGCCCGTCCCGATCGGGAACAGGATCGGGCTGAGCAGGTATTGCGCACGGCCGATGACGGGCTCGTTGGCCAGTCTGGGCCCTATCGCGGCGCGGAGCTCGCCGATCAGTTCGCGGAGCTCATCCGGGCTGAGCCACATCGCATGCTGGCGGTACCCGACGAGATCGGCGGCCGGGTCGGCCTCGTCCCGGTCGAGGTAGGCGCCGAATCCGGCGAGCAGGCTCGCCATCGCGGCCGCGAACGCCCGCCGGTGGTCGTCGGCCGACAGTGTCTCGGCCGTATCGGGATTGATCACCGCGCCGTCCTGCCGGAGCCGGTAGTGGCGCTCCACCGCACCGCGCACCCGCCGTTCCTCGGCCACCTCCAGCACACCCCCGGCCACGAGCAGGTCGATGTGCCGGTAGACCGTGGCTTTGGAGACGTCGGTGATCCGTGCGCACAGCTCTGCTGTGGTGAGCGTCCGCCCGCCCTTCATCGCGTGCACCACCCGCAACCGCACCGGGTGCGCCAACAGCTCCAACGCGTCCACCCGGCCTATGTTCTCACATGTGCTACCTTTCCAGAAATTGAGAGAGGTAGCGGATGGTGGAGACATTCCACGAGCAGGACGTCATGGTCGGGGACGGCCCCCTCGCCGTACCGGGGACGCTGACCGTGCCCGACGGGCCCGGGCCCTGGCCCGGGGTCGTGCTGCTCAGCGGCGGAGGGCCGTTCGACCGCGACGAGACCAGCGGGCCGAACAAACCGTTCAAGGACATCGCGTGGGGGCTGGCATGCCGGGGCGTGGCGGTGCTGCGGTTTGACAAGGTGACCTTCACCCATCCGCAGAACCCCGTCGCCACCATGACCCAGGAGTACGTCCCGCATGCCGTCGCGGCCGTCACCCGCCTCCAGGGTCAGCCGGGCGTGGATCCCGCGCGGGTGTTCGTCCTTGGCCACAGCATGGGCGGCAAGGTCGCGCCACGGGTCGTGGCCGCCGAGCCGTCGGTGGCCGGTCTAGTGATCATGGCCGGTGACACGCAGCCGATGCAGCACGCGGCCATACGCGTCATCGGCCATCTCGCCTCGCTGGATCCCAGCCCGGCCGCGCAGGCGGCGGTGGAGCAGATCACGCGACAGGCCGCGGTCGTCGACGGCCCTGGCCTGACCCCCGAGACGCCTGCCGAGGACCTGCCGTTCGGACTGCCCGCCTCGTACTGGCTCGACTTGCGCGCCTACGACCCGGTCGCGGAGGCGTCGGCGCTGGACGTACCGATGCTCATCCTGCAGGGCGGCCGCGACTACCAGGTGACGGTCGCCGATGATCTGGCGGGCTGGGAGGCGGGCCTTGGGCATCGTGCGAATGTGACGATCCGGGTGTACGAGGCCGCCGACCATCTGTTCTTCGCCGGAGTCGGCCCCTCCACGCCCGCGGACTACCTCAATGCCCAGCACGTCGACCCGGCGGTGATCTCCGACGTCGCCGACTGGCTGATCACCCGATAGGGGCGAGCTTGGTTCTGGGCCGGTCAGGCGGGCGGCTGGCAGGCGGGGCACCAGGACAGTTGCGGCCCGGCACCGATAATCAGTACGTCCCGTTCGGTCAAGTCTCGTTCGGTCATGGCACGAGGGTGCGCGGCGCCTTCCGGATTTGACAAACTCCTTTGCCGTTCCTGCAATGAGGGCATGGAGACCACCGAGGAGGTCCTGGCCGGTGTCGGGCCGAGGCTGAGGAGGCTGCGGCAGGAGAGGAACGTCACTCTGACCGCGCTCGCCGAGGCGACCGGCATCTCGGTGAGCACGCTGTCGCGGCTGGAGTCGGGCAAGCGGCGGCCGAGCCTGGAGCTGCTGCTCCCGCTCGCGCAGGCCCACCAGGTCCCGCTGGACGAGCTGGTCGGCGCCCCGGCCGTCGGGGACCCGCGGATCAGACCGCGGCCGCTGCGCATGCACGACATGACCGTCCTGCCGCTGACCAGGCGTCCCGGCGGGGTCCAGGCGTTCAAGATGTTCGTGCCCGAGCGCGTCCCGCTGCCCGAGCCGCGGACGCACGAGGGCTACGACTGGCTGTACGTGCTGAACGGGCGCATGCGCCTGCACCTCGCCGGCCGCGAGATGGTGCTGGAGCCGGGGGAGGCGGCCGAGTTCGACACCCGGCTGCCGCACTCGTTCGGCGGCGAGGGCGGGCCGGCCGAGGTGCTCAGCCTGTTCGGGCCCCAGGGGGAGCGCATGCACCTGCGCGCGAGACCCCGCCAGTCGTGACCCCGCATGTCGTGACATAAATTTGATATCCGTGCAGACCGCCCAAACCCCCCAGAAAGCCCCTGCCCGTCAGAAACCCGCCCCCATGGCGTGGGTCCTGTGGAGCGTCGGCGTCCTCGCCTACGCCGTGGCGGTACTGCACCGGACATCCTTCGGCGTCGCCGGCCTGGACGCCGTCCACCGGTTCGACGCGTCCGCCGGGATCCTCGCGTCCTTCACCGTCCTGCAACTGCTCGTCTACGCGGGCCTGCAGATCCCCGTGGGACTGCTGCTCGACCGCGTCGGCCCGCGCTGGATGGTCGCGGGCGGCGCCCTGCTGATGGCCGGCGGGCAGGCGCTCATGGCGGTCTCCACCGGCGTCGGGACGGCCGTCGCCGCCCGCGTGATGGTCGGCGCCGGCGACGCCATGACGTTCATCAGCGTCCTCGGCATCGTCGCGACCCGGTTCCCCGGACGCTACGTCCCGGTCGTGACGCAGCTCACCGGGCAGCTCGGACAGCTCGGCCAGGTGCTCAGCGCGATCCCCCTGGTCGCCCTGCTGCACGGCCCCGGCTGGGGCACCGCGTTCGGCTCCGCCGCCGCGCTCGGCACCCTCATGGCGGTGCTCGCCGTCGCCGTGCTGCGGGACGGCCCCGGCCGCGCGAACGTCCCGTCCCTGCGCGAGACCCGCACCAACCTGGCCGAGGCGTTCCGGCACCCCGGCACGCGCCTCGGCCTCTGGTCGCACTTCGTCACGCAGTTCTCGTCCAACACGTTCGCGCTGATGTGGGGCTACCCGTACCTGGTGTCCGGGCAGGGCATGCGGCCCGCGACCGCCTCGACGCTGCTGACGCTGTTCGTGCTGGTCAACGTCGTGTCCGGGCCGTTCATCGGACGGCTCGTCGCGCGCTACCCGCTGCGCCGCTCGTGGCTCGTCCTCGGCATCGTCGCGCTCAACGCGACGGCGTGGGCGGCCGTGCTCGCCGTGCCGCCGCCCGCGCCGTCCTGGCTGCTGGTGCTCCTCGTGCTGTGCGTCGCGCCCGGCGGCCCCGGCTCGATGATCGGCTTCGACTACGCCCGGACGTTCAACCCGCCCGGGCGGCAGGGCACCGCGACCGGCATCGTCAACGTCGGCGGCTTCGTCGCCTCCCTCGTCACGATCCTGCTGATCGGGCTCGTCCTGGACGCCCTGTCGCCCGGGGGCGAGTTCACACCTGGAGCGTTCCGGGCGGCCTGGACCGTCCAGATCGGCATCTGGGCGATCGGCGTGACGGGCGTCCTGCGCACCCGCACCCTGGCCCGCCGCCGCCTCGCCCTGGCCGATTAGCGCAGTACCCGGGGGGCTGTTCAGGGAGTGAGGTCGAGTACGGCCTTGCCCGGGACGCGACGTCCTAGAAGAGCCTCCACCGCGTCGTCGATGCGATCCCAGGGGCCGCGCCAGCCCACCTGGGGGTCGAGCTCTCCGTTCTCGAGGAGTCTGAGCAGGTAGCCGAGGCCGGGGCCGAAGGGGGCCGCCACCGCGAAGGGTTCAAGGCGCCTGACGCCGCCCTTCATGCGCATCTCCTCGAAGTCGATGACGGTCGGCTCGCGGGACGCCCACCCGATCGACAGGGCGATGCCGCCGTCCTCCAGCCGCTCGAAGGAATCGGCGAGGAGCCCGCCGCCGACGTTGTCGAGCACACCGAACACCGGGGTGGCCGGCTTGGCCGACCCGACCAGGACCTCGGTCGCTCCCAGCTCGCGCAGTCCCTCGGCACGCTCGGGACGCCCCACGGCGGCGATCACGTGCGCGCCCGCCCGTGCCAGCAGTTGCACGGCGAAGCGCCCCACGCCTCCGGACGCCCCGGTCACCAGCACCCTGCGGCCGAGCACCGGCCCCAGCCGGCGCACCGCCTGCAGGGCGGTGACCCCCGCCGCGGGCAGGGCACTGGCCGCGCCGAGGTCGACACCGTCCGGGACGGCCGCCAGGTCGGTGGTGTCGACGGCCCGCAGGACGGCCCACCCTCCCGTCCCGGCGAACGAGGTGACACGCGTCCCCGCCGGCGGTCCCGAGCCGTCGGCGGCGGCCTGCACCACGACACCGGCGGCGTCCTTGCCGAAGACCTCGCCGGGGCGCAGTTGCCGCGCCGCGAAGGCGAGCTCACCGAAGTTCAGGGCCGCCGCCTCCACCCTGACCAGCGCCTGCGAAGGGCCCGGGCGGGGTTCCTCGACCTCGCCGAACCGCACACCCTGGGGCGCGTCGGGGTCGTAGACCAAGGCTCGCATGCCTGTCTCCTCTGGTTTCTAACCGGTTAGTTCAGTCGGGAAATATAACAGACTGAACTAACCGGTTAGGATTACCTCATGCCGCCACGCCCGTCCGCCCGCGACCGCCTGCTGGAAGCCGCGCGCGAGCTGTTCTACGCCGAGGGCCACGGTGTCTCGATCGACGCCCTCACCGAACGCGCCGGCGTTGCCAAGCCGACCGTGTACGCGCACTTCAAGTCCAAGGACGCCCTGGTCGACGCCGTGCTCGTCGCAGCCTGCGACGAGTGGTTCGCGGAACTGGACGCCGAACTCGAACGGCGCGCGGGCGACCCGCTGTCACGGCTGCTGGCGCCGTTCGACCTGCTGACAGCGGGCCTGCCCGACCCGGCCTACCACGGCTGCCTCCTGGTGAACAGCGCGGCCGCCTTCCTCTCCGCCGAGCATCCCGCCCACCGCGCATTGGCGACGCACGACGAGCGCATGCTCACGGTGTTCCAACGCCTGGCCGCCGACGCGGGTGCACGGCACCCGGACGCTCTGGCCCGGCAACTCCTGGTGCTCTACGACGGCGTCAAGGCCCGCGGCCTGGTCGACAACTCCGGTGCCGCGGGGCAGGACGCGCGCGCAGCGGTGACCGCTCTCCTGGAAGCCGCGCGCGACGTCCCGCACCCCGGATGAAGCGCGGCGCCACCCGTCAGGAGCGGAGCTCCAGCGTGCAGCACTTCGGGCCGCCGCCCGCCTTGCGCAGCTCGGACAGGTCGACCGGCAGCGGCTCGTACCCGTGGACCCGCAGGGTGTCGATCAGCTCGACCGCCTCGGCGTTGATGACGACGTTGCGCCCGTCGCACACGGCGTTGAGCCCGAGCACCGCCGCGTCCGCCTCGCTCGCGAGGACCGCGTTCGGGAACAGCCGCTCCAGCACCGCCCGGCTGCCGGGGGAGAACGCCCCGGGGTAGTAGGCCACGTTGTCGCCGCCGAGGGGGAACAGCGCCGTGTCCAGGTGGTAGAAGCGCGGGTCGACGAGCCGGAGCGTCACCACCGGGCGGCCGAGGAACTCCTGCGCCTCCTGGTGCGCCGCGATGTCCGTCCGGAACCCCGTCCCGGCCAGGATGACGTGGTCCAGCGTGAGGAAGTCGCCCTCGCCCTCGTTGGTGTGCTGCGGCTCCAGCAGTTCGGAGAACCCGTTCTCCAGCAGCCACTTCGCGTACGCGGGCCCTTCGGCGTGCCGCTCCGGGTGCGTGAACTTCGCCCCGTACACCCGTCCGCCGACCACCAGCGCCCCGTTGGCCGCGAACACCATGTCGGGCAGCCCCTCGATCGGGTCGATGAGGCTCACCTCGTGCCCGAGCGCGAGGTACGCCGCCCGCAGCTCCTCCCACTGCGCCACGGCCTTCGCCGCCTCGGCGCCGGCCGCCGGGTCCATCCACGGGTTGATCGCGTAGGTGACGGCGAAGTGCTCCGGACGGCACATCAGGTAGTGCCTCCGCAGCGCGGTCCGGACGGCGGTCGGCTCCATTGCCGGCATGACGGTCATACGTGTCTCCAAGAACGTCCGAAGGGGGGATCGACTGAGCGAAAGCCTAAGAACGAAGTCCGCGCAATCCAATGCGCCAATCTTGCTCTGACCTGGTATTTCGTTGCGTCTTCCGGCCCTTCGCGCACGATTCGTTGCGCAGCTCAGCGGCCTCGGCCCCGGCTTGCCGCCCCCGACCCGCGCACCTCCAGCACCTGCGCCCACCACACGGTTTTGCCGCCGTCCGTCCCGGGATGCCACCCCCACCGGTCGGCGGACGCGGCGACGATGGCCATGCCCCGATGCCCCTCGTCGGTGTCGGACGCCGCCATGAGCCGGGGCAGCCCCGGTTCGGGGTCGGTCACGTCCACGCGCAGCACCCCGTCCATCACCCGGACCCGGACCTTGACCACCCCGCCGGGCCGCAACTCGTCCCGCACATGCCGGACGGCGTTCGTGACGAGTTCGGACGTGAGCAGCACCGCCACAACGATGTCGGCCTCGGCGACGCCCCACCCGTCCAGCGCGTCCCGCACCGCCCGCCGCGCCGCCCCCGGCGCCCGATCGGACAACCCCCACACATACGTCCGCGCCCGCCTCGCCCGCGTGATGCCGCCCCGCCGCAGCAGTGTGCTGATACGGCCGTCCATGCGCCTCGACCTCCGTTGTCCCGCTTCTGAGCGCGGGACGCGAATGTCCCGCGTAACTCAGTGAAACCGCGCGCACACGTACCGAGAAAGGCGACAATGGGGCCGTAGGAGGGACACAAGTCCGCTCGCGCCTCTCCGGTCGAAAGGTGCCCCCCGTGACCGAACAGCCGCGCCCCCCATGGGCCGTACGCCTGGAAGCCGAACGCCGCGCACGCGGCTGGGGCCCGTTCAAAGCGGCCCGCCGCCTCTATGCGGCCGCCGGGATCGACCACCCGGACGCGAGCCAGGTCAAGAACCTCTCCCGGCAGATCAACCGGCACGAGAAGGGCGAGGTCTTCCCGTCCGACTGGGGCTCCGCCTACGCCACCGCATTCGGCCTGGAGGAGAAGGACCTCTTCGGCCAGGAATCGCCCGTTTGTCCGACGGGTACCAAAGAACCGAGCGCCACTCCCGACGATCGGACCGACGACGTGAAACGCCGCGCAGCACTCCGATTACTCGCCGCCCTGGGCGCCGGAACGGCGATCCCACCCGGAGCCCTGGAGCAGATCCTCTCCAGCATCGACCGCGCCCTCGATCGGCCCGTCGACCTTGAGGAATGGGAGAGCGCGATCCGCGAGTACGGCTTTCTCATCAATCGCCAGCCGGTCGGCTCGCTGATCAACGACCTGACCGCCGACATCATCGGCATCGGTGAACTCATCAAGCGCGACAACGCGCCGCGATCGGACCTGCTCCGCATCAGTGCGGGGCTGTCGTCGCTGCTGGCGATCGAGTTCGGCGACATCGGGAACCGGAGGGGCGCCCGCCTGACGTGGGGGACGGCGCGCCGGGCCGCCGACGCCTCCGGCGACCGCGACCTCCAGGTCTGGATCCGGGTGCGCGAAGCCGAGGAGGCTTTCTGGTTCGGGCTCTCACCGCAGGAGATAAGAGCCCGCACGGCCGAGGCCATCGCGATCGCGGATGGAAGGCCCAGCGGCGGTCTGCCGAGGGCCTACGCCGTGCGTGCCAGCGTCGCCGCGGAGCACGGAGACAGGGAAGCCGCCCGCAAGACGATGAACGACCTCTCGGAGTTGTTCGAGAACCTGCCGGACTCGGTGACGGAGGACCCGGCCACCTTCGGGTGGAGCGAAGCGCGCTTCCGCTGGAACGAGGCGTACATCTACACGCTGATGGGAGACGCCAAGGCCCGCCAAGCCGTGGACGACGCCCGCAGCCTCTACCCACCCGAAACCCTCGGCCCCATCGCCAACCTCGACGTCATCGAGGCAATGGGCGCCGTCCACAACGGAGAGGTCGACGCAGGGCTCGGCCAGACCCTCACCACCCTGCATGACCTCCCAGTGAGCCCCGCCCGCCGACGCATGACCGCCCAGATACTCCACGCCCTCCCCGAGCAAGCGCGTGCCCTGCCGGCGGCACGAGAGTTGCGGGCCCTGGCCACCGCCACCTGACCGGCCGCAGTCCGCAGCGCGTCGCGTGCCGTCCGGTCGGCCGAGGCATTGCGCGCGCGGGAACGAGGGCCCGGCCTGCTCAGGGGCGGGGCACTCCGTAGATTTCGAGGTTGTCGACCATTGCTTCGGCGGCGTCTTGCGATCCGACGCTCAGCAGCCAGTCGACGAACTTCCAGCCGTGCTCTTCCATGGGGCCGTTCACGTGCTCGGGGCGCGTGGGCCCGAAGGTGCTCTCCAGCCAGGCGATGTACTCCTGGCGCGCTGGGGCGGGGCCATCGGCACTCTCGTCGGCGAGGTCGTAGAGCAGGTCTCGCAGATCGTGCGCGGTGATGTACAGGTCCCCGTCGTCGCCGAAGAACACGACCGGCAGGGTGGCGAGGTCGGCGCGGTCATCGCATCGCCACAGAGCGTAGAAGGAGCCGGACGAGGTGGCCTGGGCGAAAGGGATCACTCGGTCGTGGAACTCCGGGCTCTCCTCGTCCGACCAGGACGAATCATTGTCGTACTCGCGCAGCTCGAACCCCGGCGAGTAGAAGTCCGCGCACCGGTCGTCGAACTCTTTGAGCAGATTCAGCTCGGCTACGGGCGAGTACACGGAGTTCATGGGACACCTCGGGAGCAGAGCGGCCACCTACGGCGACGAGCCGGTTCGCCCGAGCATAGTGACCAGCCTGACCGCATCCAGGCAGCCGGCCTCCCGCGGCGCTGGGACCCGGGGCGGGGCTCGGCCCGCAGGTGCCGGGCCCCGCCGTCGGCGTCCGGTTACTTGATGGGCTTGAGTTGCGTGTAGCGGATCAGCGGCGCGTCGCAGTGGCCGCCGGTGCCCTTGTCGAAGTCGAACCAGAACTCGATGGCGTTCTCGCCCATGCGGCCCCGGCCGATGGAGGTCCACTGGACCAGCTTGCCCTTGTGCCACTTGCTGTCCTCGACGGCGTTGCTCCCGGTGTAGCCGGGGCCGCCGGACAGGCGCCACTTGCCGGTGCTCTCATGGACGGCCAGCAGCGACCTGACCATCGAGTTCTTGTGGTTGCCCTTGGTCTTCTGGATGGCGTACCCCCACTCGACGACCGTGACGAGCGGGTGCTTCTTGGTCGGCTTGCCGTCGGTCTTGATGTAGCCCTTCCCCCAGCGCCCCTTCGCCTTGCAGGTGGTGTAGGCGATGTACTTGGGCTTGCCGACCTTGGCCACGGTGACCTTCCCGGTCTCCGCGCCGGCGCCGGACGGGGAGGCGGAGGCCGCCGGAGCGGCCGCCACCAGGCCCGCCGTGGTGAGCG
Source organism: Spirillospora sp. NPDC049024 (assembly GCF_040649235.1). Lineage (NCBI taxonomy): Bacteria > Bacillati > Actinomycetota > Actinomycetes > Streptosporangiales > Thermomonosporaceae > Spirillospora > Spirillospora sp. NPDC049024. The sequence goes on from NZ_JBEZFD010000006.1 coordinate 219,332, forward strand.
CGGCAGCGGCGAGCGGCACGAACTTCTTCATCGACACGCTTGTTCTCCTCGAACGGATCTGTGATCGCCACGCGTTTCCCGGAGGCCGCGGACGATCGACGGCATGTCGATTATCGAGACCGAAATCTGCCGCCCCCAGGGCCTCGGGGACCATTCGCCAATGGGGTCCTCGGCACTATTGGCTCTCCGGCGGACGAAGACTGCGCACCAGGTCGACGAAACGGTGCGCGACGCCGCATCACAGCCCGCTGCCGCCAGGTGACGCTCGCGCGACATGCCTTCTCGTCATTGGCCACGAATTAACTTACGGTTCACCAAAAATGCGTCCAGAAAACGGACATGAGTATATTTGCAAGAATTGAGAAAGCCATCTCGTGAACGCGTGCCGGCATCGCGCGAAATGGCCCCGAGGGGCCTTGACATCCGGGAGGGCGGCTCCCGGGCAGGGGTCGGCGGCATCCGCCCGATCTCTGGCGGCCGGTCGGCGAAGTTCCAGTCGCGCTCTCCCGTTGGCGTTCATGCGCCCGGAGGTGCGCTTTCAACCGCATGGTTGACAGGGCTCGGTGCGAACTTCTACGGTTCTTTCAACCAACGTGTTGAAACGGGAGGGGCGATGACCGCGGACGCGCTGTCCCAGGTCTTCGCGGCCCTCGCGGATCCGACCCGGCGCGACATGGTGGACAGGCTTTCGGCGGGCGACGCGACCGTGAGGCAACTGGCCGGGCCGTACCGGATGTCACTGCAGGCCGTCTACAAGCACTTGCGAGTGCTTGAGGACGCCGGGCTCGTCAGCCGACCGCCGGGGCCGCAGCCCCGGCCGGTGCGACTGGAGGCCCGGGCCTTCGAACTGATGGACGCCTGGATCGAGCGCTACCGGGACCAGGTCGAGGAGCGCTACCGGCGCCTTGACACCCTGCTGGCGCAGACGGAGAGAGACGGGTATGAGCGAGATCGCGGAGACGGTGAGCGAAGCTCACCCGAGATCGCCGAGGATCCGGACGAGTCGTGATTGCGCGGCAACGCCCGAGCCGAAGCTGGAGAGGACGCTGACCTGTGGTGCTGCCTGACCACCCCGCCGAGCGGCACCGGCAGGTCGCCGGGCTGTTCACCGACCGGGTCCGCGGTACCCGGTCCTGGGACGCGCCCTCCCCGGTCGCCGGCTGGACCGCCCGCGACGTCGTGCGTCACCTGACGGAATGGCTCCCCGGCTTTCTCTCCTCCGGCGCCGGCGTCGAACTGCCCCGCGGTCCGTCGGTGGACGACGACCCGGTCGCCGCGTGGCAGGTGCACTGCGACGGCGTGCAGGCGGTGCTGGACGATCCGGAGACGGTGCACCGCCGATTCTCCGACCCGCACGTCGGCCACCTGCCCTTGCAGACCGCGATCGACCGGTTCTACACCACTGACGTGTTCATGCACACTTGGGATCTGTCCCGAGCCACCGGCCAGGACGACCGGCTGGACCCCGAGTTCTGCGGCCAGATCCTCGGCCAGATGGAGTCGATGGAGGACGCGCTCCGTTCGTCCGGCCAGTTCGGCGCCCGGGTCGAGGTACCCGCTGATGCGGACGTTCAGGCCAAGCTCATGGGTTTCATCGGTCGCGACCCGTTCTGGTCGCAGCCGTGACCCGGACGCTCCACACCCGCGCCGCGGGGATCATGGATCGGGCATGCCGCCCACTCCCGAACGACCGGGTCCACTGACTCGCGGGCTATCCGAGGGTGGTCAGTTGGAGGCGGAGGGCCAGGCGTTTCTGGTTAGTCGACAGGTCTACGGGGGTGACCTCTGCCATGCGGCGCAGGCGGTGGCGGAGGGTGTTGGGGTGGACGTCCAGGGCCTGGGCCGTTCCCTTGGGGTCGCCGTAGTGGTCCAGCCATGCGGCGAGGGTCGGGAGGTAGGACGTTCCATGCTTCTCGTCGTGGGCGCGCAAGGCCGGTAGGGGGCCGCCCAGGAGGTCGGTGCCGACGGCCTTTCTTGCGCGTTCCACGACCACGGCGTCCCAGGCGTCCTCCAGGAGGGCCGTTCCAGCGGTGAGGCGACCGGATGCGACTAGCGCGGCGAGTTCGGTGGCCTCGGTGCGGGATCGGGGGAGGTCGGCGGGGGAGCGGGCCAGGCCGCCCGCCGCGGCGTAGAGGGTGCGGTCGTGCGCGCGGGCGCGCGCGAGGACGTCGCGCAGCCAGGGCATCGTGCCTGACTCGGCGGTGTCGCGGCCCGGCTCCGTCACCACTGCGAAGACCGTGCCGGCCAGGTCGGTGAGGAGCGGGCGGTGCCAGCCGTAGCGGCGGGTCAGGCCGTCCCACAGGTCGAGGCGCTGGCGGATGTCCTCGGGTTCGGCCTGGTTGCCGAGGACGGCCACGCGCCAGGGCGGCGGGGCCGGGACGGGCTGGGAGCCGTCCTGGAGTGCGGTGCGCAACTGGTCCGCCGAGACGCGGCGGGCGACGCCGGCCTCGGCGCGGAGGCGGAGCAGGTGCAGGGCCAGGACGGAGGCCAGGTCGGCCAGCCGCAGGACGCGGTCCGGGGGGATCGGCGTGCGCGCCACCACCCAGATCGAGCCGAGCCATTCGCCGCCGGCGCGGACCGGGATGACGAGGCGGGGCAGCATGCCGTCCGGCCCCGCGGGGACGAGGACCGGGTCGCTCGACCGGGCCAGCTTGCGGAACACGCCGGAGGCCCGCAGGTGGGCGATGACCTGCGGCGGGACGCGGCGGCCGACGATCGTGGAGACGCGGGCCGGGTCGGTGCTGTCCTGGCGGCCCGAGTAGGCGAGGACGCGGGAGCGCGCGTCCTCCAGCGTCACCGGGGCGTCCGCGATCTCCGCCGCCGTGTCGGCGAGGGCGAACAGGTCGTCCTGCGGTCCGGACGGTCCCGGGAACGGCGCGGCGGCGCGGTCGATGGCGCCGCGCGCCAGCCAGATGACGTGCGTCCAGGACGCGTCCCGCTGGAGTTCCATGAGCGCCGGCTCCAGGCGGCGCGCCGCGGCCGCCACCTCGGCGGCACCGGCGAGGGGTGACTTGAGCACGACACCGCTCGCCCCCGCCGCGTCGGCGCGTTCCAGGAGCGCGACGGCGCCCGCCGGGTCCGTGACGCCCGCGCCGAGGACGATCTCGCCCGGCCGTCCGGCCGCCTCGCCCGGTTCGGCCAGCACGACGTCGTGCACCTGCGCGTCCCGGCCGGGCGCGACCAGGCGCAGCAGCCCCGGGCCCAGCGCGTCGACCAGGCCGGTCACGCTGATCATGGGTTCTCCTCTCCCTCCTCCATTGTGCGCTTCGCATCATGGCCGTCGTCCAGATTGGCCGAATGCGACAGGGGCATCGGCGGGTGGACGCATCACCATCGAAGTGACGTGTTTCACGAAGGAGAGGAGAGGTCATGGCGCGCCGAGTCGCCGTCGTGGGGGCGGGCATGGTCGGTCTGTCCACCGCATGGTTCCTGCAGGAGCACGGCGACGACGTCACCGTGTTCGACAGGCGGGACGTCGCGGCCGGAGCGTCCTGGGGCAACGCCGGGTGGCTGACCCCCGGCCTGGCGACCCCGCTTCCCGAACCGGCCGTCCTCTCCTACGGCGTGCGCGCGGTGCTCAGCCCGTCGTCGCCGGTCTACGTCCCGCCGAGCGCGAACCCGCGCCTGCTGCGGTTCCTCGCCGGGTTCGCCCGCAACAGCACGGCGGCCCGGTGGCGGCGCGCGATGGAGGCGCTGGTGCCCATCAACGGCCGGGCGCTGCCGAGCTTCGACGCCCTGCTGGACGGCGGCGTCCGCGCGGAGACGAACGACGCCGGGTCCTTCCTCGCCGCGTACCGGACGGCGGACGAGCGCCGCGTCCTGCTGGAGGAGATCGAGCACATCCGCGCTGCGGGCCAGGAACTGGAGTACGAGGTCCTGACCGGCGACGAGGCGCGCCGGGTGGAGCCCGCGCTCTCGGACGAGATCGGCGCCGCGATCCTGCTGCGCGGCCAGCGCTTCATCAACCCGGGCGTGTTCGTGCACGCCCTCGCCGACTCCGTCCGCGACCGCGGCGGCAAGATCCGCGTGGGCGCGGAGGTCGCCGACGTCCGCGACGAGCCGGGCGGCGTGGCCGTCCGCACGGGCGGCAGCGACTTCGAGGCGTTCGACGCGGTGGTCCTCGCGAGCGGCGTGTGGCTCGGCGACCTCGCCCGGCGGTTCGGCGTCGGCGCGCTCGTCCAGGCGGGCCGCGGCTACAGCTTCAGCGTGCCGATGGAGCGCGTCCCGGACGGCCCGGTGTACTTCCCCGCGCAGCGGGTCGCGTGCACGCCGCTCGGCGACCGGCTCCGCGTCGCCGGGATGATGGAGTTCCGCCGTCCGGAGGCGCCGCTCGACCCGCGCCGGATCAGGGCGATCGTCGAGGCCGCCCGCCCGCTGCTGCACGGCGCCGACCTGGACGCCCGGCTGGACGAGTGGGTCGGGTCGCGCCCCTGCACCCGCGACGGCCTCCCGCTGATCGGCGCCACCCGGTCGCCGCGGGTCTTCGCCGCGGGCGGCCACGGCATGTGGGGCATCACGCTCGGCCCGGCCACCGGCAGCCTCCTCGCGGAGATGATCGCCACCGGCCGCCGCCCCCGCGAACTGGACCCGTTCGACCCGCTCCGCTGACCCCCGGTTCTCTCCGGTTCGTCACCTTTCCTCCGGCCGCTCCGTCAGTGCGGTGAAGGAGGAACGATGAGCGAATACGACTGGACCCTGATGTACGCCATGCACGACGCGTTGAGGAGGGAACTGGAGCACCTCGCCAAGGTCACCGCGCGCGAGGACGACGACCCCCGCCGCCTCCTCGCCGCGGCGGCGGGCTGGGAGCTGTTCAAGACGGCCCTGCACGCCCACCACACCGCCGAGGACGAGGCCCTCTGGCCCGTCGTCCGGAAGGCCCTCGACGGGCGCGGCGACGACCTGGCCCTCCTGGACGCGATGGAGGCGGAGCACGCCGCCGTCGACCCCCTGATCGAGGCCATCGACACGGGCGCCGAACCCGTGGGCGAACTCGTCGACGCCCTCGCCACCGCCCTCACCGCGCACCTCGCGCACGAGGAGAAGGAGGCGCTGCCGCTGCTCGACGCCACCCTGACCCTGGAGCAGTTCCAGAACTTCGGCCAGGCCCACGGCCGCCACGTCGGCCCGAACGGTCCGCGCCTGCTCCCCTGGATCCTCGACGGAGCGGACGAGGCGACGGTGGCGACCTCGCTGGCCGTCCTGCCCGAACCGGCCCGCACCGCGTTCGAGACGCAGTGGCAGCCCGCCTACCGGGCCTTGAAGCGCTGGCCCTGACCCCCTGAAGAACCCTGGAGAAGGGCGAGGCCGCCGCCACGAAAGAACCGTGGCGGCGGCCTCGCGCCGTAGCGCCGGAGCGCTGTGATCAGAGGTTGATCATGTGCCCGGCCAGGCCGTGCACGGCCTCCTTCATGGCCTCGCCCAGGGACGGGTGGGCGTGCACGTTGCGGGCGACCTCGTTGACGGTGAGGTCCCACTGCTGCGCCAGGGTCAGCTCCGGCAGCAGCTCGGTCACCTCGGGGCCGATCATGTGCGCGCCGAGGATCTCGCCGTACTTCGCGTCGCTGATCACCTTCACGAAGCCCTCGCCCTCGCCGAGGCCGAGGGCCTTGCCGTTGGCGCTGAACGGGAACTTCGCGGTCTTGACGTCGAAGCCCTGCTCCTTCGCCTGCGCCTCCGTCCAGCCGAACGAGGCGACCTGCGGCTGGCAGTAGGTGGCGCGCGGGATCATCACGTAGTCGAGCTCCATCGTCTCGGCGTCGGCGATGGTCTCGGCGGCGACGATGCCCATGGCCTCGGCGGCGTGCGCGAGCATCAGCTTCGCGGTGACGTCGCCGATGGCGTAGATGTGCGGGACGGACGTGCGGCAGCGGCCGTCCACGTCGATCGCGCCGCGCTCGGTCAGCGCGACGCCGGTCTTCTCCAGCCCGTAGCCCTCCACGTTCGGCTGGAACCCGATCGCCTGGAGCACCTTGTCGGCCTCCAGCACCTGCTGCGCGCCGTCCTTGCCGGTGACGGTGACCTTGACCTTCTCGCCCGAGTCGTCGATCGCGTCGACCCGGGTCGAGGTGAGGACGTCCACGCCGAGCTTGCGGTACCGCTTCGCCAGCTCCTTGGACACCTCGGCGTCCTCGTTCGGCACCATCCGGTCGAGGAACTCGACGATCGTGACCTTCACCCCGTAGTTGTGCAGCACGTAGGCGAACTCGACGCCGATGGCGCCCGCGCCCGCGATGACGATGCTGCCCGGCAGCTCGGAGCTGAGGATCTGCTCCTCGTAGGTGACGACCCGCTCAGACAGCGACGTGCCCGGCAGCAGCTTGGTGTGCGCGCCGGCCGCGATGATGCAGTTGTCGAACGTCACCGTCTCGCTCGACCCGTCCTGCCGGGCCACCTGCAGGGTGTTCGGGTCGGTGAACGTGCCGCGCCCGTCATAGGACGTGATCTTGTTCTTCTTCATCAGGAACTGGACGCCCTTGACGAGCTTGTCCGACACCTGGCGGCTGCGCTGGTAGGCGACGCCGTAGTCGAAGGACACGCTGCCCTCGACGTTGATCCCGAAGGTCTTCTGCTCCTGGGTGAAGATGTGCGCCAGTTCGGCGTTGCGCAGCAGCGCCTTCGAGGGGATGCAGCCGACGTTGAGGCAGACCCCGCCCCAGTACCTCTCCTCGATGATCGCCGTCTTCAGCCCCAGTTGTGCCGACCGGATCGCGGCGACATAACCACCCGGGCCCGCGCCCAGGACCACGACGTCAAAGTGTTCGCTCATATCAATGGACGATATTCGCCGCGACCACGTGCTCGCATCCCGGCGGGCGCACCAGAGAGGGGCATCACGCGGCGCGGTCGCACCGGACGGCGGCGCGGCGGTCCGGGGGCGGCGCGCGGGGGCGCCGGGTCGGATGCGGCCGTCACATCCTGTTAGGGTTTCGGCAAGGTCTCCCTCCGATCACGATCCGCGGGAGCCCGTCGAACGACAGGGCGGCGCGCAAGGGGCGCGAGCCCGGAGCCGTCCCGGCCGCGGAGCCCGGCGGCGTCCCCTGGAACGGCGGAGCCACGGCCCCGGAACACCGCGCCCCGGCCCGGTCGTCGCCCCGGTTCCCAACCGAGTGGAGGAGAAGGCGAGTGAGGATCCCCAAGCGCGTCAACACCGTCCTGGACTGGGTGGAAGAGCACCTGCTCGCGCTTGCGGTCGTCGTCGCGCTGGTCGTCGTCGCGCTGGTCGCCACGCTCGCGCCCCCGGCCGTCGGCCTCCCGGTCGCCGGGTTCGTCCTCGGCGCCGCCGTCGGCGGCCTCCTCGTGCACGTCCGGCTGAGCCGCCGCATCGCCCGCGCCCGCTCCGACAACGACAACCTGCTCCGCGAGAACGGCGCGCTGCGGCACCGCAACACCGTCCTCGCCAGCGGGGTGATCACGCGGGAGGCGCAGGAGACGCAGGCCCTCGTCGCCATCCCCGAGGACGACCTGCTCGACGAGCCGGCCGACCCGCAGGCCACCGCCACCCTCGACGAGCTGCTGGACGGCGATCCGCAGCGCACCGACGAGCTGTCGGGCGGCGACCCGCAGCGCACCGACGAGCTGCCGGACGACCCGGGGAGCACCGGCGAGCCGTCCGCCCGGAGCGAAGCCCCGCCCCGCGCCGGCGGCGCGCGGAACGACGATCCGCTGGGCGGCGACCCGCAGCGCACGACCGTCCTGCCGTCGCTGCCGGACGACCTCCTCGGCGGCGCTGGCGACGCGGGAAACGGAACCTCCGAGGACGACGACGAAGACACCGCGCGTACACCGCGCAAGTCCCGGAAGGCGTGACCGCGAAGGCGTGACCAGGGCGTTCTGCCGCACCGTCAGCGGAGCCTCACTCCGGTGTTACTTCCGCTGATCTTCGGGCAGAAGGTCGGCCGTGGACGAGTCGACTAACGCGCGGCAGGGAGCGGATCCGGGACGCGGAGGCGAGGGCGCGGGCCCGCCGGAGGGCGCGGAGCCCCACGAGGGCGCCGTCCGCAAGGCGGTGATCGCCTCGGCGATGGGCAACTGCATCGAGTGGTTCGACTTCGGCGTGTTCAGCGCCGGGGTGATGACCGCGATCATCGGCACGGTGTTCTTCCCGGAGGACGCGGGCGGCAGCGCCACGCTGCGCTCGTTCGCGCTGGTCGCGGCGGCGTTCCTCGCCCGTCCGTTCGGCGGGCTGTTCTTCGGGCCCATGGGCGACAGGCTCGGCCGCAAGCGGGTGCTGGCGGCCACCATCATCCTGATGTCGGGCTCCACGTTCGTGATCGGCGTGCTGCCCGGGTACTCCACGATCGGGATGGCCGCGCCGCTGCTGCTGCTCGCCGTGCGGCTCGTCCAGGGCTTCTCGACGGGCGGCGAGTACGGCGGCGCCGCCACGATGATCGCCGAATACGCGCCGACGAGCCGGCGCGGGTTCTACGGCGCGTTCCTGGAGTTCGGCACCCTCGGCGGCTACATCCTGGGCGCCGGGCTCGTGCTGGGGATCGACCTCGCGCTCAGCGAGGGCGCGATGCACGAGTGGGGCTGGCGCATCCCGTTCCTGATCGCGCTGCCGCTCGGCGCCGTCGGGCTCTACGTCCGGACGCGGATCGAGGACACCCCGACCTTCCAGCACATGGAGGCGGAGGGCAGGAAGGCCCGGTCGCCGCTCAAGGAGACCGTCGAGCACCACTGGCGCACCATCCTGAGGCTGATCGGGATCGTGGTCCTGCTGAACGTCGCCGTCTACACGCTGCTGACGTTCATGCCGTCCTACCTCGTCGACTTCCTGGACATGGACGACACCACATCGCAGCTCACCACGATCGGCGTGGAGGCGGCGATGATGGCGGTGATCCTGCCGCTGGGCGCGCTGTCGGACCGGGTCGGCCGCAAGCCGCTGCTGGTCGCCGCGGCGACCGGCTTCCTGGTGCTGTCCTGGCCGGCGTTCGCGCTGATGCAGACGCACGACCCGGCGGGGGTCGCGGTCGGCTATGCGATCATCGGCGGGCTGCTGGTCCTCATGCTGGCGGTGATCGGCGCGACGTTCCCGGCGATGTTCCCGACGAAGGTGCGGTACGGGGCCTTCGCGATCGGCTACAACATCTCGACGTCGCTGTTCGGCGGGACGGCGGCCGTGCTGGTGGGCTCGCTGATCGACGCCACGGGCTCCGACTACGTCCCGGCCTACTACCTGATGATCGTCGCGCTGGTCGCGCTGCTGCCGATCCTCAGGATCCCCGAGACCGCCCGGGTGCCGATCGACCAGGCCGGGGAGGAGAAGGCCCCGGAACCGGTGGGTGCCTCCAGACGGTGAGAACCGGTGGTCAGCGTTCCGCCGCTCGCAGGCGCGCGTAGACCGCGTCGATGACGGTCCAGCCGTCGAGCTCGACGCGGGCGCCGAAGTCCTCGCCGCGCTCCACCACGACGTCGACCAGCGCGCGGACGACGCTCGGCTTGTGCAGGTTGAGCATGGACTCGTCCTCCGCGCGGCACACGCTTCCGCTGTGCGTGTAGGGGCCGCCGTCCGGGACGATCCTGCCGGGCCCTTCTCGGAAGACGACGTTGATGTTCCCCGGACGTCCGTCCTTGCTGAGAAGCAGGACCTCACGGCAGCCGTGGATGCCCTCCTCGTCCCTCTCGTGCTGGTGCCCCACCACCCATCGGTAGCTGTCGGCGCCTACCAGGAGCCTGCGGTAACGGCGGCGTCCCATGTCATTCCGCCGCGTCGAGGTGCTCTTCGAGGGCGTCCAGGCGCGACGCCCAGGCGCGCCTGTAGGGGGCCAGCCACGCGTCCACCTCGGCGAGGGGTTCCAAGCGGACCTCGTAGACGCGGCGCTGCGCGTCCTGGCGCGCCTGGACGAGACCCGCGTCGCGAAGCACGCGCAGGTGCTTGGACGTCCCCGGCTGCGTGAGCCCCAGCCGCTCGACGAGCTCGCCCACCGGGCGCGGACGTTCCAGCAGCAGGTCCAGGATGCGGCGGCGGGCCGGCTCGGCGAGCACGGCGAACGCGGATGTCATGGCGTCATCATAACCGCCTGCGTATATGCCTAAGAATGCATATTGCAGGGGAAGTCGCGTACCGGTGCGACTTGTGTGGCCCGAGGGCGAATCAGAGGTGGAGCCCATGGCTGCTTGCAACCGTCTCATTACCGTCTGTAGCGTCACCGGTGGCCAAAGGCCGCCATCCCCTCGGACCCACGACGAATCGGTGGTGTGTGACGTGACGGAACAGCAGCTCCAGGACCAGCAGCAACAGGACCACCGGCTGAGCCTCGGCACCGACGCCGCGCGGAACCTCGCGACCACGACCAAGTCCGTCCCGCAGATGCAGGGCATCACGTCGCGGTGGCTGCTGAAGCTGCTGCCCTGGGTGCAGGCCTCCGGCGGCGCCTACCGCGTCAACCGGCGCCTCACCTACACGCTGGGCGACGGCCGGGTCACGTTCGTCACCACCGGCGCCGACATCCGCGTGATCCCGCGCGAGCTCGGCGAGCTGGCCCCGCTGCGCGGCTACGACGACGAGGCGACCCTCGGCGCCATCGCGGGCCGCTTCACCCAGCAGGAGTACGCGCCCGGCGACGTCGTCGTCGAGCGGGGGCGGCCCGTCGACCGCGTCGTCCTCGTCGCGCACGGCAAGCTCAGCAGGATCGGCGCCGGCGAGTACGGCGCCGACGCCGTCCTCGGCACGCTCGCCGACGGCGACTTCTTCGGGGAGCAGGCCCTCCTCCGGACGCCGGCGGGCGAGGAGCCCCCGACCTGGGAGCACACCGTCAAGGCCGTGACCACCTGCACGATCCTCAGCATGAGCCGGGCCGACTTCCAGGAGACGCTCGGCCAGTCCGCCTCCCTCCAGGCGCACCTGGAGGAGTACCGGACGAGCCCCCCGCGGGCCCACAACGCGCACGGCGAGGCGGAGATCGAGGTGGCCTCCGGGCATGACGGCGAGCCCGTCCTGCCCAGCACGTTCGTCGACTACGAGGCCTCGCCCCGCGAGTACGAGCTGAGCGTCGCGCAGACCGTGCTGCGCGTCCACACCCGCGTCGCCGACCTCTACAACCAGCCGATGGACCAGATCGAGCAGCAGCTCAGGCTGACCATCGAGGCGCTGCGCGAGCGGCAGGAGCACGAGATCGTCAACAACCGCGACTTCGGCCTGCTGCACAACACCGACCTCTCCCAGCGCGTCCACACCCGCTCCGGCCCGCCCACGCCCGACGACATGGACGAGTTGCTCACCCTCGTCTGGAAGGACCCGGCGTTCTTCCTCGCCCACCCGAAGGCGATCGCCGCGTTCGGCCGCGAGTGCAGCGCCCGCGGCGTCTACCCCGACAGCGTCGACGTCGGCGGCCACAAGGTGCCCGGCTGGCGCGGCGTGCCCGTCTTCCCGTGCAACAAGATCCCGATCAGCCGCACGCTGACCAGCTCGATCCTGCTGATGCGGACCGGCGAGGCGGCGCAGGGCGTCGTCGGGCTGCACCAGGTCGGCCTGCCCGACGAGTACCAGCCGGGCCTGTCGGTCCGCTACATGGGCGTCGACGAGAGGGCGCTCATCAACTACCTGGTCAGCACGTACTACTCGGCGGCCGTCCTGGTGCCCGACGCGCTCGGCATGCTGGAGTCGGTCGAGGTCGCGCACGGCGGTGCCGGCGCGTGACGCGGGAACGGTCGGCCCTCTCCACCCGGGCCGCGCGCAACCTCGCCACGACGACCAAGTCCGTCCCGCAGACGCAGGGCACCACCCCGCGGTGGCTGCTGTCGCAGCTGCCGTGGGTGCGGGCGGACGCCGGGTCGTACCGGGTGAACCGCCGGCTCACCTACCGGCTCGGCGACGGCCTCGTGACGTTCGTCAACGACGGCGCGGCGGTCCGCGTGGTCCCGCCCGAACTGGCCGAGCTGCCGCCGCTGCGCGGCCTGCCCGACCCCGCGGTCCTGGACGGTCTCGCCGCGCGCTTCGAGCAGCGCGAGTACCGGCCCGGCGAGGTGATCGCGGAGTCGGGCGGGCCTCTCGACGCGGTCCACCTCGTCGCGCACGGCAAGGTCGAGCAGACCGCGCCCGGCGCCTACGACGCCGAGAGCCGGGTCGGGGTCCTCGCCGACGGCCGGTTCTTCGGCGCCGACGCGCTGCTCGGCGAGCCGGGGGAGTGGGCGCACACGTTCCGCGCGCTCACCCCCGTGATCGTCCTGACGCTGCCGCGCGGGGCGATCGCCGAGCTGACCGAGCGGTCCGCGCCGCTGCGCGCGCACCTGGAGGAGTACCGGGCCGCGCCCGTCCCGCCGCAGACCAGGCACGGCGAGGCGGCGATCGAGGTGGCGTCCGGGCACGGCGGCGAACCCGTCCTGCCCGGCACGTTCGCCGACTACGAGGCCTCGCCCCGCGAGTACGAGCTGGCCGTCGCCCAGACGGTCCTGCGCGTCCACTCCCGGGTCGCCGACCTCTACAGCGAGCCGATGGACCAGGTCGAGCAGCAGCTCAGGCTGACCATCGAGGAGATCAGGGAGCGCCAGGAGCACGAACTGATCAACAACCCCGACTTCGGCCTGCTGCACAACGCCGACCTGCGCCAGCGCATCCAGACCCTCGGCGGCCCCCCGACCCCCGCCGACATGGACGAGCTGCTCGCCCGGCGCCGCAAGACCCGGTTCTTCCTCGCCCACCCGAAGACGATCGCCGCGATCGGCCGGGAGTGCACCCGCCGCGGCGTGTACCCCGAACCGGTCGAGGTCGAGGGACGCCGCGCGCACGCCTGGCGCGGCGTCCCGATCCTCCCGTCCGACAAGATCCCCATCTCCCCGACCGGGACCAGCTCGATCCTCGCGCTGCGCACCGGCGAGGACGACGAGGGCGTCATCGGCCTGCACCGCACCGGGCTGGAGGGCGAGGTCCGGCCGGGCCTGTCGGTCCGGTTCACCGGCATCGACGACCGGGGGCTGCTGACCTACCTGGTCAGCGCCTACCACTCGGCCGCCGTGCTGGTCCCCGACGCCCTCGGCGTCCTGGAGAACGTCGAGATCGCCCGCTGAGGAGAGGGGACGCGCCATGCCCGCCTGGAGAGACGACCCGGCCGTGGTCGGCTGCGACCACCGCACGGAGCCGCGGCACCGCCCCCGGACGGCGGCGGAGGTGCTGACCTGGAGCCGCCGCCTGCTCGACCCCGCGCTGCGGCATGTGGTCGAGGCCATGCCGGACGCGTCGCGCTCCACCGCGGGCTTCCACTTCGGCTGGCGCGACGAGCGCGGCCGCCCGGCCGCCGGGGCGGGCGGCAAGGCGATCCGGCCCGCGCTCACGCTGCTGGCCGCGGAGGCGGTCGGCGGGACGGTCCGGGCCGCCCTGCCGGCCGCCGTGGCGGTCGAGCTCGCGCACAACTTCTCCCTCATGCACGACGACGTGATGGACGGCGACCTCACCCGCCGGCACCGCCCCACCGCCTGGGCCGTCTTCGGCGCCAACGCCGCGATCCTCACCGGGGACGCCCTCCTCGCCGCCGCCTACGAGCTCCTCGCCGAGGAGCCGTCCGCGGTGGTCGCGCGCGGCGTCCGCATCCTCGCCCGCGCCGTCCTCGACCTGGTCGAGGGCCAGCGCGCCGACCTGGCGTTCGAGGAGCGCGCGGACGTCACGCTCGACGAGTGCCTGGCCATGGCCGCGGGCAAGACCGGCGCGCTGCTCGGCGCCTCCTGCGCGCTCGGCGCCGTGTACGGGGGCGGCACCGCCGGGCAGGTGTCGCGCCTGCGCGCCTTCGGCGAGCGCCTCGGGCTCGCCTTCCAGCTCGCCGACGACCTGCTCGGCATCTGGGGCGACCCGGCGGTCACCGGCAAGCCCGTCCACGCCGACCTGCGCCGCCGCAAGAAGTCGCTGCCCCTCGTCGCGGCCCTCACCTCGGGCGGCGCGGCCGGCGCCGAGCTCGCCGCGCTCTACCTGCGCGACACGCCGCTCACCGACGAGGAGGTGGTCCGCGCCGCCGGCCTCGCCGACGCGGCGGGCGGCCGCTCCTGGGCCGCCGCCCGCGCCGACGAGCTCCTGGCCGAGGCCCTCGCCGAGCTGGACGCCGCCGACGCCGCTCCCTGCGCCGCCGCCGAACTGCGCACCCTCGCCCACCACACGACCACCCGCGACCACTGACCCCCCACCCCGCCACGTGCGGAAGGCCGCTTCTCGATCGATCGTTTGTTCGAGTAGGGTCGAGGCGTGCAGGCTCTCGAACACGTCCCGTTCCTGTGTCCGGCGGGGCACAGGCTCCACCCGGGCCGGGTCATCGTCGGCTGGTCGCCGTGCGTCTGCCCGCCCTGCGACAGGCGGGGCCGCGGGCTGCGCGGCCACCGCACCTACCTGTGCCTCGACTGCAAGGACGAGCACGTCACGACGAAGTGCTACCTGCCCCACCACGTCCCGTCGGAGGGCGCCGAGTACCGCTGGCCCTGACGTCCGCGACCCGACCCGCGGGGCGCCGGGGAGGAGCGTCTCAGCCCTTGATCTGGGTCCAGGCCTGGGCCCAGCGGGAGTAGTCCACGCACTTGCTGCCGCGGTCGTCGCCGCAGTCCTTCACCGGGGTCTTCCAGAACGCCAGGCGCTTGTAGAACTCCGGGTCGCCGACGTGGTAGGTCGAGCAGAACCCCTTGGCGGTGTAACCGCACGCCTTGGGGTTGGCGGGCGCCTCGCCGAACCACTGGGCGACCTCCGCCTGCACCTTCGGCGTGGTGATCCAGCTCATCCACTTGTACATGCAGGTCGGATGCTGGGCCTTCGAGGAGATCATCCAGGTGTCGGACCAGCCGGTCGCGCCCTCGGTCGGGATCGTCGTGGCGACCGGCGCCTTGTCCGTCATGGCCAGGTTCGCGGTCACCTGCCAGGCGGTGCCGGCGTAGTTGTAGCCGCTCTTGAACGACTGGAGTTCGTCCAGGTAGTTCGCCCAGTACTGGTTGACGTTCGGGCGCTGCTGCTTCAGCAGGTCGACCGCGGCGTCGAACTGCTTCTCGTCCAGTTCGTACACGTCGGTGATCTTCAGGTCGGGGCGGTGCGTCTTGAGGTAGAGCGCCGCGTCCGCGATGTAGATGGGGGAGTCGTAGGCGACGACGTGCCCGGCCGCGGGGGAGTTCTTGTCCCACACCACGTTCCACGAGGTCGGACGCTGCGTGATCTTGTCCGTCCGGTACATCAGCATGTTGGCGCCGTAGCCGTGCGGGATGCCGTACATCTGCCCGCGGACGGAGTTGTACGGCTGGTTCTTCAGGTACTTGGCGACGTCCTCCCAGTTCGCGACCAGGCCGGTGTTGACGGGCGCGACCGTCCCGCCGTAGATGAGCCGGAGGCTCGCGTCGCCGGACGCCGACACGCCGTCGTACTGCCCGGTCTTCATCAGCGCGACCATCGAGTCGGAGGTGTCGGCGACCTTCGTGTAGACCTTGCAGCCGGTCGCCTTCGTGAACGGCGTGACCCAGTCGACCTTCGGGTCGTTCGTGCCGTTCTCGGCGTACCCCGCCCAGGCGACCAGGTCGAGCCGGCCCTCCGGGGTGCCGAGTTCCTGCAGCATCGGGACGTCGGGCGGCGCGGCGGTCCCGCCGGAGTCGCCGCTGCAGGCGCCGGTCAGCGCCGCCGCGGCCAGTGCCCCCGCGGCGAGGAGGGCCCGGCGGGGACGGGCCGGAGAGCGCACGGTCGTCGTCGCTTCTGGGGTACGAGCCATCACGCTGAGGCATCGTAGGGGTATTTTGGGCCATCCGTCGCCACAAAACGTGATGATCTGGAAACTGTCGACACATAGCGGCCGTCCGGCCTAGGCTCTCCTGCGTTCCGCGCGAGCCGCCCCGCGCAGTCGAAGCCCGTCCGCCACCCGCCACCTGCCCGTCCCGTCCGCCCCGAGTGAAGGTTCAGCCGCAGTGCCAAATCGAGGCCGCACCACGGACTCGTCCGCCGGTCACCGGCGGGCTCCCAAAGCCGCGCGTTTCCGGTCCATCCGCTTCAAGGTCGTCCTGATGGTCACCGTGTCGGTGGTCTCCCTCGGCGTGCTGTGGGCGTTCGCCGCGAGCATCGCGCTCGGAGAGGGGCTCAACCTCCGCCACGTCAAGACCGTCCAGGACCACTACGGCTACCCGTCGGGCGCGCTCGGCAGCGCCCTGCAGGCCGAGCGGCGGCTGTCGATGGTCTACCTCGGCGGCCACGCGGAGGGCGACCGCGCCGCCATGGAGTCCGGCCGCCTGGTCACCGACCGGCAGGCCGAGCTGTTCCGCCGGCTCGCCAGGTCCGAGGCCGTCCAGGGCGCCGCCTCGCAGGACGCCCGGCGCATCGCCGGCAAGATCCTCGCCGAGCTGGACGGGCTGGACGACCGGCGCCGCGCCATCGACGCCGGCCGCCTGAACCGGGCGCGCGCCTTCGCCGACTACACGACCCTGCTCGGCGACGTCGGCGCCCTGCAGGGCTCACTCGCCACGCTGAACAACTCCGAGGTCGCCAAGGACGCCCGCAACGAGGCGTCGCTGACCCGTGCCCGCGAGGCCCTCGCGCAGGAGGACGCGCTGCTGGCGGGCGCGATCGCCGCCGGCAGGATCACCCCCGACGAGCACGCCCAGTACACCAAGCTCGTCGGCACGCAGCGCACCCTCTACACCTACACCGCGGCCGAGCTGCGCTCGCCCGACCAGTCCTACTACCAGCGCATCGTCGAGATGCCCGAGTACGGCCGGCTGCGGACGCTGGAGGACCGCTTCGTCGCCTCGCCCCGGCTGGTCAACTCCGCCGGCACGGCCGGCGTGCTGTGGAAGACCACCGCCGACTCCAACCTCACCCGGCTGCGCGGCCTCGAACTGGCGGTGTCCGCGGGCGCCGAGGAGCGCGCCCAGCCGATCTCCGAGGGCATCATCACCCGCGTCGTCCTCGCGGGCGCGCTCGGAGTGGTCGCGGTCGTCGCGACCCTCGTCCTCGCGATCTGGGTCGCCCGGTCGGTCATCCGCGAGCTGGCCCGGCTGCGCCGCGAGGCGATCGACCTGGCCGACGTCCGGCTGCCCGGCGTCATCCGCCGGCTGCGCCGCGGCGAGGAGGTCGACGTGGCCGCCGAGGCGCCGCCGCTGTCGTTCGGCACCCGCGAGATCGACCAGGTGGGCGACGCGTTCAACGCCGCGCGCCGCACCGCGATCCAGAGCGCGGTCGAGGAGGCGACGCTCCGCCGCAACGTCAGCGACGTGTTCGTCAACCTCGCCCGCCGCAGCCAGACGCTGCTGCACCGCCAGCTCAAGCTGCTGGACTCGATGGAGCGGCGCATCGAGACCCCCGACGACCTGGAGGACCTGTTCCGGGTCGACCACCTCGCCACCCGCATGCGCCGGCACGCCGAAGGCCTGATCATCCTGTCCGGGCAGGCGCCCGGCCGCGGCTGGCGCAGCCCCGTCGCGATCGTGGACGTCGCCCGCGCCGCCGCCTCCGAGGTCGAGGACTACACCCGGGTCAACGTCGCCCCGATGACCCGCGCCGCGATCGTCGGCCCGGCCGTCGCCGACGTCATCCACCTGCTCGCCGAGCTGATCGAGAACGCCGCCACGTTCTCGCCGCCGCACACGACCGTCCAGGTGCACGGGCAGGCCGTCTCGCACGGCTTCACGCTGGAGGTCGAGGACCGCGGCCTCAGCATGGACGAGCCCAGCCTCGCCGCCGCCAACGAGCGGCTCGCCACCGCCGCCGAGTTCGACCTGTCCGACAGCGCGCAACTCGGCCTGTTCGTCGTCGGGCGGCTGGCCCGCCGGCACGGCATCAAGGTCACCCTGCGGACGTCCCCCTACGGCGGCATGACCGCGATCGTGCTGCTGCCCGAGGAACTCGTCGTCCCCGACGAGGGCGACACGGTGAGCGGCGCGCCCGCGCTCACCACCCGCCGCGCGGAGGACGCGCTCGTCCCCGTCGGCACGGTCGTCGGCGGCGGCCGCGGCGGCCCGCAGGCGGCGCTGGACGGCGGCGAGGGCGGGTCCGTGCTGCACCTGCCGTCCGGGAGGCACGCCGCGCCGTCCGCGCCGTCCCCGCAGCCTCCGCAGTCTCCGCCGCAGGAGCCCCTCGTCCAGCCCGCTCGTCCCTTCATCCCTCCGGCCGCCCCCGCGCCCCCGCACTCGGCGCCGTCCCCGATCCAGTCCTCCATGCAGTCCTCCGCGTCGAACGGGGAACCGGACGCGCTGACCGGGCCCATCCCGGTGTTCGAGGAGCCGATGCAGGGCCCGGCGCCGGGGCCCCGGTCGGCGCCCTCGCCGTGGGGCGACCCGCCGTCCGAACCCGCATCACCGCCGCCCCCGCCGAGCGTGCCGCGCTCGCCCCGCGAGGTGCGGCGCCGTCCCCCCGGCGCGTCGGCCGGCGAGAAGCCCTCGCTGCCGAAGCGCGTCCGGCAGGAGAACATGGCCTCCCAGCTGCGCGAGGACCGCTCCGCGCCCGCCGCGCCGGCACCGGCCCCGCGCGCCGACCGGTCGCCCGAGCAGCTGCGGTCGATGATGTCGTCCATCCAGCAGGGCACCCGGCGCGGCCGCGCCGAGTCCCTCGACACCGAGGAATCGTGACGGACCATGACCGGTCCTGGCAACGAATGGCTCGATGACGAGGCCGGCCCGATCGTCCGGTCGTACGCGCTCACCCGCGGGCGGGCCAGGCCCGCGACCGGTGAGGCCTTCGACATGATCACGATAGTCTCGACCGCGGCGCGGCCCCGCTCCGGCTCGCCCGGCATCGGCCCCGAGCATCTCGACATCCTGGAGATGTGCCTGCAACCGCAGCCGGTGGCGGAGATCGCGGCGCGGATGCGGCTGCCGCTGGTCGTCGTGCGGGTGCTGCTCGGCGA
Organism: Spirillospora sp. NPDC049024; assembly: GCF_040649235.1. Taxonomy (NCBI): domain Bacteria; kingdom Bacillati; phylum Actinomycetota; class Actinomycetes; order Streptosporangiales; family Thermomonosporaceae; genus Spirillospora; species Spirillospora sp. NPDC049024. The sequence continues at coordinate 238,120 of NZ_JBEZFD010000006.1, forward strand.
CCTGCTCCACCACCGGCTCATCACCGCCACCCGTCCCCAACAGGAGAGCACGCTCTCCAAGGAACGTCTGCTGAGGGAAGTGCTCCATGGTCTCCAAGCCCTCTGAGAACGCCGGCGCGGCCGCCGGAGGGAGCGCGGGGCCGTCCCCCCACGAGGGGTCCGCCCCGGCGACCCCCGTCGCGGTGAAGATCCTCGTCGCCGGGGGCTTCGGCGTCGGCAAGACCACGCTCGTCGGCTCCGTCAGCGAGATCCGCCCGCTCCAGACCGAGGAACTGCTCACCGACCGGGGCGTCGGCGTCGACGACACCGAGGGCGTCGAGCAGAAGACGACCACCACGGTCGCCATGGACTTCGGCCGCATCACGATCCGCGACGGCCTCGTGCTGTACCTGTTCGGCACGCCCGGCCAGGACCGGTTCTGGTTCATGTGGGACGAGCTGTCCTTCGGGGCGCTCGGCGCCGTCGTGCTCGCCGACACCCGCCGCCTCGCGGACTGCTTCCCCGCCGTCGACTACTTCGAGAACCGGGGCCTGCCGTTCGTCATCGCGGTGAACTGCTTCGACGACGGCTACGACTACACGCCCGTGGAGATCCGCGAGGCGCTCGACCTCAGTGAGGGCACCCCGGTCGTGCTCTGCGACGTCCGGGAGCGCACGTCCGGCAAGGAGGTGCTGACGACGCTGGTCAGGTACCTGCTGTCGGTGCACGAGGAGGAGACGCGCGCGGGCGCCCCGGCGCTGTAGGCTGCCGGTCGAGATGAACCGGACAAAGGCGCGGCTCTCGGACGGCCGCGAGATCGTCTACTACGACGAGTCGCCCGGCCGGGTGCCCGTCGCCGACCCGCGCGGCCTCCCGCCCGTCGAGCCGGTGTGCGAGACCCGCCGCGACCCGCTGACCGGCGACCACGTCACGATCACGGCGCACCGCAACACGCGGACGTTCCTGCCGCCCGCCGACCAGTGCCCGCTGTGCCCCGGCGGCCCCGCCTCGGAGATCCCCGACCCGTCCTACGACGTCGCGGTGTTCGAGAACCGCTTCCCGTCCTTCGACGTCCGCACCCCGCCGGTGCCGCCCTCGATCGACGGCGTCGAGCGGTCCCGCGGCGCCGGGCGCTGCGAGGTCGTGTGCTTCACCGACGACCACTCCGCGTCGATGTCGCTGCTGCCCGTCTCCCGCGTCCGGACGGTGATCGACGCGTGGGCCGACCGCACCGCCGAGCTGTCGGCGATCCCCGGCGTCGCGCAGGTCTTCGCGTTCGAGAACCGCGGCGTCGAGATCGGCGTGACCCTGCACCACCCGCACGGCCAGATCTACGCCTACCCGTTCGTGACCCCGCGCACCGAGCGGATGCTGGCGTCGGCCGCCGCGAACCCGGACCTGTTCGGCGACGTGCTGAAGGCCGAGCGCGCCGGCAGCCGCGTCGTGCTGTCCGGCGAGCACTGGACGGCCTATGTCCCCGCCGCCGCCCGCTGGCCGGTCGAGGTGCACCTGACGCCGCACCGCCACGTCCCCGACCTGACCGCCCTCGACGCGGGGGAGCGCGACGAGCTGGCCGTCCTCTACCGGGACCTGCTGCGCCGCTGCGACGCCCTCTACGACACGCCGCTGCCGTACGTCGCGGGGTGGCACCAGGCGCCGGTCGGCGAGGGCCGCGACCTGCTCCGCCTGCACCTGGAGCTGTTCTCGATCCGCCGCGCCGCCGACAAGGTCAAGTACCTGGCGGGCTCGGAGTCGGGCATGGCCGCCTGGATCAACGACGTCCCCCCGGAGGACGTCGCCGCCCGCCTGCGCGCCGCCGGCGGATGACGGGCGTCACCATCGGGTGACACGCGCGGCCGACGGGTAACGCGGGCCTCACCCGCCCGATTTCGCGACTGCGTGGAACGATCTGCGCCGGGTGGCCTACGCTCCCACGCATGCCGGAAAGCGTGCTGGCGGGCCCGTTGGCGCGCGGGTCCTTCGACGGCGTCGCCGCCACCGCGGAGCGACCGCCGCTGGCCTTCACGTCCCGCGTCGGGCAGGGCGTGAACACCGGCCAGGCGTGGGACCTCGCGGCCGGCGCGCCGCTCGGGCCGCCGATCCCCGACTTCCCCGCCGACCGGGCCGACTGGGCGTTCGGCGTCCCCGCCGGGTCGCCGACCGTCGCCTGGACGCACCGCGACCGCCTCCACGTCCACGACCTCGGCACGGGCCGCGACGTCATCCTGGACGCCCACCCCGACCTGCTCGGCCTCGCCGTCCACCACGGCCGCGCCGCCGTCGTCGCGGTCTTCGGCCCGGCCAGCGACGCCGAGGTGGCGGTGTGGGACGCCCTCACCGGCGACCGGCTCGCCGGATTCCACCTCTGGCTCGGCCACGGCAGCGCCGTCGACCGCCGCCTCCTGCACGCGACGCCCGCGACGGGCCCGCTCGCCGCCCTGACCGGGGACTCCGCGACCACCCTCCTCGACCTCGAACGCGGCGAGGAGATCGCCGCCGTGCCGACCGCCGCCGGGTCCCTCGCCCCGTCCCCGGACGGCCTCGTCCTCGTCTGCCCGACCCCGGATGACCTGGGCGTGCACGGCCTGGACGGCGCCCGCCTCGCGTCCCTGTCCGTCCCCGCCCCCGTCGACCAGACGGCCGCCGCCCTGGTCGACGGTCACCTCCTGGTGGCCGCCGTCCTCCAGGACGCCCCCGACACCCTCTTCGCCTGGAACGCCGCCGCCCCGGCCCCGTCCCACCGCGTCAAGCTCCCGGCCCCCGCCAACGACCTGGCCCTGGCCCCGGACGGCACCCTCCTCGCCGCCACCGACACCGCCCTCTACACCGCCCGCTTATGTGGATAGGAGACGTGCCCCGTCCGGGATCCCGCGGCGCCCGTCCCCTCCTCTACCTCGACGTGGACGGAGTCCTGAACCCGGAAGCCCCGGTGGCGGGCTTCGCCGAGCACGCCGTCGGGCGGCTCACCGTACGCATCAACCCGGCGCACGCCGCCTGGCTCCGCGACCTCTCGGTGCCCTATGACCTGGTCTGGGCGACGACCTGGGAGGAGCACGCCAACCGGTACATCGGCCCGCTGCTGGATCTGCCGCGGCTTCCCCACGTGGCGATCTCCGACTACGTCCCCCGGCCCGGTGACCCCCGGACCCCGCTGCTGCAACTGCCGCGCATGCGCAAGTGGGCGCCGATTCTCCGCCACGCGGACGGCCGTCCCTTCGCCTGGGTGGACGATGTCATCCCCCTGACGGTCCGGCGCCAGGCGCTCCCGTACCGCCGAGGGCTGCGCCTGGTGCCCGTCCGGCCCCACGAGGGGCTGACCCGCCGGCATGTCGACGGCCTCCAGCGGTGGGCCGCGCGTCTCGGGCGCCGCTGAGCAGGGGCCGGAGCGAACCGGAGCGAACCGGAGCAAAGACGAGCACCGCCGGCGCCTGGCGGGCGCCGGCGGTGCCGGGGTGGGAAGGGGGTCAGCGGTTCGCGAACCTGTACTGGATGGCGGCCTCCTTCGCGGTGATGGCGCGGTCGAGGAACATCAGGCCGTCCATGCGGCAGTTGCAGGGGTTCTTCTCCGCGGTGTTCTGCGGGAAGCTGCCGCCGATCTTGATGCCGCGCGGGTCCGTGGCGGACGTGACGTCCGGCTCGGGCTCGCCTTCGAGGCCCCACGGGTCGCCGGCCGTGGTGTAGAAGCCCTCCAGCGGCCTGCCGTTCTTGTAGAGCGCCATCTCGCCGGTGTCGTAGTCGAACGTCGCGGCGAGGTGCACCCAGGTGTTCTGCGGGAGGATGCTCCGCCAGTCCTCGCTCGCGGCGAACGTCTGCGACTTCGAGCCGTCCACGCGGCGGCCGAGCGCGACGACGTGCAGGGTGCCGGAAACTTCGATGATCTCCAGCAGCGCGCGCACCGCGTGGCCGTCGGAGTCGCCCGTGAGCAGGCCGGACAGGCCGACCGCGTTGTAGACGTCGCTCGGGTTCGACGTCTCGGTGTTGGGGCTCGGGTTCGTGCCGGTCATCTTGAACCAGCCCGCGAGGGTCGCGCCCTTGGCGGAGCTGAACGCGTGCAGCGACGGGACGCCGGTCGCCGAGTAGATCCCGGCCTTCCAGTCGTCGTTGCCCTTCGCGGCCGGGTTCACCTGCCCGAGCTGGATGGCGTGCCGCCGCGCGCCGTCCCGGACCCGCATGTCCGTGCCGCCGTTGATGAGGTTGATCGCGGTGCCGGACCGTCCGCTGTCGGCCTCACGGGACGGGTCGCCCGGGACGGGGTGCTCGAAGTCGTAGTAGGAGACGAGGTTCTTCTTCAGCGGCGGGAAGACGCCGCCGGTCGAGGCGCTGGCCGGTGCTGCGACGCAGAGTGAGGCGCCCAGCAGCGCGGTGGTGAGTGCGGCGGTGCCGCGGCGGATGATCATGTCGACTCCTTGGAGTCCTCCGGGCGGGCGCCGCGAGCCGGCGCCCGCCCGGAGGAGGCCGTTACTTCGCCTGGGTTCCGCGGACCGTCAGGTCGCGGAGCCGGCCGATGTTGTCGAACGAGCCGAAGCCCACCCGGCCGGAGCCGAGGGTCCTGTCGAGGGCGGTGAAGACCGGCTTGGACGACCCGTCCACGTAGACGGCGATCTCACCGGTGTCCGCCCGGCGGTCCACCCGGACGCGGTGCCACGCCTCGTCGGTGATGGCCGGCGGGGCGCCGTGCGACCGGTTGGCGTTCCACTGCTGGTCGATGCGCAGCCGGTCGGCGCCGTTCACCAGGAAGATCCCGTTGTGCGGGTAGATGGTGTTGTCGCTGGACAGGTGCGCGTAGTAGAAGTGCGTGTCGTCCCGGTAGCCGAAGATGACGATCACGTCCCGGTTGCTGACCGACACCGGGGTGTCGAGCCGCACCTGCGCGTCGATCCGCGCCGAGCTGAGCACCGGTCCCTTGTTGAGCACCGCGTACTCGAACGGGCGGCGCGGCCCGGGGCGCTGCTGGCCCTCCTCGGCGAGGACGACCTGGTCGCCGGGGAACTCCCACTTGGACGGGGTGACGGGAGCCCAGTCCTTGGCGTCCATCGCGTTCCCGATGCGGACCGGGCCCGCCGCGCCGGCCGCGACCCGCTTCGTCCCGACGACCTTCCAGATCTTGCCGTTGGCCTTGGCGAGCAGGTAGGGCTCGCCCTTCGCGTCCGACCCGTACCGCAGGTCGACGCGCTGGTCACCGGCCAGCTCCCGCATCGTGACGGGCTTGCCGGAGGTGTCGTAGGCCGCCAGCTCGTAGATCTGCGCGCGGTTCCTGCCGGTCGCGTCGTGCTTCATCTCCGACTCTTCGGTGTACATGAGCCGGCCGTCCACGATGTCGGTGAACAGGTACTTGCCGCGCAGTGCGGGCAGCCGGGCGCCCCGGTACACGTAGCCGCCGGAGATGGCGTGGCCCACGTCGCTGCTGCAGTTCCAGTCGGCGGGCGGGTCGTGGTCGTAGGCCGCGAGCGGGTACTCGTAGTCGTACTCGTCGTCGTCGGCCGGCAGCGGGTACAGGTGGCAGCGGTCGTCCTTGCGGAACGTGAACGCGCCCTCCCGCTCGCTCCACCCGATGTTCGCGCCGGGGTAGAGCTCGTGGATCGACTCGATCTCGTGCTCGCCGATGTGCGCGAGGAACATCCGGTGCGTGCCGCCGGTGTCCCAGCTGAACCGGTGCGGGTCGCGCATGCCGTAGGCGTAGATCTCGCCGACCTTGCCGGGCTGCCCGGCGTAGGGGTTGTCGGCGGGGATGCCGTACTTGCCGTTCGCACTGTTGTTCCCGGCCGGGTCGATCCGCAGGACCTTGCCCTGGGGGACGGCCAGGTTCTGCGGGTCGCCGCCGTTGTCGCCGACGTTGCCGTTGCCGCCGTCGCCGACCGACAGGTAGAGCTTGCCGTAGTCGGCGTCGCCCGGGCGGGCGTTGGGGTTGAAGTCGATCTGCTGGAGGTTGTGGATGCGGCCGGCGAACCCGATGCGCAGAAGTTCGCGGTGCGTCCCGGAGAACGTGTCCGCCTTGGGGTCGTCCGCCGTCCACTCGTCGATGACGCCGTGGTAGCCGGTCTTCGGCTGCGGGGTGAGGTCGGGCGTCTTGGTCTTGAGCGCGTTGCCCGCCTCGACGTGCGCGGTGTAGAACTTCCCGTTCTTCCGGAAGTCGGGGTGGAACGCGACGAATCCGAAGCCCTGTCCGAGTCCGGCCTGGGAGAAGAAGTCGGGCGCGAACGTGGCGGCGACGTCCAGGTAGACGTGCGGGGTGCGGGTCTTCTTGTCGAGCAGGTACAGGTTGCCGTTCAGGTCGGGCACGTACAGGCGGCCCGAGTGGTCGGGGACCTCACCGACGTAGTTGATGCGGTTCCACCGCAGCAGCCGCGGGTCGGTGGGGGTGCCGGTCGGCGTCGACTTCGGCAGCTGCGCGACCTCCTGGAGGACGAGGCCGAGGCCGGACGGGGCGGGGTCTTCGGGGATCGGGTCGAGGATCGGCGCGTCGTCGCGCGCCTGCGCCGCCGGGGGGACGGTGAGCAGCGGCAGCAGCAGCGCCGCGATCGTGAGGAGACACCAGCTGAGTTTTCTTCGCATTCCGGCCGTCCTAGGGTGGGGATCGGTGGCTGGAAAGCGCTTTCTGGAAGCGCTTTCCAGAACGTACGACCGGTCTCGCCCGCACGTCAAGGACGAATTTCGGGCCAGCCGGATGTGGACATCGCGTCATGACCCCGTCCGCCGGAAGCCCGCCGGGACCACGCGTGGGCGAGCGTCGCGGCCGCGGAGACGACGAGGCCGACCGGGGCCGCGGCCGCATGGCCCGCCAGGGTCAGCGCCACGGCCGCCGCCGCGCCGGGCGCCCAGATCCACGTCGCCACGGGCCGTCCCGCGCGCCCGCGCCGCCGCCGCGCGAACTCCGCCGCCATCGGCGGGACGAGCGCCGGCAGCGCCGCCGCCAGCACCGTCAGCCATTCGAGCAGCATCCGGTCGACCCGGAGCGCCGCGAGCACCGCCCCGCGCGACGAGGCCGATCAGCGCGACCGCGGTCAGGGTGGTGACGACCGCGACCGCGTTCCACCGGCCGCTGCCGGCGACCAGCACCGCGACCGTGGGGACGGTCAGCGCGGCGCCGCCCACCACCAGGACCGGGACGGGCAGCGCGCCGCCGTGCCGCCCGCCGATCTGCGCCCCGAGGACGAGCGCGCCGGGCGCCGTCCCGATCCCGAGCCACGCCCCGGCCGCCGCCCGCCACGTCCGGCCGCCGCCGGCCCCGGACGTGCGCGGGCGCGCCGGAGCGGACGTCACGCCCGGTCTTCCTTGATGGCGGGTTCCTTCAGGACGTGCTCCTCGAAGCGGGCCAGTGTGAGGGCGAGGGCCTCGGGGCCCGGCATGGCCCACAGCGCGCCGTTGAAGATCTCCACCTCGATCGGGCCGGTGTAGCCGGTGGCGTCGACGGCCTCGCGGAACCGGCGAAGCTCGACGCATCCGTCACCGAGCATGCCGCGTCCGGTGAGGGCGCCCTCGGGGAGCGGCGTGACCCAGTCGGCGACCTGGAACAGCGAGATCCGGCCCTCGGCGCCCGCGCGGGCGATGCCGTCCCACGCCGCCGGGTCCCACCACAGGTGGTAGGTGTCGACCATGACGCCCACCTGGGCGGACGGGAAGGGCGCCGCCAGGTCGAGCGCCTGGCCGAGGGTGGAGACGACGCACCGGTCCGAGCAGAACATCGGGTGCAGCGGCTCGATCGCGAGCTGGACGCCGTGCTCGCCCGCGAAGGGCGCGAGCTCGGCCAGGACGTCGGCGACGCGCGAGCGCGCCCCGTCCAGGTCGCGGGAGCCCTCCGGCAGGCCGCCGCTGACCAGGCACAGGGCGGGCGCGCCCAGCTCGGCCGCCTCCTCGACGGCGCGGCGGTTGCTCTCCAGCGCGTCCGGCTCCTGGAAGAACCCGCCCCGGCACAGGGACGTGACCGCCAGCCCGTGGTCGCGCATGAGCCTGCCGGTGCGGGCCAGGCCGTACTCGGCGACGGGCTCCCGCCAGAGCCCGACGCCCGTCACCCCGGCGGACGCGCAGCCGGCGGCCAGCTCCGGCAGCGCCCAGTACCGGGTCGTCCACTGGTTGAGGCTGAACCTCATCGGGTGCCTCCCCTCATCACGCGGCCCCCTGGACGGTCAGCCAGGCGCGCATCCGGTGCGCCGCGAGGCCGGGGTCGGGGAAGAGGCCGGCGGCGTCGGCGAGCTGGAAGAGGCGGACCATGTGCGGCACGGAACGCGCGGTCTCCAGCCCGCCGACCATCCGGAAGTGCCGCTGGTGACCGGTCAGCCAGGCCAGGAACACCACACCCGTCTTGTAGTAGTAGGTGGGGGTCTCGAAGAGGTGCCGGGCCAGCGGCACCGTCGGCTCGAAGATCTCCTCGTAGGACGCGGTGTCGCCGTCGTCGAGCGCGTGCAGCGCCGCCGCGGCGGCGGGCGCGATCGGGTCGAAGATTCCGAGCAGCGCGTCGCTGTGCCCCTCGGCGTCGCCCCGGATCAGCTCCGGATAGTTGAAGTCGTCCCCGGTGTAGAGCCGGACCCCGGACGGCAGCCGGCGGCGGAGGTCGACCTCCCGCCCCGCGTCCAGCAGCGAGATCTTGACGCCGTCGATCCGGGACGCGTGCTCGCCGATCAGGGCGAGCAGCGCGCCGGCCGCGACGTCGAGGTCGTCGGAACCCCAGTAGCCCTCCAGCGCCGGGTCGAACATCGGGCCCAGCCAGTGCAGCACGACCGGCCGCTCGACCTGCGCGAGCAGCCGCCCGTACACCGAGGCGTAGTCCTCCGGGCCGCTCGCCGCGGCGGCCAGGTGGCGGCTCGCCATCAGCACCGGCACCGCGGCCACGGACTCGATGACGGCCAGCTGCTCCTCGTAGGCGGCGGCGATCTCCGCCAGGGACGCGGGCCCCGGCGGCAGCTGGTCGGTGCCCGCGCCGCAGACGATCCGGCCCCCTTCTGAAAGCGCTTCCTCACTGCTCCGCACGATGAGCTCGCGGGTCGTCGTCCAGTCCAGGCCCATGCCGCGCTGGGCGGTGTCCATCGCCTCGGCGACGCCAAGCCCGTAGGACCACAGGTGCCGCCGGAACGCGAGCGTCGCGTCCCAGTCCAGCGTCTCGCCGCCCGCGACCACGTGCGCGGCCGCGTACGCGACCCGCGACGCGCTGGGCCCGGCGGGCGGCTTGTAGGTGCGCGGCTCGCTCATCGCGTGGCCGGGCGCCCCGGGCAGATCGATCCTCATGGCGTCAGCTCCGGGACGTCCAGCCGGCGGCCTTCCCGCCATGCCCGGAGGCCGAGTTCGGCGAGCTGGACGCCGCGCGCCCCGGCGTAGAAGTCCCAGGGGAAGGGGCCGTCGTCGGCGACGTGCCGCAGGAACATCTCCCACTGGGCCTTGAAGCCGTTGTCGAACTCGGTGTTGTCGGGGACCTCCTGCCACTGGGAGCGGAAGTCCTCGGTGGCGGGGAGGTCGGGGTTCCACACCGGCTTGGGCGTCATCGAGCGGTGCTGGACGCGGCAGCGCCGCAGCCCCGCGACCGCCGACCCCTCGGTGCCGTCGACCTGGAACTCCACCAGCTCGTCGCGGAACACCCGCGTCGCCCAGGAGGAGTTGATCTGCGCGACGATCCCGCCGTCCAGCTCGAAGATCCCGTAGGCGGCGTCGTCGGCGGTGGCCTGGTAGGGCTTGCCGTGCTCGTCCACCCGCTCGGGGATGTGGGTGGCCCCGAGCGCCTGCACCGAGCGCACCGGCGCGATCACCCCGTCCAGGACGTACCGCCAGTGGCAGAACATGTCCAGGATGATCCCGCCGCCGTCCTCGGCCCGGTAGTTCCAGCTCGGCCGCTGCGCCTCCTGCCAGTCGCCCTCGAAGACCCAGTAGCCGAACTCGCCGCGCACCGACAGGATCCGCCCGAAGAACCCGCCGTCCACCAGCCGCTTGAGCTTGAGCAGCCCCGGCAGGAACAGCTTGTCCTGGACGACGCCGTGCTTGACCCCCGCCTCGTCGGCGAGCCGGGCCAGCGCGACCGCGGTCTCCAGGTCCTCGGCGAGGGGCTTCTCGGTGTAGATGTGCTTGCCCGCCGCCACCGCCGCGCGGATCGCGTCGACCCGCGCGCTGGTGACCTGGGCGTCGAAGTAGACGTCGGTGTCCGGACGCGCCAGCGCCTCGGCCAGGTCGGTCGTCCACGCCGTCAACCCGTGCCGCTCCGCCAGCTCGCGCAGCTTCGCCTCGCTGCGTCCCACCAGCACGGGCTCGGGCCACAGCACGGTGCCCTCGGCCGTGCGCACCCCGCCCTGCTCCCTGATCGCGAGGATCGAGCGGAGGAGATGCTGGCGGTACCCCATCCGGCCGGTGACGCCGTTCATGACGATCCCGATGGACCTGCGTGCCATCCCGTTCCTTCCTAGCCTGTCGTGTGTCGTGTGCTGTGCGCCTTGCTCGGCGCGCGCCCGGTCGGCCGGCCGCGGCTCCGCCCCCGGTCGGCCGTCCGCCGCCCCGGCCCGGTCAGTCGGCCGCGGCGCCCGCGCCGAGGAGGCCCCGGACGCGGTTGGTGACGCGGGCGAACTCCGGGCGGGCCATGGTGGCGGCGTAGTCGCGCTCCGGGGGCAGGTCGACGTCGATGATCTCGGCGATCGAGCCGGGCCGGTCGGTCATCACCACGACGCGGTTGGCCAGGTAGGCCGCCTCCGCGATCGAGTGCGTGACCAGCAGCACGGTCGTGCCCGTCTCCCGCCAGATCCGGTTCATCTCGATGTTGAGCTGCTCGCGGGTGAGGGCGTCGAGGGCGCCGAACGGCTCGTCCATCAGCAGGACGCGCGGCTCGTGCAGCAGGGCGCGGCACAGCGCGACCCGCTGCTGCATGCCGCCGGACAGCTCGTGCGGCAGCGCGTCCTCGAAGCCCTTCAGACCGGTCATCTCGATCAGCTCGGCGGTCCGCCTGCGCGCCTGCTCGGCCGGCATCTTGCGCATCTCCGCCTGGAGCAGGATGTTCTTGCGGGCGCTGCGCCACTCCAGCAGCGCGGCCCGCTGGAACACGTAGCCGATGTCGTGGCGCGGGCCCGCGACCTTCTCGCCGCGCAGCCGCACGTCCCCGGTCGAGGGCTTCAGCAGCCCCGCGACCAGCTTCAGCATCGTGGACTTGCCGCAGCCGGACGGGCCGACGATCGCGACGAACTCCCCCATGGGGACGTCCAGCGAGACCTCGCGCAGGGCGGTGACGTCGCGCTTGCGGCTGCGGAACCGGACGGCGACCTCGTCGAGGCTGACGGCCGTCTCCCGGTCCGCGCTCCGCTCCGCGCCCGGAGTGCCGGTGGATTGCTTGCTCATGATCCTCATCGCTCGTCCCGTCAGGTCTGCGGCGCGGCCGACGACTGCCAGTACTCCGCCGGCGCCTGCGCCTTCCCGATGACCCCGGCCTGCTGGAAGGTGCTGATCGTCTGCTTCCAGTCGTCCTCGGTGTTCACGCCGGGCGCCTTGCCCTGCGTCGCGGGGGTGTGCAGCAGCGTCAGCGTGGTCTTGAACTGCTCGGTGAGGACCTTCTCCGGCGGGAGCTGCTCGGACGCGCCCGCCATGCTCGCGATGGCGCCCGCCTGGTCGGCCTCCGCGGCCGTCCACGACTCGCTCGTGGCCGCGACCATCTCCTTGACGAGCTCGGCGTCGCTCTTCAGCTTCCGCTCGCCGGCCAGCAGGCCGTTGGAGTAGAAGTTCAGCCCGAAGTCGGAGTACCGCAGGATCGAGACCTCCTTGCCGGACTTGGCGGCCATCGTCGGGCCCTGGTCGTTGGCGAAGCCCATCAGCCCGGCGGTCTTCCCGGACAGCACCGCGGCCATCTTCCCGGCCGGGTCGGTGTTCTGGACGGGGACGTCGCTCGCGCTCATCCCGTTCTTCTGCAGGAACACCGGGAAGGTGCGCGCCAGCGCGTCCCCGGCCGTCCCGGCGATCTTCTTGCCCTTCAGGTCGGCGGGCTTCTTGATCCCGGCCGAGGTGAACGACTGCACGGACGCGGGCGTCGTCTGCAGGAAGACGCCGATGCTCTTGACCGGCATGCCCTTGTCGACGGCGGCGAGCAGGGCGGGCGTGTCGGCCCAGCCGAAGTCGGTCTGCCCGGCGCCGGTGGCCTGGACGGTCTTCTGCGAGCCCTGGCCCGCCTTGATCTCCAGGTCGATGCCGTGCTTTTCGAAGATGCCCTTCTTCTTGCCGTAGTAGAACGGCGCGTGCTCGCCGTAGGGGTACCAGTTCAGGGTCAGCGTGACCTTGGTCAGCTTCTTGCCCGAGGCGCTGGTGGTCTCTCCGGAGTCACCGCCGCAGGCGGTGGCGGCGAGCGCCACGGCCGGAGCCAGGACGGCGATGGCGAGGTTGCGGAGTTTCATAGGACGGCCCTCCGTAGGGGGGTGGGTTGTCTCGGCCGTTGGTGTCGGGACGTCCCGTCCGGTGGTTCCGGGCGGGCGGTTTCGGGTGGCGGGGGGCCCGTGGGGCGCCGTCGGGGACGGCGGCGCCGTCAGTACGTGGTGGTGACGGCCTCGCCGCGGCGGCTGGCGTGCCACGGCAGCAGCAGCTTCTCCGCGACCTCGACGACGACGAACAGCACGACGCCGATGGCCGACATGACCAGCAGCCCGGCGAACAGCATCGGGGTGTCGAGGTTGCCGTTGGCCTGCAGGATCACGTAGCCGAGGCCCTCGTTCGCGCCGACGAACTCGCCGACGACGGCGCCGGTGACGGCGAGGGTGACCGCGACCTTCAGGCCGGAGAACAGGTGCGGGAGCGAGGCCGGCAGCCGGATCTTGGTGAAGGTGGCCATCGGGCTCGCGCCCATCGTGGCCGACAGCTGGAGCATCTCCGGGTCCACCGCCTTGAGCCCGGCGACCATCGAGATCACCACCGGGAAGAAGGCGATCAGCACCGCCACGACGATCTTGGGACCGATGCCGAAGCCGAGCCAGACCACGAACAGCGGGGCGATCGCGATCTTCGGGATGACCTGCGCGAACAGCAGGATCGGATAGAGGGTGCGCTCGACCGTCGCCGAGTACACCATGACCACCGCGGACGCGACGCCGATCAGCACCGCGAGCGCGAAGCCGATCAGGGTCTCGTACGTGGTGACCCACGTGTGCTGCCAGATATAGCCCCACTTGTCGCTCATTAGCCGCAGCGTCGCGCCGGGCGACGGGACGAGGTAGGCCTCGACCAGCTTGAAGGCGCTGACCGCCCACCACGCGGCGAAGCAGGCCACCAGCAGGGCGACCGGCCGCCACGACCGTTCCAGGCCGTCGCGGATCCGTTCGCCGGCGCCGGGCCTGGCGCGTTCCACGACGCCCGCCGCGTCCGCCGAGGGCGGCGCGGCCGTCGTACCCTGACTCACCATGGGGTTCCTCCGGACGGGGTGGTTCGGAAAGCGCGTTCAGAAAGCGCTTTCTGATGTACCGTAAGAAGCGGCGCGCGCCGCGGTCAAGAGGGTCTTCGCCAGGAACCCGCCGCGAGGGCCCCGCGCCGGCCTAGGGAGCGGTGATGACGGAGGCGGCCGAGGAGGAGCGCACCGGCGACCGTGCGTACGTGACCCTGCAGGACGTCGCGAGGGAGGCCGGCGTCTCGCTCGCCACCGCGTCCCGCGTCCTGAACGGGACCGCGCAGGTCCGTGCCGACCTGCGGGAACGCGTGCTCGCAGCGGCGGCCGAGCTGAGCTACACCCCGAACGCGCACGCGCAGGCCCTGGCCAGTTCCTCCAGCAAGTCCGTCGGGGTGATCTGCCACGACGTCAGCGACCCGTACTTCGCCGCCGTGGCCCGGGGCGTCATGCGCACGGCGGCCGAGCACGGAATGCTGGTGATGCTCGCCAGCACGTTCCGCGACCCGGCCCGCGAGATCGAGTACGTGGCGATGCTGCGCGCCCAGCGGGCCCGCGCGATCCTGCTCATCGGCTCCGGCTTCGAGGACCGCGACTGGGAGCGCGCGATGGCCGCCGAGCTCGACCCCTACCAGCGCACCGGCGGCCGCGTCGCCGTCCTCAGCCGGCACCGCAGCCTCAAGGTCGACGCCGTCCTGCCGCAGAACAGGGAGGGCGCCGCCGCCCTCGCCCGCGCCCTGCTCGACCTCGGCCACCGCCGCTTCGGCGTGCTGACCGGCCCGCGCGCCCTGACGACCGTCCACGACCGGCTCGGCGGGTTCACCGACGCGCTCGCCGACGCGGGCGTCCGCCTCGCGCCCGAGCACATCGTCGAGGCACCCTTCACCCGCGACGGCGGCTACCAGGCGGCGACCGAGCTGCTGCGCCGCGAGAACCGTCCGACCTGCGTCTTCGCCGTCACGGACGTCATGGCGATCGGCGCGCTCGCCGCGCTGCGCGACAACGGCGTGTTAGTGCCGGGGGAGATGTCGCTCGCCGGTTTCGACGACATCGCGATGGTCCGCGACGTGACCCCGGCGCTCACCACCGTCGCGCTGCCGCTGGACGCGATGGGGGAGCGCGTCATGGGCCTGGCCCTGCGCGAGCCCGCCGCGCGCCGCAGCCGCATCGAGCGGGTCGCGGGCGAGGTGGTGCTGCGCGCCAGCACGGCCCCGCCCGCCTGACCCGCGGCGCCCGCCCGCCTGGCGGTGCCCGCATGTCCCGCGGCGCGCCCGCCGCCCCGCCGTCCGGGGCGCCGCGGGCGCGCCGCCCCGCACCCGGAGGCGCAATGAAGATCGAACGGATCGAGACGTTCTGCGTGGCCCTGCCCACCCGGCGCTCGTTCGGCGTGTCCGGCGGCGCGGTCGCCGTCGCCGGACGGCCCAGCCTGCGCGTCCTGGTGAAGGTCAGCGCGGAGGGCGCGCACGGCTGGGGCGAGGCGACCCCCATCCCGGCCTGGACGTACGAGACCGCCGAGTCCATCGTCACCACCGTCGACCGGTACCTCGCGCCCGCGATCACCGGCCGGCCCGCCTGGGACCTCGACGGCGTGACGACCGCCTTCGACCGCGCGGTCAACCGGGGCTTCAGCATCGGCGCGCCGCTGGCCAAGTCGGCCGTGGACGTCGCCCTCCACGACCTTCTCGGCCGCGCCGCCGGCGTCCCGCTGGGGGTCATGTGGGGGCAGCGCCGCCGCGAGACGATCGACCTCGGCTGGATCGTGTCGGGCCGGTCCCCCGAGGAGGTGGCCGACAGCGTCGCCGAGGGCCGCGACCTGGGCTACCGCGCCTTCAAGGTCAAGGTGGGCCTGGGGCCCGAGGACGCGGAGGTGGTGGAGGCCGTCCGCCTCCACGCGGGCGACGACGCGGCCCTCTGGGTGGACGCGAACCAGGGCTACGACGTCCGCTCGGCCCTCGGGATGGCCCGCCGCCTGGAGGACCTCGGCGTGACCGCGTTCGAGCAGCCCCTCCCGGCCAACGACATCGCGGGCCTGCGCCGCCTCCGCGACACATGCCCGATCCCGGTCGCCCTCGACGAGAGCCTCCGGCACCCGTCCGACCTGGCGACGTTCGTCCGCCTCGACGCGGTCGACGTCGCCATCGCGAAGGTCCAGCGCACCGGCGGCCTGACCCTGTCGCGGCGCCTGTGCTCCCTCGCCGAGGACTGCGGCGTCGCGCTGATGGGCTCCGGGCTCACCGACTCCGACCTCGGCCTCGCCGCGTCCCTGCACCTCTTCTCGGCCTACGGCGTCGGCACCCCGGTCGACCTCAACGGCCGCCAGTTCATCGAGTCGCCGTACGCGGGCCCGACGGTCGAGGTCTGCGACGGCACGGCCCGCGTCCCGGACGCCCCCGGCCTCGGCGTCGAGGTGGACGAAAACGTCGTCCGCGAGCTGGCGGTGAACGTCCTCTAGCGGCCCCGCCTGCGACGCTCTTTCACACCACTTGGAAGACCTTGTAGGCGATCCCGTCCTGGACGAGGTAGCCCAAGCCCACGCAGACGATGTCGTTCAGCCACGCGTACTGCTCGGCTCCCGTCTCGAAGAGCGGATTGGTGCGGAAGTAGTACCGCGACGGGTCGACCCGGTGCCTGGTGTCGGGGTCGGCCATCTCGGCGCGCAGGTCCGGCGGGGTGGCGTAGCGGCCGCCGTAGGTCATGTGGACCAGGGCGCCGTCGTCGGTGCGGAGGGTCAGCCGGACGTCCAGGAGCATGGTCCCGTCGGGCCGGAACAGCGCCCAGTCACCGCCGCCCGGCAGGACCTCGCCGCGCAGCGCCGGCCCCTCGAACGCCCCGCCGGCCGCGCCGAACAGGACGCGCCGCCCGACCGGCCCCCGGCCGAAGTCCAGGCGCGGGTCCAGATCGACCACGATGTCGAAGAGGAACTCGGCGCGGATCTCGCCCACGTCCTTCACGCGCGGGTCCGTCGGCATGGCTCATCGCCTTTCGTCGTCGGAGGGCTTCAGGCGGAGCCCCGAGCGGCATCGTGTGATCCGAACAGCACCGCGCGGACGGCGTCGGTCGAGACGCCCGACTGGGCGCACAGCTCCGACAGGTCGAAGAAGAAGTGCTCCGCGGCGATCAGGTCGTCCCGGAACCCGAACCGGATGTACACCGGGAGCTCCGCGCGCCTGCCGTTGGGCACGACGCCGAACCGGTCGCCGGTCATGGTCATGCGGACGGTGCCCCAGCAGACCAGCGCGTCGCGGCTCGCGGCGTGGCCCCGCAGGACGACGTCGTAGTCGGGGAACGAGGCGAAGAACCAGCGCAGCGCCTTCTCGTTCGCGGCCGTGCCGCGGACGGCCGTCCCGAAGGCCGGGCTCTCCAGCAGCATCTCCGGGTGCAGCAGCTTCATCGCCGCGGGGACGTCCTGGCGGCTCTTGGCGGCGGCGAGTGCCTGCGCCAGCTCGAACATGCGGTCGCTGTCCACGATCGGCCCTCCGTCGATGGCGATACCGGGGTGCCGCTGCGGGGTGGGCCGGTGCCGGACGCCGCCCCCAGGGGCGGAACAAACAATACGGTCGATCGTACGTATAGGCAATGCTGTGGGAGGATGGCCGGGATGAGCGAGAACGTCCCGTCCCCGGAGCCGGGCGTGACCGATGGGCGGCTCCTGCGCGGCGCCCGGGCGCGGCGGACCATCACCCGGCACGCCGTGGACGTCGCGTCACTGGAGGGACTCGACGGGCTGAGCTTCGGGCGGCTGGCCACCGACCTCCAGGTGAGCAAGAGCGGCATCCAGACGCTGTTCGGCACCAAGCAGAACCTGCATCTGGCCACCGTCGAGGCGGCGCGCGAACTGTTCGTCGACGCGGTCGTGCGCCCCGCGCAGGCCGCGCCCGCCGGCGTCGCCCGGGTGCGGGCCCTGACCGAGCACTGGATCGAATACGCGGAGAAGCCGCTGTTCACCGGCGGCTGCTTCTGGGCGGCCAACCTCCCCGACTTCGACAGCCGCCCCGGCCCCGTCCGGGACGCGCTGGCGCACCAGCGCCGGCAGTGGCTGGCGCTGCTCGAACGGGAGATGCGCGACGCGATGGAGGCGGGCGAGATCGGCCCCCTCGATCCCGACCTGGCCGCCTTCCAGGTGGACGCGGTCCTCAACGCGGCCAACACCGCCCTGCGCCTGGGCGACCAAGGCGCGACCGGCAAGGCCCGCCGCGCGATCGAAGGCCTCCTCACCCCGGCCTGACCACGCCGCCCGAGAATCCGCGGGCCACGTCCCCGCCGCACCGGACCGCCCACGCCCGACCAGGCCGCGTGCTCGACCAGGCCGTGCGCTCGGCCGGGCAGAGGGCTTGGCCCGGACGCGAAAGACCCGCCCGGGGAACCGGGCGGGTCCTCATCTATCGGCCGGAGGGCCGTCAGTGCGCGGCGAGCTCGTCCTCGGACGCGTCGGCCTCCGCGGGACGCTCGGAGTCCGGTTCCGCGGGCCGCCATTCGGGCCACGCGTCGATCTTGGTGCGCCGGGGGTTCGCCAGGGCGTTGTCCATTGTTACCGCAGTCCTCCTGTTCAAGGCCGGGCCGGATCAATAGATGGTCCCGGCGGGGTGCCGGGACCGCAAAATGGTCTAGACCGCGATCCCCACCCCGGACCGCGGCAAACATCCCAACAACGCCAATCGATCATCCATTCCCGGCGGGAAAACGGGATGGACCGCGGCGGCCGTCCCTGGCACGCTCTCATCCATGGACGTTGCCGAGCTGGCCCGCCTCCAGGAGCAGGGCGCGCGCTTGAAGTTCCTGTTCTTCTGGGGCCACCAGACCCCTGGCCGCGGCTATCTCAGCCAGTGGTGGCCGTCCCCGTTCACCCTCGGCCGCGTCACCTACGCGACCGCCGAGCACTACATGATGGCGGAAAAGGCCCGCCTCTTCGGCGACGAGGAAACGGCCGCCGCGATCGTCGCGGCGTCCCATCCCCGCGACGCGAAAGAGCTCGGCCGCCGCGTCCGCGACTTCGACGAGCAGACGTGGCGCGACAATCGTGTGACCATTGTCACAAAGGGCAGCGAGGCCAAGTTCGCCCAGAACGAAGAACTCCGCGACTACCTTCTCGGCACCGGCGACCGCATCCTCGTGGAGGCGAGCCCCCTGGACCGCGTCTGGGGCATAGGCCTGGCCGCCGACGACCCCCGCGCCGAGACCCCCGCCGCCTGGCGCGGCGAGAACCTCCTGGGCTTCGCCCTGATGACCGCCCGCGACGCGCTCTCCTCCTGACCGCGCCTTCTCGACCGTCCGGCGGCGGCGTCGCGGCTAAGCGGTGCGGCCCTGGAGGGTCTCCAGGATGGCGGCCTCCTGAGCCGGGTCGCGGAGGGCGGGAGGGCCCTGGGTGAGCGGACGGAGCGCGGCACGCGCGGCGGCGTGAGGCTCGTGCCACAGCGCGGCTTGCAGCGCACTCGCGAACCATCCCAGCAGGGGGGCGGCGTCCCGCTCGGCGTCGCTCATGTGGTGGCGGGCGACGGGATCGTTGAGCGATCGTCCTGCCTGGCGCGAGCGCGTCACCCAGGAGCGGACGTGCGTGCCGAGTTCCGAGCCGGGGGACACCGTGACCCGCTCGCCGCGCTCGGCGGCGGCGACCGCCTCGGCGAGGCCCGGAGTGCCGTCGAGATCCAGGACGGCGGCCAGCCGCATCGTCTCGCGGGCGGCGACCGCGCGGAGCAGGTGCGGCGGCGCGGCGTCGAGGGCTTCGAGCATGGCGGGAGCGGCGGGCCCGTGGGTGAGCGGGGGCGGGGCCGCGCAGAACCAGGGCTCGATCGCGGCGGTGAGGAGCTCCCCGTCCAGCGAGTCGGGATGGGGGAGGACGCGGGTGACCAGGCCCGCCAGCAGAAGGGCCGAGAGGTAGGCGCCCGGGACGAGGTCGTCGTCGTCCTCGGCGTCGGGGTCCAGGCCCGCCGCCCGCATCTTCCCCAGCAGCAGGTCGGGCTCGCTGCCCCAGCGGTGCTCGGGCCAGGTGGGCTCGAACCCGGTGACCAGCGTGCCGTCGACCACATAGCGGAAGCCGTGGTCGGCGTAGTCGTGCCGCAGCACCGAGACGGCCTCGGTGCCGCGCGACAGCGCCGCCAGCGACTCGGTCTGCGAGCCCAGGAAGCCGTTGGGCTCGATCAGCACGGTCCAGGCGCCGAGGCTGATCGCGGACGCGAAGTCGGGGTAGCCCGCCTCGTAGGAGTCGTAGGCTTCGCGCGCCTCTTCCAGGGTGCGGCGGCCCAGCGTGTCGGGAAGAGCGCCCAGCCGTGACAGCGCCTCGGTCTCGTCGACTCCTCTGACGAAGGTGACACAGAAGATCTCACCGAGCGTCTCGGCCCACTCGAGGTCGTCGTCCGTCACCTTGAGCATGGCTCCTCCGGGGGGCTGGCGGCATGGCTTCTAGATCATGGCAGCGCCGACAGACAAACGGGCCCCGCAGACGCGTGCCGGCACGGGGTCGCGGTGGCCGGATGCGGCGCGGACGCATGCCGATCCAGTTCGAGGAGCAGGAGGTCGTCGCCCACCGCCATGGGGTGGCCATCAGGTGCGAGAGCGAGGCTGACCGAACGCCGCCGGCCGCCGATCGGGATGGTCAGGCCGTCGAGTTCGTCGCCCGCGATGCTGAAGAGGGCCAGGTCGGTTCGTGCTTGGGGCGCGGTCTGGCGCGGATGTGCATGCGTTCGCCCTGGCGGCCGAAAAGGCTGAGGATCTCGACCGGGCCTTCGCCGGTGGTGCCGAACCAGTGCGGCAGCCGGGTGTCGAACTCGGCGACCTCGCCCGGGCCCAGCAGCAGGTCGTGGTCGGCCAGGACCAGGCGCAGCCGCCCCGAGAGCACGTAGATCCACTCGTAGCCCTCGTGGGTGCACAGGTCGGGCACGCGCCGGGACGCCGGGAGGACCATCTTGTACGACTGGATCGGGCCGGGCTGGCGCGTCAGGGGGAGGACGGTGTTGCCGTTCACGCGCCGAGGGGACAGCCGGACGCGGGGGTCGCCGACCTCGGGCGCGCCCACCAGCTCGTCCAGCGGGACCTGGTGGGCGTGCGAGATGGGCAGCAGCAGCTCCAGGCTGGGACGGCGCTGACCGGACTCCAGCCGCGACAGCGTGCTCTTGGAGATCCCGGTGGTCTCGGAGAGCTCGGCCAGCGTGACGTCGCGCTCGGTGCGCAGCCGCTTGAGGCGCGGGCCGACTTCGGCGAGCGCGTCGGCGATCGCGGGAGGGTGGTGCATGCCCCCATTCCACTTCGGCCGTCCCGGAAATGGCAACAAAGATTGCCGTTCTCAAAGCGGCGAAGGCATCCTCCGCGGCGGAGGTGATCGCGATGAGCGATGTGACTCAAGGCACGGACTACGACGTCGTGGTGGTCGGCGGGGGCGCCGCCGGCCTGAACGCCGCACTGGTGCTGGCACGGGCGCGGCGCCGGGTCGCGGTGGTGGACGCGGGCGAGCCCCGCAACGCTCCTGCCGCGCACATGCAGGGATTTCTCTCGCGGGACGGGATGCCGCCCGATGCGCTGCTGGAGGCCGGCCGGGCCGAGATCGCCGGGTACGGAGCGGCGCTGATCAATGCTCGGGTGGACCGCGTCGACCCCGGATTCACCGTGCGGCTCGTCGGCGGCGCGGCGCTGGGCGCACGGCGCCTGGTGGTGGCCACCGGTCTGCGCGACGAACTGCCCGACGTCCCCGGCGTGGCGGGACGGTGGGGCAAGGACGTGCTGCACTGCCCGTACTGCCACGGGTACGAGGTCCGTGACGAGCCCGTGGGCGTGCTGGGCACCTCGCCCGGCGCGGTGCATCAGGCGCTGCTGCTGCGGCAGTGGTCCGACGACGTGGTGCTGTTCGCCCACACCCTGGAGCTGAGCGGGGAGGACCACGAGCGTCTCACCGCCCGCGGCGTGCGCGTCGTCGACGGCGAGATCAAGCGCGTGGTGGCCGAGGACGACCGGTTGAGCGGGGTCGAGCTGGCCGACGGCCGGACGGTGCGGCGCCGCGCGGTTTTCCTGTTCCCGCGCATGGTCCCGAACGACGCCCTGCTGACCGGGCTTGGCTGCGCCACCGAGGACGGCCGGGTCGTCACCGACCGGACCGGGCGCACCACCGTGCCGGGCGTGTGGGCGGTCGGGAACGTCGCCGACCCGCGTGCCCAGGTCGTCACCGCCGCCGGGGCGGGCTCCGCCGCCGCCATCGCCGTCAACACCGACCTGCTGGACGAGGACATCGCCCGCGCCGTCGAGCGGCACCGCGCCCCCGACCAGCCCGCCGCAGTCGAGCAGTCCCGGGCCGGGGTGAGGGGCGGAGGGCGGTGAGCGGCGAGAGCGCGGCACGGCGGGTGCCGGGCTCGAAGGGGAGCCTGCCGCTCGGGGTCTACCTGCTCGCGTTCAGCCTGTTCGCGATGGGCAGTGCGGAGTTCCTGCTGGCCGGGGTCCTGCCGGAGATCGCCGACGACCTCCGGATCAGCCTGTCGTCCGCCGGCGCGCTGATCTCGGCGTTCGCCGTCGGGGTCGTCGTCGGCGGGCCGCCCTTCGCCGTCCTGACGCTGCGGTGGCCGCGGCGCGCCACGCTGGTGGCCACCCAGGTCGTCTTCGCGGCCTCGGTGGCGGTCGGCCTCGTGTCCGACGGCTACACGGTGCTGCTGGCCACCCGCTTCCTGTGCGGCCTGGCCTACGCGGGGTACTGGGCGGTCGCGGCCGTCACCGCGATCGGCCTCGTCGCCCCGGACCGGGCCGCGCGCGCGTCCGGGGTCGTCGTCAGCGGGCTCGGCCTGGCGATGATCGCAGGCGGTCCGGCGGGCGCGCTGCTCGGCCACTTCACCGGATGGCGGGGAGGCTTCTGGGGCGTGGTCGTCCTGACCGGCGCCGGCGCGGTCTTCTGCCTGCTCGCGGTGCCCGCGGCGAGCGCGGACGCGCGGCCGAGCGTGCGGCGCGAGCTTCGCGCGATGACGCGGCCGCGGCTGTGGACCGTCTATGCCGTCACCGTCCTGAGCACCGCCGCCTACATGATCTCGTTCAACTACCTCGCGGCGTTCCTGACCGATGTCACCGGCGTTCCCGGTGTCTGGACGCCCGCGATCCTCGCGCTGTTCGGCGGCGGCGCCTTCGTCGGGCTGTCCATCGGAGGGAGGATCGCCGACAGGCGGCCAACGCCCGCGCTTCTGGCCGGGGCGCTCGGGATCGCGGCGATTTCCGTCCTGTTGGCCCTCCTGGCCCGGCACGCGCTGGCCGTCGTCCCGCTCGTCCTACTGCTCGGGGTCGCCGGGTTCGTGCTGAACCCGGCCATCTACGGGCGGGTGTTCGCCATCGCCTCGGACGCGCCGACGCTCGCCGGGGCCACCACCGTCTCGGCGTTCCAGCTCGGCATCAGCCTCGTCCCGGCGCTCGCGGGGGCCGCCATGAACGCCGGCGCGGACCTCACCTCCGTCACCTGGATCGGCGCCGGGCTGGCGGCGGCCGTCGTGCCGGCCGTCCTCCTCGACCGGACGCTCTCCCGGCGCGGACCGCGGACGGGGGCGGCGCCCCCGCGGCATGGACGGGCTCTGGCCCCAGAGCACGGTCCGCCGCCCCCGTCAGCGGGCGAGACCGCAGGGAAGAGGCCATAAGAGCCTGTGAAGGAAGCCCGGACCGCCCCGGCGAGGGGCGGTCCGGCGTTCCTTACGGGGTCGCCGTGGGGGTGGGCGAGGCGGGCGCCGACGCGGGCGGCTGGTTCGACATCTCCTCGGTGGGCTTGGGCCCCACGAAGAGGAGGACCTGGTTCTTGGCCCAGGGGCTCGCGCCGTGGACGTACCAGTTTGGCGGGATCTGGCCGGGCTTCCGGACCATGCTGATGTTCCCCTCCATGACGCGGTACTCGGGGACGGTGACGTGGCGCTTGCGCAGGGCGGCCAGGACCTCGCCGACGTGGTGCCTGCGGTAGGTCATGCCATGCATGACCTCGCCCGGGGCGGTCACGGGCCCGGTGCTGTTGTACTTCTCGCCCGGGCGGGCCTCCCGTCCGAAGACGACGGAAGCGGCGCCCTTGTAGCCGATGCGGATCCGGACGCCGACCGGGCACATGTCGCCCCCGCCGCCGGTCTCGCACTCGCCCTTGGAGATGATCGTTTTGAAGTCCCGCTCGTCGGTGTTGTCGCTGGCCTCCTCCATGACGACCGTGCCGACGATGGACGGGGAGGCCGGCACCATCGACAGCGTCACGTTGAGGCCGCGGGCGGCGAACTCCTCCTTGTAGCGCTTCGGGTCGGCCAGCGGGTCGCGGACCCGCACGTCGATGTACTCGCCCTTCCGGGTGAAGGCCAGCGCCGCGGCCAGCTGGACGCGCGGGCTCGACGGCGTGACGGCCGGGGCTCCGCCGGAGCCGCCGTCGTGGGTCACCACGACCGCCGTCACGGCCGCGCAGGCGAGGCCGGCCGCCGCGAGCGGGACGCCGACGAACGTGATCGGCGAGCGCCGCTTGCGCGGGGCGGCCGAGGGCACCGCGGTGGCGGTGATGCGGTCGGCGAGGGCGGCGGCCGCGTCCTCCGGCAGGAGGTCTGCGGCCTGGCGGTCGGTGACGGAGGCGAGTCCGCCGATCAGGGTGTCGATGTCGCGGTTCATGGGGTGTCTCCGTTCGGGATCCGCACCTTGGGAGGAAGCGTCGTGGCGGGCAGGGAGGCGGGAACGTCCGCGTCCATGCGGGCCAGGGCGCGGGCGAACCGGCGGCGGGCGCGGTGCAGGCGGATCCGCAGCGCGTTGCGGGAGCAGCCGAGGACGGTCGCGGCCTCGGCGTGGCCGAGCCCCTCCCAGCCGATCAGGGACAGCAGCTCGCGGTCGGCCTCGGACAGGCTCCGGAACGCGGCGCCCACGCGGGTCAGGTCGTCGCCGGACGCGTCCTGGACGCCCAGGCCGTCGCGCAGCCGGGCGCCGAGGTCGGCGGCCAGCGCGGACCGGCGGCGCTCGCCGCGGTGGTGGTTGGCCAGGACGCGCCGCGCCACTCCGTACAGCCACAGCCGGGCCTGGTCACCCGGCGGGACGTCGTCGAGCCGCCGCCAGGCGGTCAGGAACGTCTCCGCCAGGACGTCGGCGGCGTCCTGCGGGTCGCTGGTGCGGCGCAGCGCGTACCCGAGGATCCGGGCGCGGTTGGCCGCGTAGATGTCTTCGAAACGGCGCCGCCTGTCGTCGGGCGGGTGCGATGCCTGCAATGGGGATGGCAAGCCCTCTCCTCTCGTCGCGGCGTTCTGGCCGGACGCAGGGCACATGTCCGCACATGGCACAGCATTTCGCTTCATCCCGCGGACCACCGCCCCGGGGCGGGGACCCGGGGCGGTGATGTGCGGGATGACCTGGGGAAGGGCCTGACAAACCGGTCTGAAAGTCCGCCTCAGTGCGAGGCGCGGGTGAACAGGTGGAGGGCCGACGTCCCGAGGCCGGAGGGCCGGGGGAGGTGGAAGACGGGCTCGCGCTCGTCGTAGCGGTCGGTCTCGCGGTGCCATTTGAGGATGCCGGCCATCCAGTCGCGCAGCTCCTCGACGTACGCGGAAAGGGCGGCGCGGGCGGTGTCGTCCAGGTCGAGCTCGTCGCACAGCGCGGGGAGTTCGTTCCCGGCCAGGTGCTCGAACTGGCGGCGGCGCGAGGTGATGAGGTCGTTGACGACGGGAAGCGCCTCGTCGCGGCCGATGCCGAAGAAGTTCTCGACGGCGAGGATGCCGTTGTTCAGCTCCCCTTCGTACTCGATCTCCTTCTGGTAGGAGAAGCAGTCGTTCAGCAGGCACGCGACGTCCATGGCGGAGGCGTCGATCTCGCGCAGGGTGCGGGTCTCGAAGACGTGCGCGGGGATCTCCTTGCCGCGCCCGATGCGCGTCAGGCTCATCGTCAGCTCGGAGCCGAACGTGTGCCGCCGCATCTCGACGTAGTCGACGGGGTCGGGGATGCGCGCCTGGAGGTGGTTGTTCAGCTCCCACAGCCAGCTCTCGACCATGTGCTCGACGGACGCGCGGAACTCGCGGCGGCCGGCGTCGTCCATGGGCCCGGCGGTGCGCGGCCACAGGTCGGCCAGCGCGGCCTCGAACGGGTTCTCCGGAGTCGGGGCGGGCCCGAGGTCCAGCGGCAGGAACCGGGGGACGCGGGCGTTGAAGGCCTTCGCGCCCGCCATGTCGCGGTCGCGGTTGAAGACGGCGGGGAAGAAGTCGTCGCCGAAGGTGCCGCAGGCGAGCCACTGGACGGCGAGGTCGAGCGCCTCCGGATCGGCGTCCGGCGCGAGGGACGCGGCGCAGACCTCCAGCGCCATCCCCGAGAGCCGGTCGGGGTCCCACACCGGGACGGGCGTGCGGGGATGGGGAGAGAACATGCCCATGTCCCGCGCCCAGGCGAGGAGGTCGCGCCCCGCGCGGTCGCGGTGCGGGTTCACACGGGCCCGGTACGGGACGTCGAACTCCGGCAGCGGCGTGGGCCCCACCCTCTGGAACGGGATGTGCGGAAGGCTGATCCGGGCCGACTTCAGCAGCGCGGGGATGCGCGCGGCGGACATGCCGAGCGATCTGTCGTTCATGTACCGGCTGGACCGCAGGTGCCATTCGTGGCCGCCGGACTGCCAGTCCTGGAGGGCCTTCACGTAGGCGGCCACGCCCGCCCGCTCGGCGGGGTCGAGGGCGTGGTCCTCGAAGACGTGCGGCAGCTCGGTGACCGCGGTGTTCTCGAACTGGCGCAGCCGCGAGGTGAGCAGGTCGTTGACGGTGTCCGCGGCGACCTGCGGCGCCACCGACAGGAAGCGCTCCATCACCAGGACCGAGTTGTTGACCTCGCCCTCGGACTCGGTCTCGCGCTGGTAGGAGAAGATGTCGTTGCGCAGGTGGACGCCGTCGGCGAACGCGTCCTTCAGCACGCGCAGCGGCCGCGTCCCCACCACGCGTTCGGGGATCTCGACGCCCGCGGCGTGCTCGGCGAGGTCTGCCGACCAGGGCGCGCCGCCGACCTTGCGCCGCATCTCGATGTACTCGACCGGGTTCGGGACGCGCCCGGCGCTGATGTTGGACAGCTCCCACAGCGACTCGCGCAGCAGGTTCAGGGTGCTCAGGGAGAAGCGGCGGCGCCAGGCGTCCGACCGCGCCGGGACGGTGCGCGCCCACAGGTCGGCGAGGCCGCGCTCGACGGCGTTCACCGGTTCGGGCGGGTCGAGCGACATGAAGGCCGGCAGCCGGTCGAGGTAGGCGCGGGCGCCCTCCTGGTCCTGCGGCTTCTTGAAGACCTCCAGGAAGTGGTCGTCGAAGTAGAAGACCCAGACGTACCAGTCGGTGACGAGGTCGAGCTCGGGGGCGGTGCAGTCGGGGTGCGTGTAGGCGCAGAGCAGGGCGTAGTCCATCGCTTCGAGTGCGCGCTCGTCCCAGATGTCGGGGGTGCCGGGGTCGCGGTGGTCGTCCAGCATCCTCATCTCCCGCGCCCACGCCATGGTGTGCCGGCGCGCGCCCTCCAGATGCGGGTTGAGCCGGGCGGGGTACGGGACGTAGAAGTCGGGCAGCTCGAAGGGTTGCATGAACCGGCCTCTCTGTCGGGTCCGTTCCGGCAACTTACAGCACCGTCAAAGTCACGGAAAGTGACATCATGCTTGCCGGAATCTCCTCCCCTCAGACGGGTAAGCCGAGGTCATGTCGGAGTCGCGCAAACCCGCCGCGGCCGCCGAACCGCTGGAGCAGAACCTCGTGCTCGCCCGGCGTGTGGTCGAGGCGGCGCAGCAGGAAATGATCGATAAGGCCAGGCAGCGCATCCCGGCGCTGCGGCTGGGGGCCGTGGCCGGGGCGTTCGGCGTCATGGCCACCGCCGCCACCTACCGGATGAACGTGCTGCTTCTGGAGAAGAAGCTGCCGCCCGAGCTGGCGTCGTTCATCACCGCCGCCGTGTACGGGGGCGGCGCGGGCGCCGCGGCGGTGGCGGCGTCCCGCAAGTGGAAGGGGCTGCCGGCGCCGCTGCCGACCGATACGGCGCGGCAGGTCGTGGAGATCCTCACCGACTCCGACTGAGGGCGGTGGGGGAGACCACCCGGACGCCGCCCCGGTCTTCTGTGACCGAGAGGGAGATCCGGGGTAGGCACCCCCGCATGGAAAGCGAAGCCTCCCCGGTGCACGCCGGCATCACCCTGGTCGTGAACGGGACGGAGCACCGTCTCGACGTCGACACACGAGCGTCCCTCCTGGACGTCCTGCGCGAGGATCTCGGCCTGACGGGGTCGAAGAAGGGCTGCGACCACGGCCAGTGCGGAGCCTGCACCATCCTGCTCGACGGGCGCCGGGCGAACGGGTGCCTGGCGCTGGCCGTCGCTCACGACGGAGCGGACGTCGTCACGGTCGAGGGCCTGGCGCGGGACGGAGAGCTCAGTCCCGTCCAGAAGGCGTTCATCGAGAACGACGCCTTCCAGTGCGGGTACTGCACCCCCGGCCAGCTCTGCTCCGCCACGGGGATGCTGGACGAGGCCGAACGCGGCTGGCCCAGCGCCGTGACCGCAGACCTCGGGACCGACCCCGTCCTGGACGACGACGAGATACGCGAGCGCATGAGCGGCAACCTGTGCCGGTGCGGGGCCTACGTCGGCATAGTCGCGGCCCTCAAGCAGGCCTCCCGGCGCACGGAGGCGGCCGAGGCATGAGGCCCTTCACCTACGAGCGCGCCACCAGCGCCGAGGACGCCCTCCAGCGCCACCACGACGGAGCCGTCTACCTGGGCGGCGGAACCAACCTCGTGGACCTGATGCGTCTCGGTGTGGAGGAGCCCACCAGGCTCGTCGACGTCGCGCATCTCCCCTACGACCGGATCGAACTGCGGCCGGACGGCGGCCTCGTCGTGGGCGCGGCGGTGACGAACAGCGCCCTCTCCGCCGACCGGACCGTTCGCGAAGGGCATCCCGTCCTGGCGCAGGCCGTGCTCGCGGGGGCGTCCGGCCAGATCCGCAACCTCGCCACCGTCGGCGGCAACCTGCTCCAGCGGACCCGCTGCTCCTACTTCCAGGACGCCTCCAAGCCCTGCAACAAGCGCGACCCCGGCAGCGGGTGCCCGGCGCGTGAGGGCGAGCACCACAACCTGGCGATCCTCGGCCACTCGGACGCCTGCGTGGCGACGCACCCCTCCGACATGGCCGTGGCCCTGGCGGCCCTGGACGCGTCCGTGCGGGTCCAGGGGCGCGGCGGGGAGAGGACCATCCCCTTCGAAGACCTGCACAGGCTGCCCGGCGACGAGCCGCAGCGCGACACCACGCTCGAACCGGGCGACCTCATCACGGCCGTGGAAGTTCCCGCGCTGGGCATGCCGTCCCGCTACCGCAAGGTCCGCGAGCGCGCGTCGTTCGCGTTCGCGCTGGTCTCCATCGCGGCGGCCTTGGACGTCGCCGACGGCCGGATCCGGGACGTCCGGCTGGCCCTCGGCGGCGTCGCGCACAAGCCGTGGCGGGCGCGCCGCGCCGAGGAGGCCCTGCGCGGCGCCGAGCCCACGGAGGAGTCGTTCCTGCGCGCCGCCGAGGCCGAGATGGAGGCCGCCGAGCCGCTGCGCGACAACGCCTACAAGGTGCCGCTGGCCCGCAACCTGATCGTTCGGACGCTGATCGAGCTGGGGGAGGACTCATGACCGACCGGCTGGAGAGCCGCGAGAAGGTCACCGGGACGGCGCGGTACGCGTTCGAGTACCCCGTGGAGAACGCCGCGTACGCCGCCGCCGTCCAGGCGGGCGTGGCCAAGGGCCGGATCGAGTCGGTCGACGCGGAGGCCGCGCTGAAGCTGCCCGGCGTGCTCGCCGTCCTGTCCTGCGAGAACGCCCCCGAACTCAGCGACGTCTCGGACGGCGAGCTGGCCCTGTTCCAGTCGCGGACGGTCTCCTACCGCGGCCAGTTCGTCGCCGCCGTGGTCGCGGAGACCCTGGAGACCGCCCGGGAGGCGGCGCGCCTCCTGCGCGTCGAGTACACCGAGGAGGCGCCGGACGTTCGGCTCGTCGCCGACCACAAGGGCCTCTACAAGCCGGACAAGGTGAACCCGGTGTTCCCGGCGGACACCGAGCAGGGCGAGCCCGACGAGGCGTTCGCGGACTCGGCCGTGCGGGTGGACGCCGTCTACACGACGCCGGCCGAGCACAACAACCCGATGGAGCCGCACGCGACGATCGCCCAGTGGAACGCGGACGGGTCCCTCACGCTCCACGACTCGAACCAGGGCGCGTCGACCGTCCAGTCCATGATCGCGAAGGTGTTCGGGCTCGACCCCTCCCAGGTCCGTGTCGTGTCGCCGCACGTCGGCGGCGGGTTCGGCTCCAAGGGGACGCCGAGGCCGAACGTCGTCCTGGCCGCGATGGCCGCCCGCGCCGCCGGACGGCCGGTCAAGTTCGCCGTCCCGCGCCAGCAGATGTTCGCCACCACCGGCTACCGCACCCCGACCGTCCAGCGCCTCCGGCTCGGCGCCGACGAGGACGGACGGCTCAACGCGATCATCCACGAGGTGGCCGAGCAGACCTCGACCGTCAAGGAGTTCGCCGAGCAGACCGCGACGCCCACCCGCATGCTGTACCAGGCGCCGCACCGCCGTACGGCGCACCGTGTGGTGGCCCTGGACGTCCCCACCCCGTCCTGGATGCGCGCCCCGGGTGAGACGCCGGGCATGTACGCGCTCGAGACCGCGATGGACGAACTGGCCGTCGCCGCGGGCGTCGACCCGGTCGAACTCCGCGTGCGCAACGACACCGACCGCGACCCGGAGAGCGGGCTGCCGTTCAGCTCGCGCAACCTCGTCGCCTGCCTCCGGGAGGGCGCCGAGCGATTCGGATGGGCGGCGCGCGACCCCCGGCCGCGCGCCCGCCGGGAGGGCCGCAAGCTCGTCGGCATGGGCGTCGCCTCGTCCACCTATCCCGCCTACCAGCGCCCCAACCGGGCCCTGGCGCGCGCCGAGCCCGACGGGACGTTCACCGTCCGGATCGCCGCCGCCGACATCGGCACCGGCGCCCGCACCGCCCTGGCCCTGATCGCCGCCGAGACGCTCAAGGAGGACCTCGGCAACGTCAGGGTCGAGATCGGCGACAGCTCGTTCCCCAGGGCGTCGGTGGCGGGCGGCTCCGGCGGGACGGCCGGCTGGGGCACGGCCGTCGTCCGCGCCTGCGAGGCGCTGCTCGGCGAGCTGGACGGCGAGGTCCCGCCCGAGGGGATCGAGGCGTCCGCCGACACGGGCGAGGAGCTGAAGGGGCGGGAGGAGTACGCCCGGCACGCGTTCGGCGCGCAGTTCGCCGAGGTGGAGGTGGACGCCGACACCGGCGAGGTCCGCGTCCGCCGGATGCTCGGCGTGTTCGCCGCCGGACGGATCATCAACCCCACGACGGCCCGGTCCCAGTTCATCGGCGGGATGACCATGGGCATCGGCATGGCGCTGATGGAGCAGAGCGTCATGGACCGGGAGTTCGGCGACTACCTGAACCGCGACCTGGCCCAGTACCACGTCCCGGCCTGCGCCGACGTCCGCGACATCGACGCGGTGTGGGTGGAGGAGTCAGACCCCCACCTGAACCCGATGGGCGCCAAGGGCATCGGCGAGATCGGCATCGTCGGCGCGGCGGCGGCCGTGGGCAACGCCGTCCACCACGCGACCGGCGTCCGCTTCCGCGACCTGCCCCTCACCCCCGCCCGGATCCTTCAGGAGCTCTGACCAGTTGAAAAGTTCACTATCAAGGTGATCTCCGTCACCCGGGCGGGTAGAGAAGACGTACTCGGGGGCCACCGCCAACCCGCGAGGTGATCGCCGTGTACCAGCAGGTCCTCGATCCCGTCGCCGACTCGCTCGGCTGGAGCTCCCTGGTCGCCGCGCTGCCGCTGGCCGTGCTGTTCGTCCTGCTCGGCGGCGTCCGCATGCGCGCCTGGCTCGCGTCCCTGATCGCGCTGGCCGTCTCGCTCGCCGTCGCCGTCTGGACGTACGGCATGCCCGCCGACCAGGCGCTCCTCGCCGGCTCCGAAGGCGCCGCGTTCGGCTTCTACCCCATCCTGTGGATCGTCATCAACGCGCTCTGGGTCTACAACATCACCGTCACCACCGGCCACTTCGACGTGCTGCGCCGGTCGTTCGCGCAGGTCAGCGACGACAGCCGGCTCCAGGCCGTGCTGATCGCGTTCTCCTTCGGCGCGCTGTTGGAGGCGCTGGCCGGGTTCGGCACGCCGGTCGCGGTCACCTCCGTGATGCTGATCGCGCTCGGCTTCCAGCCGCTCAAGGCCGCCGTCCTCGCCCTCACCGCCAACACCGCGCCCGTCGCGTTCGGCGCGATGGCGACGCCGATCCTCACGCTCGGCAAGGTCACCGGCGAGTCCAGCGACACGCTCGGCGCCGTGGTCGGGCGGCAGACCCCGATCCTCGCGCTGTTCGTCCCGCTCGTCCTCGTCGCCATCGTGGACGGGCGGCGCGGCCTGCGCGAGACCTGGCCGATCGCCCTGCTGTGCGGCGCCGCGTTCGGCGCCGCGCAGTACGTCACCGCGAACTTCATCTCGGTGCCGCTCGCCGACGTCGTGGCGTCGCTGGTGTCGGCCGCCGCCGTCGTCCTCGCCGTCCGGCTGCGCCCGTCCGCGGCGCCGGCGAAGCCCGCCCCGGTCGCCGGCGGCGCCGCGGACGAGCCGACCCCCGAGTTCGCCGCCCGCGTCGAGGGACGGGGCGGGCACGGCGGGGACTCGCGCGCCGAGGTCGCCCGCGCCTACGCCCCCTACGCGATCATCATCGCGGTGTTCGTCGTCTGCCAGATCGGGCCGGTCAAGGACCTCCTGGACCGGGCGACGCGGACGTTCTCCTGGCCGGGCCTGCACCTGACGAGCCCGTCCGGCAAGCCGCTGGCCCTGCCGACCTTCAACTTCAACTACCTGACCACGCCCGGCACGCAGATGCTCGTCGCCGGTCTGATCACCATGGCCGCGCTCGGCGTCGGCTTCGGCACGGCCCTGCGCGCCTACTGGACGACCCTCGTCCAGCTCCGGTGGGCGATCATCACCGTCATGGCGGTCCTGGCCCTGGCGTTCGTGATGAACGCCTCCGGGCAGACCGTGACGCTCGGCACGTGGATGGCAGGGGCGGGCGGCGCCTTCGCGCTGCTGTCGCCGATCCTCGGCTGGCTCGGCACCGCCGTCACCGGGTCGGACACCTCGTCCAACTCGCTGTTCGGGGCCCTCCAGGTCACCGCGGCGAACAAGGCCGACCTGTCGACGGTCCTCATGGCGGCGACCAACAGCTCGGGCGGCGTCCTCGGCAAGATGGTGTCGCCGCAGAACCTCGCCATCGCCGCCGCGGCGGTCGGCCTGGACGGGCGCGAGGGCGACATCTTCCGCCGCGTCGTGCTGTGGAGCCTGCTGTTCCTCGCCGGGATGTGCCTGCTGTCCGGCCTCCAGTCCACCGCCGTGCTCGGCTGGATGGTCCCGTAACGGGTCGTGGAGGGCTACTGCTGGTTCCTGGTAGGGGTTGGCCTGGGTGTTCCCGCCCGTTCCGGATGAGTCCGGTATGGTGGCGTCCGCCCAGGTCAACCCCGATTTTCCGGGCCGGAGAGCCTGGCGCGGTTGGGATCCGTTCGGGTCCGTTCGTGGGCGTTGTGACCCCTCCGGATGACGTGGTGTTGACGCGGTGATGACGCCTCGGGCGCGCTGGTGGGGCTATTGCTCGGGTCGCAGCGGCGTGACGCTGGCGCGGTCGGTGGGCGGTTCATCCAGCGAGGCGAATGCAGCGTCGATGGCGTTGCGGGTGCGCGCGTCTTCAAGCCGTTGCTCTAGGGGGCGCTCTGCCCAATCGCTGACAAGTACGTGCACCTGGGTGCCGATGGTCGTGGTTTCGACGGGGCGGTCGAGAATACGGGCGGCCTCGCGTGCGGCTGCTCGGTAGAGATCGCGGTCGGCGTCGGTGTCGAAGGGGACTCGTACGCCTCCGGTGCGGCGTAGGTCGGGGATCCAGGCGGCGGCCAGTGCGGCGGCCAGTGCGGCGGCCTGGTCCTGATCGTGGCTCATCGCTTCCCCTCGGTGGACGCTCTCTCCCCAGTGTCATCGAACCTCGGGGGCCTTGGGGCCGCAACGGTGTGGGCGGACGGATGCGGCCTTGACCGGGGCGGCGGGCTGCTAGCCTCTCCGGGCTTCGGGCTGCCCTTGGGGCTGCCCACATCAGGCCAGGGGCGGCCTGCCGGAGGGGTCCCCGGTCAAGGTCGCATCCGGCCGCCCGTGCGCACGCTCAGCCGTCATGGTCACCACCGCCGCTAAATCCCTCACGCAGGTGTCGTATGACCTGGCTGCTGGGTATGCGGTTGAGTCGGTGATCGTTGATGTGCGTGCCGGGGCTGGCCGAGACCATAATGGGTTTCGCGGGAAGTGACAGGAAGGGCGAAGTGCTGTGTGGATCGTGAGTTCGCTGCCATACCTGTCTCCTCGACAGGAGGGCGAGGTTGACGCTTGGACGCAGGAAGCCGCAGAGGCTGGCCGCGTCGGCACTCAGCGGCTGCGCGGGGTGTCGCGGGAGGTCCCACCTTCAGACGTGCGCTCGGCGCTGAGTCTTGCTCCGGGAGAGGTTGCGGTGACCCGGCGCAGGACAATGCTCCTCGACGGTCAGCCTGTGGAACTGACCGACTCCTGGTACCCGGCAAGGATTGCAGAGGGAACGGCTCTGGCCTCTCCGGGGAAGATCAAAGGCGGAGCCGTCACCCTGCTTGCAGACATGGGCTACGCGGTGCACGAAGCTCGGGAGGACATCGTGTTTCGGAGTGCTACCGGCGATGAAGCCGCCGAGCTGGGACTGTCTCCGGGTACGCCGGTGATCGTCCTGTCGCGTACCTGCTTGAACGCGGACGGCGTGGCGTTTGAAGCATCGGTGATGGTGATGGTCGCTGAGGGGCGCCATCTGCGTTACCGACTCGTGGCGGGTTCCCGACGTTGACACAACGAGCGGATGATCGGCCGCCGTACTAGCAGATGGCGGCGGAGGTGCGGGCTCGGATCATGGCCGGGGATCTGGTGGCGGGTACGCAGCTTCCTTCCACGGCGCACCTGGTCACGGAGTTCGGTGTTTCGAACACCACCGTGCAGAAGGCTCTGGCGGTGCTCAAGGTTGAGGGGTACCTGACCAGCCGTCAGGGCAAGGGCGTTTTCGTGCGCGACCGTCAGCCGTTCCGGGTAGAGGTCGGGGCCTACTTCGAGCCGACTCCCGGCGGCTACTCCTACGAGCTGCTGGAAGTCGCGGAGCTGCCCGCGCCGAATGATGTTGCGGAGGCGCTCAACATCGGCCCTGGAGAACGGGTGCTCGTGCGGCGGCGACTGTTGCGCCATGCTGGTCGGCCGGTGGAGGTCGAGTGGTCGTACTACCCATTGGAGCTGGCGGCTGGGACCGAGCTGGCTGGTTCGCAGAGGATCCCCGGCGGAGCGCCACGTGTTCTGGCTGACCTGGGATACGACCTACAGCACTTCGTGGACGCTGTGTCCTCCCGGATGCCCACGAACGAAGAGATCGACCTCCTGGCGCTGCCAGACGTTCCGGTGATCCGGCAATTCCGGGTCGCCTACTCTCACGATGACCGGCCCGTAGAGGTATCAGTGCTGGTCAAGGGCTCCCATCTGTACGAACTGGTCTACCGCTTGCCCGCCTGACCGCCCAGGTAGATAAACCTTCTCCGGGCCGCAGGTGGGGTTCGCGCGCGAACCACTTGTGTGCTTATCGCGACTTCCATTAAAGTCCTCCTGAGTGCGGCACCCGAACATTCGGTGACGGCTCAAGCGCGCTGAGCGGTGGTCGCGATGGGCGGCCTGCGTAGTCGGTGATGCGTCGGCTCAGCAGATGCTCGGGAGGTGAAAGCTAGATGATCTATCTGAAGGCTGAACCGGCCAGTGTCAAGGCCGCTCGCGATTACGTCGGGAAGATCGCCGCCGAGGGGTGGCCGGTCGATGAGTACTCGGCCCGGTTGATCGCGACCGAACTGGTCACCAACGCCGTGCGTCACGCAAAGACGGAGCTGGTCACGGTGAACGCCTACGCGTCCGGTGGCGCGTATGTCGTGGAGGTCTGGGACGGGGACATAACCCTTCCGGTCCTTCGGGAGGCCGAGACCCTCGGTGAGGGTGGCTGGGGTCTACGGGCTGTCGCCGAGTGCGTCACTCGCTGGGGTGTTCGCTTCGACGAGAAAGGCGGCAAGACCGTGTTCGCCGAGTGGGCGGCGTCGTGAGTTCCTCGGAACAGATCGCCGCCGATCTGCTGTATCAACGCGCGGTGGTGCGCGTTTACGAGCCGTGGCTGTCCTCGGACGTACTCCCGTGCGGAGAGTGGCGCACGGCGTGCGCGCGTGTCCGGCACGCCCGGCTCGTCCTGGCCATGCGGGGTGTGGAAGTGCCTCCGCCTGCGCCTGCCGTTGTCACCTTCAACGAGATGGAACCCCCTGGTGAGCGAGCACATGAACCGCAAGGCAAGCCTTGTGGTGTCGGTGGAGGTACTGCGGGACAAGTACGCGGCTGGATGGTCGGTGCCGTCGATCGCGGCGGGCATGGGACTGACGCCGCGTCAGGTGTACCGCTGGATGCGTCATGAGCGGATCAATCGGCGGCCTCCGGGAGCGCCGATGTGGGATGAGTTCCCGATCTCGCTGGAGGAGTTGCGGGGCTGGTACGAGGCGGGTGAATCGCTGAGCGGGCTGGCCAGGGCGCTGGGGGTGTCGGCCAACTCGGTGAAGGTGCGGCTGGCCGAGGCGGGGGCGGTGCTGCGGTCGCGTGAGGAGCCGGGCGGGCGGATGGAACTGCCGCTGCCCCCAGAGGTGCTGCGGCGGCGATACGAAGAGGGCGAGTCCCTGTATGACCTGGCGGCCGAGTTGGGGGTGGCGGTCGGGACGGTGAAGATCCGGCTGCTGGAGGCCGGGACCACGATGCGGCCGGTGGGCGGGCGGCAGGGGCGGAACCTGGTGACGCTGGCGATCCCGCTGGTGGAGTTGCGCAGGCGTCGGGAAGCGGGTGAGTCAGTGGCCCGGCTGGCGGCGGAGCTGGGGGTGGCGGACAACACCGTCCGGGCTCGGCTGAGGACGGCGGCCGGGGAGTCGTCGGGCGTAGATGGGGATGCGGGATGAGCGGCTCGGAGTCGTTGACGGTGGATGAGGCGCTGGAGGCGCTGTACCGGCACGCCGAAGTGGCATGGGCGGTGCTCAAGCGCGGCGCGGACGGTCTTTCGCTGGAGGGGGCGGGCCGGGCGCTGGAGACCACCGTCGATGCGCTGGATGTGGTGTGGGCGATCGTGGGGGCGGTGACGGCTCGTACCGAGCAGATCCGGGACCGGGAACTGCTGGAGCGGCGGGAGGGGTCGGCGCTTGATGTGGTGGATGACGCGCTGGTGCACCTGGTCTACGGGAAGGAAGGGCTGATGGTGGCACGTCATCTGCTGGGGCTCGGTCGTAGTGAGGTACTGCGGGTGGCGCGCGACGAGGTGTAGGCGGGCCGCTGGGTGAAGGGCCGCGGCCCCTGGTGGGGATGGCTGAGGGGCAGGGCCGGCGGATATGGCCGTAGGCCACCCCGTAGGGGCGACCGCTAAGGGAGTTCGGCCGGCGCTGCCCCGTCCCTGGGCAGATTCCGCCTAAGGCGTCGTCGGCGTAGGGGCCGCTGCCCGGTTCCGGCCTTGCTGGGTCGGGCTGGTGCCGGTGCGGGTTCGGTACGTGTTCATCAAGGAAAGGCGAGAGTGCCATGGGTCGGCGTAAGCGTGCGCAGAGTTGGGACGGGCGGAGTGCCAGCGGGCGGCGGGTGGACCGGTCGGGGGCGTGCCGCAAGAAGCCCTTCGCCACCTACGAGGAGGCGGAAGCGGATATGCGGCGCTACCGGGAGAGCGGGAACGCGCGGGCGGGGTCGCGGCTTCCGACGCAGGTCCAGCAGTGCGAGCAGTGCGACGCGTACCACATCACGGGGGCGTTGAGTAAGCCCGCTCCGGCGGGCAAGCTGCGGCGGCGGCGAAAGGGCGGGATGGGCTGGAAATAGCGTGCGCTGCCTGGGCGGGTTCTGGGTTTGTGGCTTGCTCTGCGCGGTGCGGTGGGTGCGGGCCGTCCACGGCGTTGCCGGGGGCTGTGGGCGGCCGCCGCGCTGCGAACGGCGCCCCAGCGCCGCACGCGCAAAGCGCGTGCGGCCGTCCATCGGCCCCTGGCCTGCGGTGGGCGGGCCCGGCCACGCGCTCGGCCCGCGCTTGCGCGGGCCCTTGAACTAGTAAAGAAACTATGAGCCCACCAAGATCACGCATCCTTGGTCAGAGGCGCAGAACCGCATAGTCGGCTGCTGCGTTGTCGCTGCCGTGGTCGTGGCTGCTGGCTGCCTCGAATCGGTCGCCGGGGGCGTAGAGCTGGGTGTACTCCAGGGGGCGGCCGTCGTGGCTGAGCATAACGCGACGGATGACCAGCACGGGTGTTCCGGTGGGCTCCATGCGAAGGTCTTCGATCATGTCGCCGGTCGGCATCTCGGCATGGACGGTGGTGGTCCAGTTGAGGGGGCCGTGCTTGGCGGCAAGGTGGGCGTAGTAGTCGGCTGCCTCGGTGTCGGCGGTGAAATGCCGGTCGAGGCCCTGGCCTTCGACGGTGCCGAGGAGTTCGGCGGGTGTGTTGGATTCGAGGTGGATGCGGGCGCGGGTCTTGCTGTGCTGCCAGTAGGCGAAGCGGTAGATGACGGTGTGTCCGGGGCGCACGCCCAAGATCTCGGCTGTCTCGATGCCGCACGGGTTGGGGAGAGGCGCCAAATGCTCGATCCCTTCGCGCTCGGCGTCGCTGGGGACGGTGACTGGTTCCCATCCGGCGGCGTGCAGGTCGTAGGCGGGGCTGAGCAGGTCGGCGCGTGGACCGCCGCCGTGCTCGGTGGTGATGAGTCGGCGGTCGGGGCGGGGTCGTACGAAGGTGCCGCGTCCGTGGGAGACGGTCAGGAGTCCTTCGGCTGCCAGTTGCGCGATGGCCTTGCGGACGGTGGGGCGTGAGGTGTTGT
The DNA here is from genome assembly GCF_040649235.1 of Spirillospora sp. NPDC049024. Classification (NCBI taxonomy): domain Bacteria; kingdom Bacillati; phylum Actinomycetota; class Actinomycetes; order Streptosporangiales; family Thermomonosporaceae; genus Spirillospora; species Spirillospora sp. NPDC049024. The sequence goes on from NZ_JBEZFD010000006.1 coordinate 276,327, forward strand.
AGAACTCGGCGAGCTGGGTCTCGCCGGGGAGGGCCTGCCCTGGCTGGTAGTAGCCGTCGGCCAGATCGTTGCGCATGAACTCGGTGATCTGACGCCAGCGTGCGGCGCTCTTGTCCTCGGTCCGGGTGTCTCCGGCCTTGTTGTGGCTGGTCATCAATGCCGCCCCTTCGAAAGTCGGCTGTCGGGCTCACTTCGTACATACAAGATGTAGCACGTCTCGTGTAACGTGTCACGCATGGCGCAAGATGTAGCACATGTCGGCCTACGTCTCGTGGATCGTGCAGAGGTGGTGTCGTGACGGAGCAGGGAGCACACGACGGCGCGCGAAAGAAGAAAGAAGGTGCGGACGACCCGGACTCGGATCCGGGATCGCGGGGGTTGCCGGAGGGTGCGCCCGCGTGGCTGCGGGCGGTGGCGGAGGTGGTGTCGGCACCGGGGTATGAGCGGTGGACTCAGCAGGTCGCCGGGACGGGCGGTTGCAGCGCGCCGGTTCGGCTGGTGGGCGAGTCGGCGGTGATCGACCAGAGCACGGGGGAGGTACTGCACGTCTACCGGACGGCGGACGAGGCGACGGGGTATCTGCTGGTGGCGTGCGGGAACCGGCGGGCGTCGGTGTGCCCGGCCTGCTCGGAGACCTACCGGCGGGACGTGTTCCACCTGATCCGGGCGGGCCTGGCGGGCGGCAAGGGTCTGGCGGAGACGGTGCGGGATCACCCGCGCGTGTTCGCCACCCTGACCGCGCCCTCGTTCGGGGCCGTGCACACCCTGCGGGAGCGGAACGGCAAGCCGGTGGCGTGCCATCCCCGCCGCCGCCCGGTGCGATGCGAGCACGGGGTGCCGGACGGCTGCGGGGTGCCGCACATGACCGACGATCCGGCGGTGGGGCAACCGCTGTGCGGTGACTGCTACGACTACGTCGGGGCGGTGCTGTGGCAAGCGCACGCCGGACAGTTGTGGCACCGGTTCTCGCTGGAGCTGCGGCGGCAGATGGCGCGGCGGGCCGACATGTCGCGGCGGCGGTTCGAGGCGCAGGTGCGGGTGTCGTTCGCCAAGGTCGCCGAGTACCAGCGGCGCGGCCTGGTGCACTTCCACGCGGTGATCCGGCTCGACGGTCCGGGCGGCTACGACGATCCCCCGCCGCGCTGGGCCACGGCGGAGCTGCTCGCCAACGCGGTTCCGCAAGCGGCCGGACGGGTCCAGGTGCGGTCGCTGGATCCTGAGCGCGGCGACCGGATCCTGCGGTGGGGCGCGCAGATCGACGTTCGGCCCATCCTGGTGTCCGGGGACGGCGGCGGCCTGTCGGATCAGGCGGTGGCGGGCTACATCGCCAAGTACTCCACCAAGGGCGCGGAGGTGTCGGGGACGATCGACCGGCGGCTCACCTGCGCCCGCTGCAAGGGTGCCGGGCGGGTGGACGGTTACGGCGGCGTCGGGGTGTGCAAGCGGTGCGGCGGCCTCGGTACTGCCTTCGGGGTGGACCTGGACCGGCTCCCGGTCTCCGACCACGCCCGCCGGATGATCCGTACGTGCTGGGACCTGGGCGGGCTTCCCGAACTGGCGGACCTGCGGTTGCGGCCCTGGGCGCACATGCTCAGATTCCGGGGCCACTTCGCCACCAAATCCCGCCGGTACTCCACCACTCTCGGGGCGCTCCGCCAGACGCGCGCCAATCACCGGGCCGCCGATGCACGTGAACGGCAAGGGCTCCCCTCGCCCGAAACCACGGAAGTGCTCGGCCACTGGCGATTCGCCGGGCAGGGCTACAGCGAAGCCGAGCAACTCCTTGCAGAGCACATCGGCCAGCGTGCCCAAACCGCACGAAGAATCGCCACCGAACGCGTAGAAAGAGAGTCCGATTCCACTTCCGACCAAACGGCGGAGCCGGGCGATTCGGAGGCGTCATGAAATCGGACGAAGCGCTGTGGACGATCGCAGAACTCGCGCACTTCCTCCGCAAACCAAAATCCTGGGTGTACGACAATTACCGCGACCTGTTCCCGTACTACAAGATCGGGCAACAAGTCCGCTTCGACCCTGCCGAGGTCCGGGCTGCGCTCCGTGGCGTGAGCGTCGAGAAGTAGGCGAGAGGGGAGCGGATGGAGGAGGTGAACGACGATAGCCCCTGCCCTTCCTGTGGCGGGCGCGGCTGGAAACTGGTCAGCCCCGCACGGTCCCTGACGCTACGGGCCCTCGACCCCGCTGGGTGTACTGAGCCTCGGCGCGAAGACTGCCGATGGTGCGCAGGCAGCGGAGTGGCTGAGAGCAGATGAGATAGCCGATCGGCCTGGGCGACTTGCGACATAGCGCCCAGGCCGACGCCGGCCGAGCCGCATGAATGAATTCAGCGCCGCGAACGCGGCTCATTTATTGGGGCGGGTGGTCGGGGGACGGAATGGTGGGAGTGCCGCCACTTGGCCGTCAAGCTTAATTCGCGAAAAGAAAAGGCCGAAAGTGGTCCTGGTGGCGCGGCTTTCCGCACGTCAACAAGAATAGAATTGTGGCATCGGTCAACGAAAGGTCAGGTGGCCATGGGTCGCGAATGGCGAGACGGCGAAATGCGGGACGGTATCCGCAAGGTGCGGAACGCTCGGGCCTCCAAGTCGGCAGGTAAAGACGTCTACTCCTTCAAGGTGCCATACCGGGACGCCAACGGAAAGCAGACCAGCGAAACTTTCGCGACGCTCAAGGCGGCGGAGCGCTTTCGTAACAAGGTTCGGCGGCAGCGTGACGAAGGTTTTACGATCGATCCGAAAGCGGGCCGCATCTCGGTGTCCGCGTACGCTGATCAATGGCTGGATGTGGCGCGGGCGAAGCGCGCTAACACCTACCGGAACTATGAGAAGTACGTGCGGCTGTACATCGTTCCGGCGCTGGGGGGTCGTCAGCTCAGGGCCGTCACGCGTGACGACGTACAGAAGTTCGTCAACGGGCTGGACTTGGCTCCCAGCACAGTGCGGGCCGTCTACAAGACCCTGGTTGCGCTGTTCGGCGCTGCGCAGAACCTAGACAACAAGATCCCCGCCTCTCCGTGTGTCGGCATCGTCCTCCCCGAGATCCCCGACCGCACGGTAGAGATCCTCACTGCGGAGCAGGTATGCGCGCTAGCGGCCAAGATGCCCGAACCCTGGCGTGCTGCGGTACTGCTGGCGGCCGGTACGGGCCTGCGCATCTCCGAAGTGGTGGGGCTGTCCTGGGACCGGATCGACCTGGACGCCGGGACCATCACCGTAGATCGTCAGATGACGACTGGGCGGCTCCTGGCGCCGGTCAAGACCCGTCGATCCCGGCGGGTAGTGCCCATGCCGGTGATGGTCGCTGACGCGCTCCGAGCGCACCGTGAGGCGTTCCCGCCCGTTGTTCAGGATGTGGGGGACTGCGACGGCAGGACGGTGCACCGGACGGCGCTGGTGTTCACCCGCAACGATGGGACTCCGGCGAACGCTGACAACGTGCGCCGGCCGTTCGTCCGGGCGCGGAACGCGGCGGGGCTGGCGTCGTCGGTGTGCTTCCACGTGCTGCGCCATACCTATGCATCACTCCTGATCGCAGCAGGCACTCACCTGATGGTGATTCGCGACCGGATGGGGCACGCCTCCATCAAGGTGACCGCTGATATCTACGGGCATCTGTACCCGGCCGAGGATGACCGGACGCGTAACGCCATCGATGACGCGTTCTCCTCCGGTGACCTTGGCGTCAGCACTGCGGCGCATTAGCGCAACGCGCTGACCTGCGAGAATGCGACGTGATGACAGGATGTTGACGCGAAAACTGGACCTAGGGCCACGCGGGCCGCTGACCTGCGAATACGGGCCGTTTCTCTTGGAGTCTCGGGCTACTGCTGGTAGCCCTCCACCTCGCCGGCGGGACGGACCGCGGCGTCCTCCGGGTTCTGTCCCGCCGCGAGTCGGGCGCGCCGCTGCCGCAGCAGGTCCCAGCACTGGTCGAGGGCGACCTCCAGCTCGCGTAGCCGTCCCTGGGCCTCGGCGTTGGAGGTCTCGGCCCGCTCGTGGGACTGGCGAAGGGCGTGCTCCTCCTCGATGAAGTCGTTGATACGTTCCAGGATCGCCTTCTCGTCCATGAAATGGCTTCCGATCGTGGTTTTCCGCTCTGGTGGGGGCCAGATGGTCCCGACAGGTGAGAGCCTTGCATATACGGGGCCGCGCACGGTAGCGGCGGCGCCCCGTTGAGGGTGAGGAGCGGATGACGGTCTGGCGGATCACCGGCGGCGAGGGCGGCCCGGATCCCGGTGCGCGGGAGGGCCCCCGCTACGACATCGTCGAGCACGAGTCCGCGCTGCTGCGCATCACGGCCGCGTCGGGCCTGCCCCGGGTGCTGATCACGGGCGAGGTCGACGTCTCCAACACCGCCGCCGTCACGCGCGCCCTGCGCGCCGTCCAGGACCGCGTGCCCGGCGACGTCCACGCCGACCTGGCGGGCGTGGAGTTCATGGACGTGGCCGGCCTGCGCGCCTTCACCGAGGCCGCGGGGTCCCTGCACGACCGCGGCGGCCTGCTCGTCCTGCACGGGGTCCCCCCGCACATCGAGCGGCTCTTCAGCCTGATCGGGTGGAACGCCTCCCCGGGCCTGGAGATCCACTGCCCGCCGCGCCGCTGAGCCGCCGGACCGTCGTGCCCCCGCCCCGCCGAGGCGCCGCCGCCTGAGCCGTCCGGGGCCCCTGGATCACCGGACGACCATGCCCGCGTCACCGGGCGGCAAAGGATCATCCGGACAAATACGAACCTCTTCAGGAAACGGTCATATGCCGTTTGACCTGCTAGAACACGGTTAGGAGGGGTTTACAGCTCTCCGATTCAGAGGGGGATCTCATGGCAAGGCGTAGAGAGCATCAATCCGCGCCGACGCCCGGCGAGCACACCGGATCGGCGATGCCCGCGGAGGGCGCGGCCACGCCGGGGTACGGCGCGGCCGAACCGGGATACGGCGCGGCCGCACCGTCGCGCGGCGCGGCGATGGCGCCCGGCAGGGGCGCCGACCAGCCCGGCGAGCACGCGCTCTGGGAGGACCGCACCCGCGTCTTCCTGCAGCCCATCGCGGCCCCGTCGATCCTCGGCCTGTTCGGGCTCGCCACCGCGGCCATGATGGTGGGCGCCTGGCAGGCCGGCTGGTACGGCAACGCCGGAACCCCGCTCGTCCTGTGGCCGCTGGTGCTGACCTTCGGCGGCATCGCGCAGCTGCTGGCCGGCCTGTGGGGCTACCGCGCGCGCGACGGCATCGCCACGGCGATGCACGGGATGTGGGGCGCCCTGTTCATCGGCTGGAGCCTGCTGTTCCTGCTGGTCAGCATCGGCGCGGCGCCGGTGGCGCTGGCGCCGGTCCTCGGTTCCACCTACGAGGGCTTCGCGATCTGGTTCGTACCGCTCGCGGTGATCAGCGGCCTGGGCGCGTTCGCCGCGCTGGGCGAGAACCTCGTGATCGCCCTGGTGTGGGCCTGCATGGGAGTCGCCGCAGGGTTCACCTCCGCCGGGTTCTGGGCGGGCTCGACATGGCCGCTGGACGTCGGCGGCTGGCTGTTCGTCGCGGCCGCGGTGATCGCGCTGTACGGAGCCGCCTCGCTGATGTTCGAGAACAGCTACGGGCGGACGATCCTGCCCACCGGCAAGATCCGCAGAGGCGCCAACCTGCCCGGCGGCCGGGCGGTCCGGCCCCTGGAGTACCGGCAGGGCGAACCGGGCGTGAAGATCGGGCAGTGATGTCCGGCGTTTCGCCTTGACATTCCCGTTACCCTATGCTGAGCCAAAGAGTACGAACCGGCTCGGAGGGGGAGCGGGAATGTCAACGGCGGTCCGGCGGACGTGGCGGCGCCTCGTCCAGTCATACAACCTGCTGTGCGCACGCGAGGACGCGCGTGCGCGCGGCATTACCGTGCCCAGCGGCATCTGGGCGTGCGACCGCTGCCACGAGCCGCACCTCGAGCTTTCGACGCTCAAGCACCACCTCCGCACCGAGCACGCCTGACGCACCCCCCCGGCTCCACGGGCGTGCCCGGCGCGCGTTTTCGTGATCAGGGGATCACAGTTCAGGATCATCGCCGCCGAGGCGGCTCGCCCAGCGAGCGGCGGGCCACCAGGGCGGCGTTCAGCAGTTGCAGGTCGCCGGGGCGGGCGGGGTCCAGGCCGGTGAGGACGCTGATGCGGCGGACGCGGTAGGCGACCGTGTTCGGATGGACGTGCAGGGCCGCCCCGGTCGCCCTGCGGTCCAGATCGAACGCCAGATAGCGCTCCAGCGTGCTCAGCAGGTCGGGCCTGCGCTCCAGGGGCGCCAGCAGGGCGGCGAGCGCGGCGAGCGCGCCGCTCGGCCGGCTCAGCTGGTAGTCCAGCAGCACGTCGGCGAGCCGGTACAGGCCGGGCGGGCGGCCCGCGCGGCGGACCAGGTCCATGATCTCTGCGGTCTGGGCGACGGCGGCCGGGACGCCGGCCGGACCGGTGATCTCCGCCGCGGCCGTCACGTCGATGTCGGCCGCCTTCGCCGCGCCCGAGACCAGGTCGTCGAGCGCCTCCCAGCCCGCGGAGAAGGGGAGCAGGGCCGTCCCGCCGGACGCGTCCAGGGCGGTGAGGGCGGGCTCGTCGGCGACGGCGTCCAGCGCGGTCCGGACGCGGCGGATCTTGCGGCGGGCGGCGATGCGGGCGCGCTGGCCGGAGCCGGACTCGTCCGGATGCGGGGCGAACGCCAGCGTCAGGACCGCGTACCGGGGCGCCGGTCGGTGCCCCTGCGTCTCCCCGGCCAGCAGCGCGGTCATCAGGGCGTGCCGGCCGCCGTGCTCCTGGCTGTCGAGGATCTGCCGCACCTCCAGGTAGGCGGCGCTGACGGCCGAGGTCAGGAGCCGCTGGAAGTCCAGGAAGTAGCCGAGCGCCTCCTGGAAGGCGGGCAGGTCGGCCGGCTCCGCCCCGGCGGTCAGCTCCTCCCACGCCATGGCCGCGCCGATCTGGTACGCGGCGAGGATCGCGTCCAGCGGCACGCCCTCCTCGGCCCGCAGCGCCGCCGAGTCGCGCTGCCGGGCGAAGTCGGCGGCGCGGGCGGGGCGCCGCCGCTCCAGGACGTCCGCGAACTGCCGCAGGCTGTGCTGGACGATCCCGGCGATGTCCCCGGCGACCTCCTCCTGCGGAAGCTCGGCGTAGACCGGTAGCTCGGCGAGCAGCCGCGCCACGACGCGGCGGGTCAGCAGCGGCGCGCGGACCCGCAGATGGGCCGCCATCGGCCGGCCGGCCACCCGCAGCGCCGGCGTCTTGTCCCGCGTCACAACGGCTCCCGAAAGAGTCTGTTTTTACGCCAATTGAACGGCGTGTCCAGATTCTGGACGATCACGGCGACATCGTCCATGGCGCCGGGAGTCAGCTCATGAAGCGTCTGTTCAACGGCCGTCCGTTCACTGGCGTGGTCCGCAGAGGCAGGGTCGGCAAGGGCCTGGTCGTCGAAGGCGGAACCGGCAAGAGCAGGGCCGGCAAGGGCCGGGTCGTCAGGAGCGCGGCCGGCGCGCTCGTTCTGGCGGGGGCGGCCCTCGGCGGGACGGCCGTGCCCGCGTCGGCGGCCGCGGTGGAGTACGTCGCGCTCGGCGACTCGATGGCCTCCGGCCCGCTCATCCCCGACATCACCGGTCCGATCGGCTGCGGGCGTTCCACCCACAACTACGCGCACGAACTGGCGTCCAAGATCGGCGCGAGCCTCCGGGACGTCACGTGCAGCGGCGCCAAGACCACCCACATGACGCAGTCGCAGAGCACGAGCGTCGGCGGCGTCGACACCGGGACCGTCCCGCCGCAGTTCGACGCGCTCACCGCGTCCACCGCACTGGTGACCCTCACCATCGGCGGCAACGACGTCGGCCTCGTCGGCATCGCCCAGGACTGCGCCACCCTCGACCCCACCGCCACCCCGTGCAAGGGCAAGTTCGAGGACGAGGTGGCCCAGCGCACCAGCGACCTCGGCCCGAAGCTCTCCGCCGTCCTGGACGGCATCCGCGCCCGCTCCCCGCAGGCCCGGATCGTCGTCACCGGGTACGGCCTCTACATCAAGAAGAACGGATGCTGGCCCGTCCAGCCGGTGCTGCCCACGGACGCCAACTTCCTCCAGGGCTCCGTGAACGCCATGAACGATGTGATCCGCCAGCAGACGACCGCCCACGGCGGCACCTACATCGACCTGGTCACGCCCAGCGCCGGCCATGACGCCTGCCAGTCGGCGTCCGCGCGCTGGGTCGAGGGCTACGTCCCCGTCCACTCCGCCGCACCCCTCCACCCGAACGCGCAGGGAGAGGCCGCCTACGCCGCCGTCATCGGCGCCGCCCTCAACGCCTGACACGGGGAACTCGAGGATTCCTTCGCGGACGCACCGGCGGGCCGGTGCTCCAGGCCGGGTCGGCGGGGCACCCCGGCCGCTAGCCGACCCTCCCGCCGGTGCGCAGCCGCACCAGGACCACCCCGTACATCCGGTCCGCCGGGCACAGGCCCCACTGCTTGGAGTCCTCCGAGCGGGGGTGGTCTCCGCGCAGCACGAGCATGCCCGGCGGCACGCGGCCGGGCAGGTCCCCCGCCACCCAGGCCGGCACCGGGTCCCCGGGCGCCGCGACGATCCGCTTGACGTACCACCCGGCGCCGCCGGAGGGGGCCGCGGGGCCGCGCCACCCCGCGTGCCGGTCGGGCCGCTGGACGACCACGATCCGGCCGGGCCGGGCCCGGCGGCGGTGGCGCAGCACCAGCAGCACGTCACCGGGGTGGAGGGTCGGGGTCATGCTGCCGCCCCGCACGGTGACGGTGGACAGCAGGAGCCGGGCCGTGAGCGCCGCGGCCCCGGCCACCAGAGCCGGGAGCACGGCCCGGCCGAGAGCCCGGCTCATCCGGCGGTCACCGCGGGCGGCACGGCGTCTCCCGGCACCTCGGGCGGTGCCGGGCGCTCCTGCACGGCGGGCACGTCCTCCCGGTAGCCCTCCGCCTGGCTGCGGAAGAGCCGGGCGTAGACCCCGCCGGGGGCCGCGATGAGGGACGCGTGGTCCCCGCTCTCCAGGATCCGGCCGTCCTGCACGACGACGATCCGGTCGGCCTGGCGGACGGCGCTGAGCCGGTGCGAGACCAGGATGCTCGTGGCGCCCGCGCGCATCTCCCGCAGCCGGTCGTGGACCTGCCGCTCGGCCACCGCGTCGAGACCGGAGCTGGGCTCGTCCAGGATCATGAGGTCGCGGCCCTGGCGCATCAGCCCGCGGGCCAGCGCCAAGCGCTGCCACTGCCCGCCGGAGAGGCGCACCCCGCTCGTCCGCGCGGCCTCCTCCTCGTCGCCGTCCTCGTCCCCCGCGTGGAACAGCCTGCTCAGCATCGTCCGGTAGCCGGCCGGCAGCCGCTCGACGGTCTCGTGGACGCCGGCGCGCTCGGCGGCGACCCGGATCCGGTCGGGGTCGCCGATCGCCTCCAGGTCCCCGAGCCCGATGTTCTCGGCGGCGGTGAGGTCGTAGTCCATGTAGTCCTGGAACACCGCCCCGATCCGCTGCCGCAACTGCTCCACGGGGACGTCGCGGACGTCCACCCCGTCCCACAGCACGACGCCGCGCTCCGGATCGTAGAAGCGGCACAGCAGCTTGACGAGGGTGCTCTTGCCGGCGCCGTTGAGGCCGACCACGGCCAGGCTGGTGCCGTGCGGGATGGTCAGGTCCAGCCCGCGCAGCACCCACGGGGAGTCCTCGCTGTAGCGGAACCACACATCGCGCAGCTCGATGGAACGTGTCAGCGGGGCGAGTTCGCGGGGCCGCGAGGGCTCGGCCAGGTCGTCGCCGATCCCGACCACCGTCATGTAGTGGTGGAAGACCAGGGCCGACTGGTGCCCCTGGGCGATGCCCTCCACCAGGGCCAGGAGACCGGACTGGACGCCGGCCAGGGACGCGATGAAGACCGACACGTCGCCGATGCTGATCGTCCTGACGGCCGCGGCGTGCACGGCCCAGAGCAGGCCCCCGGCCGCCAGCAGCGCACCGAGGGCGGCGAGGAGGACCTGGACGCGCACGACGCTGCGCTCCAGCCGGTCCTCGGCACCGTTGGCCGCGCGCAGTTCGGTGAGCATCCGGCCGTGCAGGAAGCCTCCCAGCCCGAACAGGCGGACCTCCTTGGCGGCCTGCAGGTCGGTCAGCAACATCTGGTAGAAGAGCTTGCGCCGCAGACCGGGGCTCACGTGCCAGAGCAGCCCGGCCCGCCGCCGGCTCAGCGCCAGGTGGGCGAGCAGCGCGGGCGCGGCCGCCACCAGCGCGGCGCCCGCCATGATCGGGTTGATCGCCACGAGGGTGCCCAGGAACCCGGTGATGCCGAGGGTGCCCCGCAGGGTGGACAGGCCCATCTGCACCAGCTGGTCGGGGGCGTGCTCGGCGGACTGCTGGGCCAGCCGCAGCCGGTCGTGGAAGCGCGGTTCCTCGAGGCGCGACAACCCGTTCATCCGGTTGACCGCGTCGAACAGGCGGTCCTGGGAGAGCAGGCCGATGGCGCGCCGGGCGCGCCCCTGCGCGTAGGCGGTGACGGCCGAGGCGGCGGCCGTCGCGACACCGACGGCCCCGATGCCGGCCGCCGTCCACAGCAGCGCCCCCATGCGGGGATGCGCGGCGGTGAGCTCGTCCAGCGCGACCTTGGTCAGCCAGGCGGTCGCCACCGGCGCCGCGCCGCCGGTCACCGCCATGGCGAGCTGGAGGAGCAGCATGCCGGGGCATGCCCGCCAAGCGAGCGCGTAGGCCGCCTTCATACCGCGGAGGACGGAGACACCGGGCCCCGTCACGTCGTCGCCGCCGCTCACGGCGTCGAGGGCCGCAGGGACTCGTCCAGTCCGCGCAGGCCGACGCTGGCGGCGGTGGCGATCCCGTCCGGGCCGTAGTGCGCGAAGCCGGGGTAGCGGCGGACGCCGAAGGCGGCGCCGAGCGGCGCGTCGAGGAACTCGGGCACCACGTGGTCGGCGACGCCGGCGAGCCGGGCGGCCAGGTCGCTGCCGGCCGCGTCGGCGCCGACCACCGTGGCCAGCACCCGCCCGCCCGCGTCCCGGACCAGGCGCGCGTGCTCGGCGAACCCTGGCACGCTGTCGTCGCAGCCGGGGCAGTCCAGCGACAGGAAGGCGATCAGCGCCGGACGGCCCGCCAGCCCGTCCCTGGTGAGCGTCGCGCCGTCGGCGGCGGTCGCGCGGAACTCCGGCATCCGGTCGCCGGGCGCGATGCCCAGTTCCGGCTCCCCGCCGGAGCGGCCGTGGTGGCCGGCGCCCGGCGGAGCGGCCGGCCCGGCCCGCCAGCGGCGCACCGCGGCCGCGGTGAGCGCGAGGTTCAGCGCGGTGAGCACCGCGACCAGGACGAGCCCTGCGACGAGGAATTCCACGGATGTCCTTTCCGGTTCCGGCGCCTCACCGGCCGCGGTTCCCCGCCGCGACCGGGGACCGGAAGAGGGCGGCGATGTCGTCGACGAAGACGGTGAGGGTGGTGAGCAGGCCCGCCGAGACCGCGGCCAGCGCGATCCCCGGCGCCTCGCCGGGGACGCCGCCGCCGCGGGTCATCGCCACGGACGAGCCCGCGCACGCCGCGGCCAGCAGCACCGCGTTGCGTGCGATGTGCCAGCCGTCCATGGGCGCCTTGGCCGCTCCGAAGCAGGCGCACTCCACCTTCTGCCCGCGGGCGACGACGAGGACCGGGACTGCCGTCAGGCCGCAGCAGAACAGCGCGGCGGCGAGGAACCCGGTGGTGACGGTGGCGGGCAGGGCCAGCAGCAGCGCGATGAGCAGTTCGGCCGCCGGGACGAGCACGGCCAGCGGGCGGCGCAGCCGCGCGGGAACGAAGGCGAGGCCTTCCAGCGAGGCGGCGAAGACGCCCGGTGCGCGGAGCTTGGCCACCGCCGCCAGCGTCAGCACCGCCATCAGGGTGAGGCGGCAGGCGAACGATACGAACAGCACGGGGGCTCCTGGACGAGGGCTGGACCGAGGCGGGGCCGGGGAGCACCGGGGCCGGTGCGGCCGCTCTCGCCCGAGGGCGGCCGCACCGGCGTCAGGCAGGTGTCATACCGGCCTGCGGGGCATCAGCAGTAGTTGCTGCTGTAGCTGTACCAGGTGCCGCAGTGGGTCTTGCAGTCGCCGCTGACCGAGCAGGTGCGGCCGAAGCAGATGCCGTTGATGTACTTGAACTCCATCCAGGAGTCCGGCGGGCAGCCGGCGTCGGCGTCGGCCGCGGGAAGCAGCACCTCGATGGCGCGGGTGACGCGCCGGGTCACGCTCTGGAGCATGGTTCCTCCTTGGAGTGGGGGATCTGTTTCCGCGCACGGGCCGAGTACCGCCGAGAACGGGTGATACGCGGTGGGCCGGGGCCCGCGGGGCATTCGGTAGCGGCTTTTCCGGCGCGCTATGAAGTGACCAGTTCGGTGCGCATGGCGGCGATGCCCGCGCCTGCCGACGTCACTATTCCGTTGGCGTCGTACCAGGCGTAGGTCGGGTAATTCTTGGCTCCGTACCGCCGTGACAGTTCGGCTTTCGCGTCCTCGGCGATCACGATGTCCATCACCTCGCTCAGCGCCGCGGCCAGGTCGCTTCCGGCCGAGCCGTCTCCGTGGACGATCGCCAGGGAGGACCCCCCGGTGGCCCGCAGCCGCTCGGCGTGCTCGGCGAAGAGGGGCACGGCGTCGGCGCAGGCCTTGCAGGTCAGGGAGAAGAAGCCGACCAGGGTCTCGGTCCCGAGCAGGGTCCGCTCCGTCACGGCGGTGCCGTCGAGGGCGCGGGCCGAGAAGGCGGGAATCCGATCGATCATCCGGACGGTGGAGGCGGCTCCGGCGGCGGGGACCCCGCCCGTCTCGGCCAGTTCCCGCCACCGCCGGAGCATGGTGAGGAGAATCGCCAGGTTGAGCACACCGACGACGCCGACCAATATCAGCCCCACTGAAGCGAAAATCACGACAGGCGTCCTTTCCCAGGAACTGGGTTACCGGTCGGCCGTGGCCACGCGACCATGATCACTTATAAATGATCTCCGCGCAATACCCGGTTCCGCCGCCCGGTGGCGCACCCGGACGCGGGGAAGGACACCGCCTGTGCCACTATCGTCGGCAACGCGCCGAACGCCCGGCCGCGCGGCTCGGGCGGCCGATGGAGGGCCGACATGAACGACGAGATGCGCGCCAACTGCGCCGCCTACGAGCAGACGATCCGTTCCTCTCTCGCGCTCGCCGCGACGCTCGCCGAGGACGACTGGGACCGCCCCACCGAATGTCCCGGCTGGACGGTCAAGGACCAGTTCGCCCACCTCGTCGGGGTGGAGCGCGACCTGCTCGGCGATCCCGCCCAGCCCGTCGAGCTGCCGGAGCTCGGCCACGTCCGCAACGACTTCGGCCGCTACCTGGAGGCCGCGGTGCACGCGCGGCGCCCCGTCCCCGGCCCGCAGGTGGCGGCGGAGCTGGCCGACGCGCTCGAACGGCGCCTCGTGCAGGTGGCCGGCGAGGACCCCGACCGCGTCCTGATGTGCCCGGACGGCAAGCAGGGCCCCTACACGCGGTTCATGAAGTTCCGCGCCATGGACTGCTGGACGCACGAGCAGGACATCCGCCGCGCGGTCGGCCGTCCCGGCAACCTCGACGCCCCGGCGGCGCGGTGCTTCTGGGAGCTGCTGAGCCGCGCCCTGCCCCGCATCGCCTCCCGCGCCGCGGAGGGCGTCCCCGGCCGGAGCGCCGTCTTCGCGATCTCCGGGCCGCCCGACTTCGAGGTCGCCGTCACGGTCGGCGACGACGGCCGCGGCACGTGGTCGGACGTTCCGGAGTCCCCGTCGGCGCGGCTCGCCATGGACTGGGAGACCTACGTCCGGCTGGCCGCCGGCCGCTGCACCGCCGCCGACGTGACCGTCCGCACCGAGGGCGACCGGGAGCTGGCGGAAAGGATCGTCTCCACCATGGGCATCACACCCTGACGCTCGCCCCTTATCAGCCGAGCAGCCCGAGATACTGCGCGAGCCGTCCCTGGACCTGGGTCAGCAGGTCCTCGTCCAGGACGCCCGTACGATCTTCCAGAACGTCCTTCATGAGCGGTTGGACGGCGGGGACGCGGATCCAGCACTTCTTGGTGGCGCCGCCCTGGCCCTTGGAGAGCTGCACGTCGAAACGGGTGCGGCGCCGTGTCGAGCCGGAGACGGGACAGATGAGGACGAAGGGCCAGTCGGCGTCACCGTTGGTCTCGCCGCCGGTGACCACCACCACGGGACGGCGCTCGTCGTGGACCTCCCTGCCCTCCTCGGGAATGAGGCGCAGCGTCTTGTCGGGGACGAGGTAGATGCCGCCGGCCAGGTAAGGGCCGGGCATCACTCGTCCAGGTAGCGCCGTGTGGCGTCGGCCCGGTGCTCGGCGAGGTCGTCCAGTTCCTCGGCGAGGTCGTCGGTGCCGCCCGGCTCGTCCGCGGGGAGGGGGTTGCGCGCGGCCCAGTCGCGCAGGTGGGCGAGCCCTGGGCCGAGGTCCGGGAAGGGCGCCCCGCCGGAGAGGTCGAGCCGCACCTCGCGCTTGCCGCGCTTCGCGGCCTCCTGCATGGGGGGCGTCTGGTACGTGAGGTCGCGGAGCTGGCTTGCGGACCAGTCGCCGAAATCGTCGAGGACGCTGTCCACGATCCTGGTGAACGCGGCGTCGACGACGGTCTGCGGGGCGTCCATCAGGTGGATGGTGTACTCGCAGTTCCCGGTGAAGGGATCGACGGTCCCTTCGACCTGCACGTGCCCGGCGTCTTGCAGGTCGCGCTCGATCTCCTTGAGGCGGAGGCTGTGCGGCCCGTAGTGCCGCCATCTCCACTCCACGCCGGAGCCCGGCGGCAGGCCGTGCTCGACGGCTCGCAGATCGGCCAGGTAGAGGAGCTTGGTGAGCTTGGTGCGGTTCACGCGCATGCCGTGGGCTCGGGCGGACGCCAGCAGGTAGGCGATGGCCGCCGCCGGACCGCGAAGGGGCGCAGGAGCCGTCACGTCGACCAGTGTATGTCCGCGGCTCAAGCCCGCCACCTCTCCGGGTCTGTCGAAAGTATGTTCGATCAAGCTCGAGTACGGCTCGAGCGGAGCTTCGGAACCCCTGCTCTAAGTAATCGGAATACTACTGCATGATGTCATCGCCGGGCGGGTAAAGCGGCTTCCCTCCGGGGCGGTCAGCGGTGGCGGACGGCGCCCGGGAAGTGGGAGGCGAGCAGGTCGGGGGACTCCTCGCGGCCGTCGAGGACGCGGTTGGTGCGGGTGACGGCGCGCCAGCCGGACGCGGTGCGGCGCAGGCGCCAGTGGTTGGCGGTCGCGCGGCGCAGGACGAAGCCGTCCGGCCGCTTGACGATCATGAGGGTGTAGCCGACGGCGGTGGCCTCGTCGCCGGAGACGGTGACGTGCGGCGGCCCGACGACGTGCGCGCACCCGCCGGAGATCCACCGCTGGTGGCCGTCGGAGCGGACCATCGCCTCGATCTCCGGGCGGCCGGCCATCATCAGCTCGTCGACGTCGTAGACGCCGTCCGGCTCCCACAGCGCGGCGACCTCGGACGCGCAGCCGCTGTCGACCAGCGGGCCGTACGACAGGATCAGCCGGGTGATCTCGCGCTCGTCCTCCAGAGCGCGCAGACGCTCCTCGAGGGCGGCCAGGCGGGCTTCGACGCTCACGATTCCTCCCCGAAGACCAGGTCGTAGTCGGCGGCCAGCGCGCGGAGGGCGGCGAGCTGCTCGCAGTAGTGCGCGGCCGAACGAGACTCCATCCGGACGCCGGCGATCGTCGCGCCCGCCTCGCGCAGCCGGGCGAGCGCCGTCCCGGACGCGTCCGGCGCGCCGATCGGGTCCAGCGGGCGCGTCGGCGCGAGGACCACGTCGAAGCCGGGCGGCACGTCGGCGTCCGCGAGCATCCCGGCGAGCGTGCGCAGCGGCAGGCCGAACGGGACCCAGCCGTCGGCGGTCAGCGCGCGGCGCAGGGAGCGGCCGGAGCGGCCGCCGATCCACAGCGGCACGCGCTCCTGGACGGCGTGCGGCTCCACCACCAGCCCCGAGTAGGCGTAGTACTCGCCGCGGTACTCCGGCGTCCGCCGCGACAGGGACGCCCGGAGCGCGGCCAGCGCGTCGTCGGCGCGCGCCCCTCGGTCGGCGAACGGCGCGCCCAGCAGGTCGAACTCCTCCTCCAGGCTGCCGACGCCGAGGCCGAGCGTGAGCCGCCCGCCGCTGATCCGGTCGAGCGTGCCGTAGCGCTTGGCGATGGCGAGCGGGTGGTGGTAGCCGAGCACGAGCACCTGCGTGGCGAGCCGGATCCGGGACGTCCGGGCGGCGAGGTACCCGAAGGTCGCGAGCGGGTCCCAGTAGACGCCGCCGCGCTGCTCGGCGGCCTCGGCCGGGACGGCGACGTGCTCGCTGCACGTCAGGTGGTGGTAGCCGAGCCGGTCGGCGGTCGCGGCGATCAGGCCGATCTCCTCGACGCCCGCGTCCCGCTCCCAGGCGGCATGGCCGGGCGGCTGGGCCGCCACCGGCGTGACGATCCCGACACGCATCGCTGCTCCCCTCGTTGGCAGAAAAACGTTCTATCACGGCCCCCGGCACGACCTGGGCCGCGGTCCCCGTCTCGTATGCTCCGGCTGACCTGGTCTTACGTCACCTCTTCCGTTGAGAGCAAGCGGTTGCTACATTCCAGGTAACAAGAATTCATTTCAGTCATGTTCTGGGAGGTGCGATGACCGAGGCCATGACGCCGGAGGCAGCGACGCCGGAGGCCATGACCGCGCCGGAGTCGATGACGCGGCGGGGCGTCATGACGACGGCGAACGCGCGCCGGGAGTCGCCGCCGTCGATGATCGAGCGGATGACGCTGATCCTCGACGCGTTCAACGGACCGACCGCCCGGCTGACCCTGGAGGACGTGGCCCGCCGCACCCGGCTGCCGCGCTCGACGGCGCACCGGATCCTGGACCAGCTCGTCAAGCAGCGCTGGCTCGCGCACCACTCGTTCGGCTACGGCCTCGGCCAGCGCGCCCTCGGCCTCGGCGGGCAGGACGGCGGGCACGGCAAGATCCGCGAGGCGGCCGCGCCGCTGCTGCACGAGCTGCAGGTCACCACCGGGCTCGTCGCGCACCTGGCCGTCCTGGACGGCGCCGAGGTCTTCTACCTGGACAAGCTCGGCGGGCGGCTCGCCACCTCCGTCCCGTCGCGGGTCGGCGGCCGCGCCCCGGCGCACTGCACCGCGCTCGGCAAGGCGATGCTGGCCTGGCTGGAGCCGGAGCAGGTGGACGCGCTGCTCGGCTCGGGCATCAGCCGGTTCACCAGCCGCACGATCGGCGAGCTGGGCACGCTCCACCAGGAGCTGCACCGCATCCGGCAGCGCCGCGGCCTGGCGTTCGAGCGCGGCGAGTCCTACCCGGGCATCGCCTGCGTCGCCGCGGCGATCCGCGGCGCCGAGGGGCCGGTCGCGGGCATCTCGCTGGCCGGCGACATCCGGGCGCCCCTGGAGAACGTCGCGCCGCTGGTCGTCACCGCCGCCCGCGAGGCGTCGCAGATCCTGTTCCCCGGCTCGGCCCCGGGCTCCCGCGCGGGACGCCCCGGCGGGCGCACCCGGCGCGCCGTCCGGACCGGCGAGGAGACCAGCTGGTCACCGGAGACCATGAACCGGCTGCTCGCGGTCGACGGCCGCGGCGACTGGATGTGACGGGCGGACCCGATGTGACGGCCGGCCCGAAGACCTCAGCCCCAGCCCCACCGGTCGCCGATGCCCCACGGGTCGGGGGCGATCGGCGCGTCCGGCTCGCCGACGCCGAACCGGCTGCGGAAGAACACCATCGGGCGCCGCCACGCGCCGTCGACCACCTCGTGCCGGTCCACCGCGAGGACCCGCCCGATCACCACCTCGTGGTCGCCGGCCTCGTGCACGTCGTGCACGACGCAGTGGACCGCGAGCAGGACGTCCGGCAGGGCGGGGGCGCCCCACCGCGACACCTCCCAGTCCAGGCCCTCGAACTTGGTGCCCCGGCTCGACCCGAACCGCTCGCACAGCTCGCGCTGCTCCTCGGCGAGCACGTTCACGCAGAACCGCCCCGCCGAGCGGATCCGCGGCCACGACCGGCCGCGCTTGTCGGCGCAGAAGAGGATCAGCGGGGGGTCCAGCGACACCGACGCGAACGACTGGCAGGCGAACCCGACCGGCTCGCCGCCGTCGAGGGCGGTGACGACGGTGACGCCCGTGGCGAACTCCGCCATGGCCTTGCGGAAGTCCGCCGGCTCCGGCGCCGCCGCGGCGGCGTCCGCCTGCCAGTCGTTCGCGTCGGCGTCGTGCAGGGGGGTGAGCGCTGGCTCGGCTGGCATGTGTTCACCTCGGGGCTGCGAGCGTGCGGTCGGTCGGGTCAACTATGCGGTATTTCCACTAAGGGGTACCCACCCGGCACCGGTCAAGCGGCGGCCGGTGGGCTCGAACGTAGGCACGCTCCGCCGCGGCCACTCCCCGCGATCCCGATGAGTGGAAGCGGGCGCCCCGGCGGCCCCGCGGAGCCGCCCTGGGACCCGCGTCCCGCTGATCGGGATCCACGGCGTGACCGCGCCGCCCCGCCGATTACGTTCCGGACAAGCCACCGTCGAAGGACTGGGAGATCATGCCTGCGGAGCTGACCTACGAGTCGACGTTGCGCGAGCTCGCCACCGACCAGGGCGTCCTGCGCTACCACGAGGCCGGTGAGGGCCCGCCGCTGCTGATGCTGCACGGCTCCGGTCCCGGCGTCACCGGCTGGCGCAACTACCGCGGCAACCTCGCCCGGTTCGCCGAGCACTTCCGCTGCCTGGTCCTGGAGTTCCCCGGCTTCGGGGTCAGCGACCCGACCGACGAGCACCCGATGATGGCCGCCGGCGGCGCCGTTGTCCGGTTCCTGGACGGCCTCGGCCTCGACCGGGTCGACGTGGTCGGCAACTCCATGGGCGGCATCGTCGCGGCGCAGGTGGCGATCCGGCATCCGGGCCGCGTCGGGCGGCTGGTCACCATCGGCGGGATCGGGACCAGCGTCTTCAGCCCCGCGCCGGGCGAGGGGATCAGGCTGCTGGCCGAGTTCACCGACGACCCGACCCGCGAGGGCCTCGTCCGGTGGCTGAACTCGATGGTGTACGACCCGCGGATCGTCACCGAGGAGATGATCGAGGAGCGCTGGCGGCAGGCCACCGACCCCGACACCCTCGCGAGCGCCCGCCGCATGTACGGGTCGAAGGCGATGGCGGCCCGCGCCAAGGCGATGGCCGCCTCGAACGAGCCGCCCTACTGGGCGATGCTCCACAAGCTCAAGGCCAAGACCCTCATCACCTGGGGCCGCGACGACCGGGTCAGTCCCGTCGACATGGTGCTCGTGCCGATGCGCACGATCCCCGACGTCCAGGTGAACATCTTCCCCAACTGCGGGCACTGGGTGATGATCGAGCAGAAGTCCGCCTGGGAGAGCGCCGTGCTGGCGTTCCTGACCCGGAAGGACGAGGAATGAGCGACGGCGGCACGAAGCCCGGGAGCGGCTGGGACCACGAGTACGACCTCGTCATCGTCGGCAGCGGCGGCGGCGGGATGACCGCCGCGCTGACCGCGCACGACGCCGGGCTCTCGGCGCTGATCGTGGAGAAGGGCAAGAAGTTCGGCGGCTCCACCGCGATCTCCGGCGGCGGGATCTGGATCCCCAACAACCCGACGCTGAAGGCCCGCGGGCACGACGACAGCCGCGAGTCGATCCGCGCCTACCTGGACCGGCTCACCGAGGGGCGCGTCCCGGCGGCGCGGCTGGACGCGTTCGTCGACCACGGGCCCGCCGCCATGGAGCTGCTGTGCAAGAGCAAGTGGATGCGGTTCTTCTGGACGAAGGGCTACGCCGACTACCACCCCGAGTACGAGGGCGGGCGGCCGCTCGGCCGGTCCATCGAGGCCAAGCCGTTCGACACCCGCAAGCTCGGCGAGGACGAGCGGTACCAGCGGCCGAACAGCATGAAGGGCCCGCTCGGCCTGTGGATCACCGCGAAGGACTACCACGACCTCGCGATGGCCAAGCGCACCTGGACGGGCCGGCGCGCGTCGCTGGTCGCCGCGTGGCGCGTGTCGTCCAACATGGTCCGCCGCCGCCACATGGCGACGGGCGGCCGGGCGCTCGCCGCGCGGCTGCGGATGGCGCTGAAGGACGCCGGCGTCCCGCTCTGGCTGAAGACCCCCATGACCGAGCTGGTCGTCGAGGACGGCCGCGTCACCGGCGTCGTCGTCCGGCGGGACGGCGAGACGCTGCGCGTCCGGGGGCGCAAGGGCGTCCTGCTCGCGACGGGCGGCTTCGACCACAACCAGGAGATGCGCGACAAGTACCTCCCGAAGGGCGGCCAGGAGGACTTCGCGATGGGCGCCCGCGAGAACACCGGCGACGGCATCCGCGCCGGTGAGGGCGTCGGCGCGGCACTGGACCTGATGGACGACGCCTGGTGGATGCCCGCCGTCCGGCACCCGGCGGGGGCGACGATCCCGCTGCTGTCCGAGCGGTGCATCCCGAGGTCGGTCATCGTCTCCCAGGACGGGAAGCGGTTCACCAACGAGTCGGCCCCGTACGTCAACTTCGTCCACGACCAGCTTGAGGGCGGGCACGTCCCCTGCTGGTTCGTGATGGACGCCAAGGCGCGGGCGCGCTACCCGTTCGCGCAGATCCTGCCCGGCGCGCCGATCCCGAAGGCGTTCTACGAGGCCGGCATCGCGTTCAAGGCGGACACCCTCGCCGAGCTCGCCGGCAAGATCGGCGTGCCGGCGGACGCGCTGACCGAGACCGTCGAAACGTTCAACAGGTACGCGCGCGAGGGCAAGGACCCCGAGTTCGGCCGCGGCGACTCCGCCTACGACCGCTACTACGGCGACCCGAACCTGAAGAACCCCAACCTCGACGTGATCGAGGGCGGGCCGTACCACGCGTTCCGGATGGAGGTCGGCGACCTCGGCACCAAGGGCGGCCTCGTCTCCGACGAGCACGCCCGCGTCCTGCGCGAGGACGGCTCGGTCATCGAGGGCCTGTACGTGACGGGGAACTCGTCGGCGTCGGTGATGGGCAACGAGTACGCGGGCCCGGGCGCCACGATCGGCCCGGCCATCGTGTTCGGCTACATCGCGGCCCTGCACGCCGCGGGCACGCCCGCCGGGAAGGCCGCGGAAAGCTCATGACGGCACTGAAGGCGCGGGTGGTGGAGGTCGTCCACGAGACGGCCGACGCCCACTCGCTCGTCCTCGAACCCGCCGAGGGCGACCGGGGCCGGTTCACCTACCGTCCCGGGCAGTTCCTCACCGTCCGGGTGCCGGCCGAGGGGGGCTGGGCCGCGCGCTGCTACTCGCTGTGCAGCTCACCGCTCACCGACGACCGGCTCAAGGTGACGGTGAAGCGGGTCGCGGGCGGTCTCGGGTCCAACTGGATCTGCGACAACGTCACGGCGGGCGACGTCCTGGAGGTGCTGCGCCCGGCGGGGACGTTCACGCCGCCCTCGCTGGACGAGGACCTGCTGCTCGTCGCGGGCGGCAGCGGCATCACCCCGGTCATGTCGATCCTCAAGTCGTGCCTGGCGGGCGGCTCCGCGAAGGTGGCGCTGCTCTACGCCAACCGCGACGAGCGGTCGGTCATCTTCGCCGACGAGCTGAGGGAGCTGACCGAGCGGTACCCGGACAGGCTCACCGTCCTCCACCTGCTGGAGTCGGTGCAGGGGCTGCCGACGGCCGCCGCCGTCCGGTCCCTGGCGGGCCCCTACTCCGGCCGCTCCGCGTACGTGTGCGGGCCCGAGATCTTCATGGACCTGGTCTCCGAGACGCTCGCCGGCCTCGGCGCGCGGGTGCACGTCGAGCGGTTCTTCTCCCTTGAGGGCGACCCGTTCGAGGAGCCCGACGCGCCGGAGGAGCAGGCGGAGGACGGCGACGCGGGGGAGATCGAGGTCGAGATGGACGGCGAGACCCGCACGGTGCCGTGGCCGAAGTCGGAGCGGCTCCTCGACGCGCTGCTGCGCGCCGGGGTGGACGCCCCGTTCTCCTGCCGGGAGGGCTCCTGCTCTGCGTGCGCCTGCGTGGCGCTGGAGGGCGAGGTCACCCTGGACGCCAACACGGTCCTCGACGAGCAGGATCTCGCCGACGGCCTCATCCTCGCCTGTCAGGCGAGGCCGGTCACCGACCGGCTGAAGATCACTTACGACGGCTGACGACACATACGGGAGACAGGCGATGGCCAACCGCGTGCTTGACACGATCATGGAGAGGGCGGAGCAGATCCGCGAGCTCGGCCCCGCCAACGAGGCGCTCGGCAGGCTCGACGACAAGGCGGCGCGGATCCTGCGCGACGCGGGCGTCATCCGGCTGCTGCAGCCGGAGGCGCACGGCGGGCTGGAGGTCCACCCGCGCGAGTTCGCCGAGACGGTGATGGGGATCGCCTCCCTGGACGGCTCCACCGGCTGGATCGCCGGCATCGTCGGCGTCCACCCGTGGGAGATGGCCTACGCCGACCCGAAGGTGCGCGAGGAGATCTGGGGCGAGGACCCCGACACCTGGATCGCGTCCCCGTACGCGCCGATGGGCATCGCCCGGCCGGTCGACGGCGGCTACGTCTTCAACGGCCGCTGGCAGTTCTCCTCCGGCACCGACCACTGCGACTGGATCTTCCTCGGCGCGATGCTGGGCGACGACGAGGGCAAGATGGCGCAGCCGCCGCGGTCGCTGCACATGATCCTGCCCCGCTCGGACTACCAGATCGTCGAGGACTCCTGGGACGTCGCCGGGCTGAAGGGCACCGGCAGCAAGGACATCATCGTCAAGGACGCGTTCGTCCCGACGTACCGGACGCTGGAGTACTCCAAGGTCGTGGACGGGTCGGCGCCGCGCGAGGCGGGGCTGACCAACCCGTCCTACCTGATGCCGTTCTCCTGCGTGTTCCCGCTCGGCATCACCTCCGCGGTGATCGGCATCGCCGAGGGCGCGCTGCACCACCACCTGGCCTACCAGCGCAACCGCGTCCAGATCACCGGCACGAAGATCAAGGACGACCCGTACGTGCTGTACGCGATCAGCGAGGCCGCCGAGGAGATCAAGGCGTCCCGCACCGCGCTGCTCGACAACTGCTCGCGCATGTACGACATGGTCGCCGCCGGGCACGAGCCGACGTTCGCCGAGCGCGCCGCCGGGCGCCGCACCCAGGTCCGCGCGGCGTGGCGGGCGGTGCAGGCGATGAACGAGATCGTCGTCCGGTCCGGCGGCAACGCGATGCGCAACGACAACCCGATCCAGCGGTTCTGGCGGGACGCGCACGTCGGCCTCGCCCACGCCATCCACGTCCCGGGCTCGGTCTACCACGTCTCCGCCCTGACGGAGCTGGACATCGAGCCGCCCCAGGGCCCGATGCGCTCGATGATCTGAGCGCCGCAGACCCGCGGCGTGCCGGGAGCGTGGGCGCCTCCACCGCCCGGCACGCCGCGCATCGACCACCCCGCCGCGGCGGGCTATCCAGAAGGGACCGAGGACAGTGACGCAGATCCGAGGGCTGGGGTATCTGAAGGTCCAGACCCGGCACATCGACCGCTGGCGCGAGTTCGCCCTGGACGGGCTCGGGTTCGCCGAGGGGAGCGGACCGGACCCGGACGGCCTGTACCTGCGCATGGACGAGCGCCGCTCGCGCCTGCGGGTGCTGCCCGGCGACAGCGACCGGGTGCTGGCCGTCGGCTGGGAGGTCCGCGACCAGTACGCGCTGGCCGCCGTCCGCGAGGCCGTCGAGAAGTCCGGGACGGCCGTGACGGAGTTGACGTCCAAGGAGGCGGCGGAGCGCGACGCCGAGGAGGCCATCGCGTTCACCGACCCCGGCGGCACGCCGGTCGAGGTGTTCTGGGGCCCGGTGCTCGACCACAGCCCGGTGCGCACCGGCTTCGCGCAGAAGTTCGTCACCGGTGGCATGGGCATGGGCCACGTCGTGCTGCCCACGCCGAGGTTCGCCGAGACCACCGCGTTCTACGCCGAGGTCCTCGGGTTCCTGCCGCGCGGCGCGATGAAGGTCGGCGGCGGCGGCGCGAAAGTCAGGTTCATGGGCGTCAACCAGCGCCACCACAGCATCGCGATCTGCCCCGCGCCGTTCGACGGCGACCCGGGCCTCGTGCACCTCATGGTGGAGGTCGACACCCTCGACGCCGTCGGCATCGCGCTCGACACCGTCACCGAGAGGGGCTTCTCGATCTCCTCAACGCTGGGCCGCCACACCAACGACAAGATGGTGTCGTTCTACGTCCGCGCCCCCGGCGGCTGGGACGTCGAGTACGGCTGCGAGGGCATGCTCGTGGACGAGGCGTACTACACCGCCGAGGAGATCACCAGGGACAGCTACTGGGGCCACGACTGGTCGGGCTCCGAACCGCTGGCCGCCTTCGTCCCGCCGAAGAAGGGCTGACGCCGGTGGCGAGGTCCTCGGTGGAACCGGTCGGCGCCGCGGAGGTGGAGTTCGACCACGAGTGCGACGTGCTGGTGGTCGGCTTCGGAGCGGCCGGCGCCGCCGCGGCGTACGAGGCCGCGGCGGCGGGCGCGGACGTGCTCGTCCTGGAGCGGTCGAGCGGCCCCGGCGGGACGTCCGCCCAGTCGGGCGGGGAGCTGTACCTCGGCGGCGGCACGCGGGTGCAGAAGGCGTGCGGCTTCGACGACACGCCCGACGACATGTTCGCGTTCCTCAAGGCGGCGCTCGGCCCGCACGCGAACGAGGAGAAGCTGCGGCTGTACTGCGACGGGAGCGTGGAGCACTTCGAGTGGTTCCGCGCGCGGGGCGTCCCGTTCAAGGAGAGCCTGTTCGACGCGCCGGGCTGGATGCCGTACACCGAGGACGGCCTGATGTGGCTCGGCGAGAACGCCTGGCCGTACAACACGATCGCCCGGCCCGTGCCGCGCGGCCACCGCCCCGAGGCGCCGATGTTCGCCGGCGGGATCCTCATGGAGAAGCTGATCGCGGCCGCCGTCGAGGCGGGTGCCGTCGCCCATCAGGACACCTACGCCACGAACCTCGTCGTGGACGACGAGGGCCGCGTCGCCGGCGTCGTCGCGCGCAAGTTCTCCGACCGGGTGGCCTACCGGGCGCGCCGGGGTGTCGTCCTGACCTCCGGCGGGTTCGTCGACAACGAGGAGATGCTCGCCGACCACGCCCCGGTGCTGCTCGGGCACGACAAGGTCAGCGACGGCACCAGCGACGGGTCCGGCATCCGGATGGCGACCGCGCTCGGCGCCGCGACGCGCCGCATGGCGGCGGTGGAGATCGCGCTCACCGCCAACCCGGCCGTCGTCTGCCGGGGCATGCTCGTGGACGGCCTCGGACGCCGGTTCATCAACGAGGACGTCTACCCGGGGCTGTTCAGCCACCAGGCCGTCCAGCACCAGCCCGGACCCTACTGGGCGATCATCGACGAGGCCGGGCACGACGAGATCGCCGAGGCCGACATGTGGGGCGTCCGCCCCAAGCACGCGGCGGAGACGATCGCGGAGCTGGAGGAGTCCCTCGGCCTGCCGCCCGGTTCGCTGGAGGCGACCGTCGAGACCTACAACAGGTTCGCGGAGAGGGGCGAGGACCCCTACTTCCACAAGGACCCCAAGTGGCTGCGTCCCCTGAAGGGCCCGTTCGCGGCGATCGACCCCGCCGACGGGTTCTTCGGCGCGGGCAGGCACGGCGCCGGGACGGGCGCCGGCGGATTCACCCTCGGCGGCCTGGACACCAGCGTGGACGGCGAGGTCCGCAACAACTCCGGTGAGCCGATCCCCGGCCTGTACGCCGCGGGGCGCGCGGCCTCCGGGATCCACGGCGAGGGCTACATCAGCGGGACGTCCCTCGGCGACGGCACGTTCTTCGGCCGCCGCGCCGGGCGCGCCGCCGCCTCCAGGAAGGTTTCTGAATGAAGTACGCCGTCCTGCTCCCCGTGGCGGCGGGCGTGACCGCCGATCCCGCGTGGATCGGCGAGTACGCCCGGCACGCCGAAGCCTGCGGCTTCGAGTCGGTCGGCGCGGTCGAGCACGCGGTGGTGGCGAGCTCCTATTCGAGCGTCTACCCGTACGACGCGTCGGGGCGCATGGAGCTGGCCGACGATCTGGACATCCCCGACCCGCTGGACCTGCTGGCCTTCCTGGCCGGGCAGACGTCGCGGATCGGGCTCGCCACCGGCGTGCTCGTCCTGCCCGACCATCACCCGGTGGTGCTGGCCAAGCGGCTCGCCACGATCGACGCCCTGTCGGGCGGACGGTTGCGGCTGGTCGTCGGGATGGGCTGGATGCGCGAGGAGATCGAGGCGTGCGGCGTCGACTTCGACTCGCGGGGGCGGCGCGGCGATGAGCAGCTCGAAGTGCTCCGGAAGCTGTGGGCCGACACGGCGCCTTCGGGGGCTTCGCATGACGGGGAGTTCTTCCAGTTCAAGGGGGCGATGAGCTACCCGAAGCCCGTCCAGGCGGGTGGCGTGCCCATTCATGTGGGCGGGCACACCAGGGCCGCGGCACGCCGTGCCGGCCGGTACGGGGACGGATTGCAGCCGCTGGGCGTGGCGGGGGACGAGCTTCGTTCGCTGGTCGCGCTGATGCGGGAGGTGGCCGAGAAGAACGGCCGCGACCCGGACGCGCTGGAACTGACGCTCGGCCATTCGCTGTCGGCCGTCACGCCGGAGAAGGCGGAGAGGCTCGCCGGGCTGGGGGCGGGCCGTCTCGTCCTGCGCGGTGCGCCGACCAAGGATCTGAACGAGGCGAAGGACGAGCTGTCGGCCTGCGCCGAGCGCCTGGGCCTCTCATGACGCCGGGAGTCGTGGACCGGATCGCCCTCGGCGATCTGGTCGCCCGGTACGCGCTGCACGCCGACCGCCGCGAGATCGACGCGATGGCGGACCTGTTCACCGAGGACGCCGTCCTCGTCCTGCCGGACGCTCCCGACGAACTCGACCCGGTGCGCGTCTTCACGGGGCGCTCGGAGATCGCCGCCACGCTGTCGGTGCTGGACGGTATCCCCCTCACGTTCCACGCGCTCGTGGGGCAGGTGTTCGGTGCGGGGCCGGAGCCCGGCACGGCCATCGGGGAGATCGCCTGCGTCGCCCACCACGTGACCTCTCGCGAGGACGGCAAGGTGTCCGACCTCGTCTGGCACTGCCGGTACACCGACACCTACCGGGCGGACGGCCGGACCTGGCGGATCGCCCGGCGCGAGCAGCGCATCGACTCGATCGAGACCCGTCCCGTCAGGAGGTGGCGCGGTGAGTGACGGCCCTCGGGTCAGTGTCGTCACGGGCGGCGCGCTCGGCATCGGCGGGGCGATCTCCCGCCGCCTGGCGGCCGGGGGCGACCTGGTGATTCTGAACGACATCGACGCGGACGCCGCCGCCCGTGCACAGGCCGGCATCGAGTCGGCCGGCGGCCGGTGCGTCGCGGTCATCGGCGACATCGTCGAGGACGAGACGGTCGAGCGGGTCGCGGCGGCGGTTCCCGGTCGGGTGGACGTGCTGGTGAACAACGTGGGGGACTTCCGTCCGGCCGCGCCGTCCTTCCAGGACAGCACGCCCGACCAGTGGCAGCGGCTCTACGAGCTGAACCTGCTGCATGTCTTCAAACTGACCCGCGCGCTGCTCCCGACCATGATCGATCAGGGGTCCGGCAGCATCGTCAACAACTCGACGGTCGAGGCGTTCCGGGGGATCCCGCAGCATCCGGTGTACTCGGCGTTCAACGCGGGCGTGTCGGCGTTCACTCGCAGCCTCGCAGTCGCCGTCGGCCGTCACGGTGTCCGTGTGAACGCCATCGCTCCCGACCTCGCCAACACCGAACAGACCCCGGTCGAGTGGATGCGACGCGGCTATGACGAGGGCTTGGAGCACACCTGGGTCCCGCTGGCCCGCTTCGGCGAGCCGGACGACTACGCCGCCGTCGTCGCGTTCCTGGCTTCTGACGACGCCCGCTTCGTCACCGGCCACACGATCCCGGTGGACGGCGGCACGCTCGCCGCATCCGGCTGGTTCGTCCGCGCCGACGACCAGGGCTGGACGAACCGCCCGCACCGCGCCTAGGGGGCGCTTCGAGACGAGAGGGGCCGTGTCGCATGCAGGACGGGAAGACGGCGGTGCCACAGGAGAGCGCGGTGCCACAGGAGAGCGCGGTGCCACAGGAGGGCGCGGTGCCGAAGGAGGGCACGATGCTGGGCGACGACCGCCCGGCCCGCGAGCCCGCGTTCGCGGAGCTGGTGGCGGCGCGCGGCGACGACGACCGGACCGGCCTGTGCTTCGAGGACCGCTCCTGGACCTGGCGCGAGGTCGTCGCGGAGTCGCTGCGGCGGGCCTCGCTCGTCCGGGACCTGACCGGCCACGTCGGCCTGTTCCTGGAGAACGGGCCCGAGCACCTGTTCTGGCTGCTGGGCGCGGCGCTCGCGGGCGTCCCGGTGGTGGAGCTGAACCCGACGCGGCGGGGCGCCGAGCTGGCCCGCGACATCGCCCACACCGACTGCGCGCTGCTGGTCACCGAGACGTCCCGCGCGCCGCTGCTCGACGGGCTCGCGGACGTCCCGTCCCTGGCGGTCGACACGCCCGCCCACGCCGAGCGCCTCGCCTCAGCCCGCCTGACCGCCCCCGCCCCGGTGGACCCCGACACGATCTTCTCGCTGGTGTTCACGTCCGGGACGACGTCCGCGCCCAAGGCGGTGATCTGCACGCAGCGCAGGCTGGGCCGGATCGCCGTCCAGCAGCGCGACCGGCGCGGCCTCACCCGCGACGACGTGTTCTACGTGGTCATGCCGATGTTCCACTCCAACGCCCTGATGGCGGGGATCGCGCCCGCCGTCGCCACGGGCGGCCGCATCGTTCTGCGCCGCAGGTTCTCGGCCTCCGGCTTCCTGCCGGACGTGCGGCGCTACGGCGTCACGTTCTTCAACTACGTCGGCAAGCCGCTCAGCTACATCCTGGCCGTCCCCGAGCGGCCGGACGACGCCGACAATCCGCTGCGCATCGCGTTCGGCAACGAGGCGGCGCAGCGCGACATCGACGCGTTCGCCCGCCGCTTCGGCTGCACCGTCATCGACTCCTACGGGTCGAGCGAGGGGGAGATCCGCCTCAACCGCGTCCCGGGCACGCCGCCCGGATCGCTGGGAGTCGCCGAGGCGGGCACCGTCGTGATGGACCCCGAGACCCTCCGGGAGTGCCCGCGCGCCGAGTTCGACGCGAACGGGGTGCTGCTCAACGCGGACGAGGCCATCGGCGAGATCGTCGACACGATGGGCGCCGCCAAGTTCGAGGGCTACTACAACAACCCCGAGGCGACGGCGAGGCGCGTCCGCAACGGCTGGACCTGGTCGGGCGACCTCGCCTACCGCGACGCCGACGGCTACTGGTACTTCGCCGGCCGCGACGACGACTGGCTGCGCGTGGACGGCGAGAACTTCGCCGCCGCCCCCGTCGAGCGCCTCCTGGCCCGCTTCGAGCCCTTCACCGACGTGGCGGTCTACGCCGTCCCGGACGACCGCGTGGGCGACCAGGCGATGGCCGCCGTGACCCTGGCCCCGGGCGAGGCGTTCGACCCGTCCGCCTTCACGGCCTTCCTGGACGCGCAGCCCGATCTCGGCACGAAGTGGACGCCCCGCTACATCCGCATCGTCACCGAGCTGCCCCGCACCCCCACCAACAAGGTCGTCAAGCGCACGCTCCGCGCCGAGGGCCGCGACACCCAGGACCCCGTCTACGAGCACCGCGACGGCACCTACGAACCCAGATGAGCGGACGAACCCCGCCGAGACGGGCTGGTCAAGGCAGCGGCGGGCGGCGTCGCCGCGTCGAGCAGTTCTTCGTGGCAATCGGAGGGCGACGCGTCGGGGGCGCCATTCCGGATGCCGGGCCTATCCGCGGATCATCTCAGTGGCGCCAATGACGAGGACGGCAACGCCCAATGCGGCAAAGACGGCCGCCGAACCACGCTGATACCACACGGCCTGGCGAGTGGTCTTGTGCTGCGCCCTGTTCCAGCGTATGCCTGCGAGCCAATCAGCGGCGCCACGGTAATTGAACACGACCGGTATGCACAGGGCGAGTGTGCCCAGGCCCCAGAGGACCGCGGCCAGGCCGCTGCCCGACTGCCCGGCGGGCGTCGCCCATGCTGTGCCCGAAATCACGGTCGCCCCCTGTTCGCAGGATCGAGGTGCGCTTCACGGAAGCTTGCAGCCGATTCTGAAGGGGTGTGAGAGGGGGAGACAAGTGAAATCCGATCGATGCCGGGCAGGTCGACGGCGATGAGGCGGGCCTCGGGCGGCGCGGCGTCCATCACCCCTACTGGACGCGGACCGCGGCGGGTGTCAGGACGGTTTCGGAAGTATCCGCTTCATCGCGGCGTGCGCCCCCGCGACGAGCTTCTCGCGAGGGAAGCCGGCGCGCTTGCGCGCCATGTCGTAGTTGCCGCCCGCGACCCAGACCGGGCCGTCCGCCAGGTGTTCGAGGCCCTCGCGGGCGACGTCGTCGGGCTCGGCGACGTTCAGGCCCGGCATGTCCATGTTGAGGCCGGCGCGCTCCATCGCCGGGGTGCGGGTCACGCCGAGGACCAGTTCCAGGACGTCCACCCCGTGCTCGCGCATCTCCAGCCACAGCCCCTCGGCGAACACGCGGCCGAACGCCTTCACCGCCGAGTAGATGCTGATCTGCGGCTGGCCCATGTAGCCGGCGAGGGAGCCGACCAGCAGGATGCCGCCGCGGCCCCGCTCCTTCATCAGCGCGCCGAAGTGGTGCGTGAGCGCGAGTTGCGCGGTGATGTTGAGGTCGATGACGCCCTGGAAGCGGTCCAGGTCGCCGGTGACGAACTCGTGGCCGTAGCTGTTCGCGCCCGCGTTGAAGACCAGCAGCCCGACCTCCAGGCCGTCGGTCACCTCGCGGACCGCCTTGACGGGGTCCGGGGCGACCAGGTCCAGTTCGAGGGTGCGCACCTCGACGCCCTTCGCGCGGACGGCCGCGGCCGTCTCCGCCAGCGGTCCCGGCTTGCGGGCGATCAGCACGAGGTTCAGGCCCGCGTCGGCGAGGCGGTGCGCGAAGGCCGCGCCGACGCCCTCCGAGCCGCCCGCGATGACGGCCCACGGGCCGTATCGGTCGATCATTGTTCTCCGTCCAGGTCCGGGGTCCAGGCGACGCCGTTGATGTGCGAGCCGCCGTCCGCGAACAGGGTGTTTCCGGTCAGGTAGCGGGCGTCCTCGGACGCCAGGAACACCGCCACGGGGGCGATGTCGGCCTCCGGGTCGCCGAGGCGGCCCATCGGGTTGGCCCGGTCGGCGGCCGCCTCGATCTCCGGGTGCGCGGCCGCCATCCGGCGGAACGCGGCGCTCTTGGCGCCCGGGCAGATCGCGTTGACGACGACGCCGGTCGGCGCCCACTCGCGGGCGGCCGTCCGGGTCAGCGTGCGGAGCGCCTCCTTGGCCGAGTTGTACTCGAGGGTCCCCATGTGGGCGTTCACGCCGTTCAGCGAGCACATGTTGATGACGCGCCCCCACCCGCGGGCCTTCATGTGCGGGAACGCGGCCTGCATCGCCCACAGCGGGCCGTAGTAGCCCATCGCGAAGCCGCGGGCGAGCTGCTCGTCGGTCTTGGCCTCCACCCGGCCCACCGTCCCGGCGCCCCAGGCGTTGTTGACCAGGACGTCCACCGAGCCCCACGTGTCGACGGCCGCGGCCACCATCGCGTGGACCTGCGCCTTGTCGGTGACGTCCGTCCGGACGAACCGGGCGTCCGCCCCGATCTCCGCGGCGACCCGCTCCCCGGACTCCGGGTCGAGCTCCGCGACCAGCACGCGGGCCCCTTCGGCGGCGAAGCGGCGGGCGACGCCGCGCCCGATGCCGTCGCCCGCGCCGGTCACGACCGCGACCCGCCCGGCCAGCCGGCCGCCCGCCACCGGACCGCCCGTCACTCGACCACCGTGATGGCGCCGTTCAGCGCGGCCTCCTGGATCGCCGAGCGGAGCGCCGGGCAGGTCGCGTGCGGGTCGTCCAGACCCGTGCACGCCTGCCTGGCCTCGGCGTTCCACTGGATGCTCGTCTGCTCCCAGCTCGACTTGCGCACCAGCACCTCGGCGGCGCAGCGGCGGCAGCTCACCGGCAGCAGCGGCCCGTCCAGGAGGCGCTCGTCCTGGCGGGTCGTCACGCCGACGCCCCCTCGGCCTCCCGGCGGGCCATGTTCGCGTCGACCTCCTTCTGCCAGGACTCCACCGGACGGGTCGTGTCGATCTCGTACTCGAACCGGTCGGTCATCTCCGGCGTGACGTCGGCGACGTCCACGTAGAACTGCTCGTACCAGCGGCGCAGCTGGTAGACGGGGCCGTCCTCCTCGCACAGCAGCGGGTTGTCGATGCGGGCCTTGTTCCGCCAGATCTCGATGTCCTGCTCGAAGCCGAGCAGGATGAACTCCGACAGCTTCTGCGCGGTCGCCTCGGCCGCCTCGGGCGGCAGCGCGTCGCTGTGCTGGACGATGATCCCCGAGTGCAGCGAGAACGAGTTCTCGTCGATCGGGTAGTGGCAGTTGATCAGGACGGAGTGCAGGTCGTACCCCTCGTAGTGGTACGTCAGCTCGTCGATCATGAAGGAGGGGCCGTGGTAGGACGCGACGGAGGTGTTGCCGAGCATCCGCGGCCCGCCGCCCCCGCCCTCCCGGCGCGCGTCCTCGCGCGTCCGGCCCTTCATGATCTGCGTGGCCGTGTGGCCCTCGAAGATGTTCTTGAAGTAGGTCGGGAACGACTTGTGGATGTAGAAGAAGTGCGCCATGTCCACGACGTTGTCGA
The DNA here is from genome assembly GCF_040649235.1 of Spirillospora sp. NPDC049024. Lineage (NCBI taxonomy): Bacteria > Bacillati > Actinomycetota > Actinomycetes > Streptosporangiales > Thermomonosporaceae > Spirillospora > Spirillospora sp. NPDC049024. The sequence goes on from NZ_JBEZFD010000006.1 coordinate 309,043, forward strand.
TGACCTCGCGGGCGTTGGTGTGGACGACCGTCTCCGTCCACCGCCAGTCGGTCCAGTCGTCGCGGGTGGCGCCCTCGATCACCGGGATCGTCACGTCCGCCGGCGGCTTGTTGCCCTCCGGGTCGTTCCAGACGAACAGCAGCTTGTCCTGCTCCATCGTCGGCCATGCGGCGGTGCGGGCCCGCAGCGGGACGCGGCGCGCGTAAGGGATCTTCTTGCAGCGGCCGTCGCCGCCCCAGCGCCAGTCGTGGAACGGGCACGCGATCTCGTTGCCCTTCACGGTGCCCTGGGACAGGTCCCCGCCCATGTGCCGGCAGTAGGCGTCCAGGACGTTCGTCTTGCCGTCCTCACCGGTGAAGACCACCAGCTTCTGCCCGAACGCGTTGACCGTGTGGGGCTTGCCGTCCCGGAACTTCTCGGCCAGCCCGAGGCAGTGCCATCCCCGGGCGAAACGGCGGTTGATCGCCTCCGCCTCGATGGCGCGGACGGCGTCCGACTCGGTTGCGGTCACGTGGATCATCCCTTCGGCGATGGACGGGTGATTCGAACGTTAGGTCGCAGGTCACCGTCCCGACCGCCGAGTCCCGGTGGCCGGGACGCGCGTCCCCGCGCCGACGCGCGACCATGGTCTCCTGCAATGGCCGTACTAGGAAAGGAGCGGGGATGAGCAACGAGGTCCTGGAGGCCGTGCGCGGACTGCTGCCCGGCATCGCCGAGCGGGCCCGGTCCGTGGACGAGAAGGGACGCATCCCCGCCGAGTCGATCCGGGAGCTGACCGCCGCCGGGGTGTTCCGGATGCTCCAGCCCACCCGGTACGGCGGCGCCGAGGACGACCCGGTCGCCTTCTACGAGGTGATCCGCGCGATCTCCGGTGCGTGCGGCTCGACCGGGTGGGTGGCCGCCGTGCTCGGCGTCCACTCCTGGCACCTCGGCCTGTTCGCCGACGAGGCGCAGCGCGAGGTGTGGGGCGCCGGCCCGGACACCCTCATCGCCTCCTCCTACGCCCCGATCGGCCGCCTCACCCCCGTGGACGGCGGCTACGAGGTGACGGGGCGCTGGTCGTTCTCGTCCGGCTGCGAGTTCGCCTCATGGGCGCTGCTCGGCGCGCTCGTCGTGGGGGCCGAGGGCCGCCCGGTCGACTTCATGACCGTCCTCGTCCCGCGCCGCGACTACGAGATCGCCGAGGTCTGGGACTCGATGGGCCTGCGCGGCACCGCCAGCGACGACATCGTGGTGGAGAAGGCGTTCGTTCCGTCGCACCGCGCGATGCGCAACTTCGAGCAGGCCCAGCTCCGCAACCCGGGCCGCAAGGTCAACACGGGCCCGCTCTACCGCATGCCCTTCGGGACGATCTTCACCAGCACCGTCGCGGCGAGCGTCATCGGCATGGCGTCCGGCTGCCACGACCTGTACGTGACCCGGATGCGCGACCGGATCCGCCTCAGCCTCGGCGGCGGCCGCTTCGTCGAGGACCAGTTCGCCCAGGTCGCCGTCGCCCGCGCCGCCTCGGAGATCGATGCGGCGATCCTGCAGACCGACCGCAACGTCCGCGAGATCCACGAGTACGCCGTCCGCAACGAGAAGATCCCGATGGAGCTGCGGCTGCGCGCCCGCCGCGACCAGGTCCGCGGCACCGAGCGCGCCATCGAGGCCATCGACATCCTCTTCAAGACCGCGGGCGGCAACTCCCTGCACCGCGGCAACGTCATCGAGCGCGCCTGGCGCGACGCCCACGCCGGCAGCGTCCACGTCGCCAACGACGTCGAACACGCCCTGTCCATGTACGGACGGGGCGAGTTCGGGCTCAAGGTGGAGGACAACCTGGTCTGACATCCGGCGCACGCCCTCGGGGGGCGTGCGCCGGGGCCGTGTCAGAAGTCGGAGCCCATCATGTGGTGCTGGCTCTGCTGACCTTGCTGGCCCTGCTGGCCCTGGCTCTGCTGGCTCTGCTGGCCGTGCTGGCCGTGCTGGCCGTGCTGGCCGTGCTGGCCGTGCTGCTCGTGCTTGCCGTGGTGGCCGTGGTGGTGGAGGTGCTTGAGCGCGTACGCGAACGCGCGGGCGTGGGCGGCCTCGTCACCGGCGATCTCGGTGAAGAGGGCCGCGGCCCGGTAGGCGCGCTCCTCGCGGGCGGTGCGGGCGAAGCCCGGGTACATCTTCGTGGCCTCGTAGGTCTCGCCCGCGATGCTCCTGCGCAGGTTCTCCCTGGTGCGGTGGACGTACCCGGCGAGGTTCGCCAGCTCGGCGAAGTGCTCGGTGAGTTCGACCGCGGCGGTCCGCTCGAAGAGCTGCGCGAGCCTCGGGCTGCGGGCCCTGGCGTGCTCGGCGTAGAGCGTGTAGCTCGCGTTCGCGAACGACTCGCCGCGCAGGGCCGTCTCCAGGTTGCGGAGCGTCCTCGCCGAGTGCACCTTCGGCTTGCCCGCGACGACCTTGACGGGGTCGACGGTCGGGCCCTCCGGGATCTCCCCGCGGTGATGCGTGATCGCGTAGAGCGCCTTCGCGAAGTTGCGGGCGTGCGACCTCTCGTCACCCGCGAGCTCGGTGAACAGGCGGGCGGCGTTGTAGTCCTTGTCCTCCCGCGCCTCCTTGGCGAACCGCGGGTAGGTGCGGGTGGCCTCCTCCATCTCGCCCGCGATGCTCCTGCGCAGGTTGGCGGCGTCGTCGCGGACGTAGTGGATGAGCTGCGCCTCCTTGGTGAAGTGGTCGTGGAGCTCGGTGTGCGCGGTCTTCGCGAACAGTGCGCGCACCTTGGGCAGATGCTCGTACCCGGCCTGCTCGCCGTAGAAGTGGTAGCTCGCATGCGCCAGGGCCTCGCCGCGCATCGCGGTGAGGGTGTTCTCGATGGTCCTGCGCCAGGCGATCGCCGTGGAGGTGGACGGCGACTCCGCGGCCGAGGCGGACGGCGGCTCCTTGGCCGAGGCGGTCGCCGCGGGGACGAGGGTCCCGATCAGCAGCGCCGCCCCCGCGAGGCCGGCGCAGGTCCGGGTGAGCCCTGAGGTGGTCATCTTCTTCCTCTCAGACGGTCGTTCACTCCATGCAGTCGGACAATTACTACATGTAGTGAGCAGCGGTCATAAGCACCACCCGAATCGGGCCCATAGAGGGTCAAGTTGCTGCCTCGGGCGCGGTCCCGCCCGCGGTCCGGTGGACGGAACCGCGGGCGGGACCACGCGTGCGCTCAGCAGGTCGTGGACGGTGTCTCGCCCCTGCGGACGGCCTGGGCGAACGCCAGCGACGCCTCGAAGGACGCGTTGACGCTGCCCCGGTGGTCGGCGCCCTCGAACGTCCGGTAGGCGACGGTCCCGTAGCGCTTGCACAGGTCGGTGACGATGTTCCGCGTTGCGGCGGGGGAGACCTCGCGGTCGGCGGTGCCCTGGGCGACCAGCGTCGGGACCTTCAGGGTCAGGCCCAGCGCCTCCTGCGAGTCGTAGTAGCTCTCGAACCGCGTCAGGTCGGCGTCCGGGCGGAAGACCTTGTCGAGCGGCAGGCTCGCGCCGAGCTGCCGCAGCTGCGCGAGGCAGGCGTTCGTCCGGCCCGCCTTGGCGACCGACGCGGCCTCGGGGGTCAGGAGGTCCTCCGGCGGCATCGACGGGTCGGCCGCGTAGGCGCCGTTCAGCAGGACGAACAGGAACGGCAGCGCCGTCTCCGCCCCCGGGTACTGCGCCCTGACGTACTGCGCGGTCTGGCTCATGTTCGAGCCGGGCGCGATCGACACCGCGCCCCTGAGCCGGATGTCGCGGGGCTTCTGGCCGGCCGCCGCCGTGTAGAGCGCGGCCTGGCCGCCCTGGCTGTGCCCGGCGACGAACCAGTCGCGTCCGATGCGGCGGTCGGCGCTGCGGGCGGCCCGGACGATGTCGGTGACGGTGTTGGCCTCGCTGGCCCCGTTCATGTACGGGTGTCCGCCGGGCGTGCCGAGGCCCTCGTAGTCGGTCTGGACGACGGCGAAGCCGTTCGCGACCCACCTGTCCAGGTACGACTCGGTGATCGACAGGTAGTCGTGGGCCGGACCGCCGGCGGTGTCCGCGGACGGGGCGCAGGCGTCGGCCGTCCCGGTGGTGCCGTGCGCCCAGCTCAGCACCGGCCACCCGCCGCGCGGCGGGGTGCCCTTCGGGACGGCGACCGTTCCCGACACCGTGATCCGCTTCCCGCCCACCCCCTCGGAGACGTAGGTGACGAAGCGGTTGGCGGCCGCGCTCGGCAGCGCCGCCGCGTTCGCCAGCGGCCGGACGCCGACCAGCGTCCCGCGCTTCGCCGGAGCGGCCTGCGCGGGCGCGGCGGCGACCCCCGCCAGCGCGACCCCGGCCAGCGCGGCGGCCGCGACGGCGGCCCTTCCGGTGGATCTCACGTGTGGTTCCTCCTGATGTCCTGGACGGCGCGGTAGGCGAACGCCATCGCCGACCCGATCGGTACGCCGGGCCCCGGGTAGACGGGGCCCGTGAACGAGGCGCTGGTGTTGCCGGCGGCGTAGAGGCCGGCGATGGGGCGGTCCGAGGCGTCCAGGACCCGGGCGTCGGCGTCGGTGCGCAGCCCGCCCTTCGTCCCGAGGTCGCTGAGGACGACCCGCGCCGCGAGGTACGGCGGCCGGTCGACGGGCACGACGCAGGGCCTGCCGCCGGAGAAGTACAGGTCGTAGGCGTCCTCGCCGCGGTGGAAGTCCTCGTCGGCGCCCTTGGCGGCGAAGCCGTTGAACCGCTCGACCGTGCCGGTGAGCGCGTCCGCCGGGACCCCGATCATCCCGGCCAGCTCGTCGAGCCGGTCCGCCCGGACCCAGGCGCCCGAGGCGAGCTGCTCGTCCGCCCGCAGCGGCGGGACGGAGACCGCAGGCAGGCCGTCCGACCGCGAGTCCCAGACCAGGTGGAACGGTCCCTCGGCGGCGGCCATCCGGCGGCCCATCCGGTCGTAGGGGAGGGACTCGTTGGCGAACCGGCGGCCCGCGGCGTCCACGATCAGCCCGCCGCGGAACCCGAGCGTGAACGCGGGCCCGCCGTCGGGGGTGACGAGGCCGGGGCAGAACCACGCCTGGTCGAGCAGGCCGGTGGAGGCGCCGATCCGGACGGCGGCCTCGATCGCGTCGCCGGTGTTCGCGCCGTCGGGGGCCATCGTCCAGCCCGCGCCGCCCGGCACGCCGTGCTCGGCCCGCAGCGCGGCGGACGCCTCGAACCCGCCCGCCGCCAGCAGGACGCCGCGCCGGGCCCGCAGCCGCACCGGGCCGTCCGCCGTCATCGCCGCGACCCCGGCCACCCGGCCGTCCTCGACGACCAGGTCCGTCAGGGCGGTGCCGGTGCGGACCTCCCCGGCGCCGGTCGCGGTGAACGCCAGCAGCAGCCGCCCGATCAGCGCCCGGCCCTGCGCCAGCGGCTTGGTCGCGGAGTGCCCCCGGCCCGCCCTGTCCCGGTCGACCGGCGGCCGGACGAGCCCCGCCAGCTCCCCGAGCCGCTCGGACGGCAGCTCCACCGGGACGAACGACCGCCCCATGTCGAGGCGTCCCGGCGCGTCGAAGTAGTCGGGGAACGCCTGGAACCGGAACTCGATCGCCGGGTCGCCCTCCAGGAAGTCCACCAGCTCGGGAGCCGTCTCCAGGAACGCCTCGCGGCGCTCCTCCTCGGCGTCGCCCAGCAGCGCGCGCAGGTAGGCCCGCGCGCCCTCGGTCGAGTCGGCGAGCCCGGCGCGCTCCTGCACCCGCGTCCCCGGCAGCCAGATCGCCGCCCCCGAGTACGCGGACGTCCCGCCGAGCAGGCCCGTCTTCTCCAGGACGGCGGTGCGCAGCCCTCCCGACGCGGCGGCGAGCGCGCCCGCCATCGCCCCGGCCCCGGAGCCGGCCACCACCACGTCGTATTCGTCGTCCCACCCGGCTCGTCCCATGTGGCAGCCCCTCCGACCTCGGGATCTCGGCGCGGCACACCGTAGAGCGCGGCCCGCGCCGGGAGGGGCGGACGGTCCCACTGACCGGTACGGACGTTCGCGGGGACGGCCCGGAGCCCGGATATTGTTCCCTGTCAGGACGGGAGCAGCAGGACGGGACCGGCGGGACGAGACCGGCCGGACACGAGGGGACCGGGGGAGGACCGTGGCGAGGATCGCAGCGGGCAGGCTGTCCGCCGAGCCGAGCTCGCCGGAGCAGCACGACCGGCGCGAGCGCATCCTGCGCGCCGCGTCCCGCATCGGCGCCGAGAAGTCCCTCGAACGCGTCCAGATGCACGAGGTCGCCAAGGCCGCCGGGGTCGCGATCGGCACCCTGTACCGGTACTTCCCGTCCAAGGTCCACCTGTTCACCGCGGTGATGGCCAAGCAGGTCGACCGGCTCCGCGACCAGGTCACCGAGCCCTCTCCCGGCACGAGCCCCGAGGACGCGGTCGCCGACCTGCTGGTGCAGGCCAGCCGCCACCTCATGGCGCAGCCCGTGCTGTCGACGTCGATGCTGCACGCGTCCAACACCGCGCACGTCGCGACCGTCGCCGACACCGTCCACATCGACAACACGTTCCGGGAGATCCTGCTGCGGGCGGTGGGGATCGAGGTGCCGACCGCGCGGGACGTCACGCTCGTCCGGCTGCTGATGCAGTGCTGGTACGGCGTGCTCCAGTCGAGCCTGAACGGCCGCGCGTCCATGGCCGACGTCGAGAGCGACATCCGCCTGGCCTGCAAGCTGCTGCTCGCGCCCCGCTCGAACGCCCCGGGAGGCGGCGGCACGGGCACCGCGCCGGACGGCGGGACCGACGCCTCCCGGTGATCGGGATGGTCCCGGCGGCCGGCCCGCGACGGCGGCTAGCGTGCCGCCATGAATCGCTTTGACGGCGTGAAAGTGCTGCTCACCGGGGCGGCGTCGGGCATCGGACGGGCCACCGCGATCCGCCTGGCCGCCGAGGGCGCCGCGGTGTACGCCGTGGACGTCTCCGAGCCCGGCCTCGCCGAGACGGCCGCCGCGGCGGGCGGCCCCGGCACCGTCGCCACCCGCGTGGCGGACGTGACCGACGAGTCCGCCGTGATCGCGGCCGTGGCGGGCGCGGCGGAGACGCTCGGCGGCATCGACGTCCTCGTCAACGTGGCGGGCGTCCACAAGACCACCCCGATCGAGACCCTCACGGTCGACGACCTGCACCGGATGTTCTCCGTCAACCTGGTCGGCACCGCCCTGTTCTGCCGCGAGGCGCTCAAGCACCTCCCCGACCGCACCGGCGTGATCGTCAACACCGCCTCGCTGGCGGCGACGCAGGGCAACCCGTTCATGACGGCGTACGCGGCGTCCAAGGGCGCCGTGCTGGCGTTCTCGCTGAGCCTCGCCGCCGAGCTGGCCGCCCGCCGCATCCGCGTCGTGCCGATCTCCCCGGGCGCCGTCGACACCCCGCTCACCAGGGCACCGGGCATGTTCCCCGACGGGCTGGACCTCGACTACTTCACCAAGATCCGTTCCTACTACGGCGCGGCCGAGCCCGAGCACATCGCGGCGGCGATCGCGTTCGCGGCCTCGTCCGACGCCGCCTACTTCACCGGGGCCGACCTCCGCGTCGACGGCGGCGCCCACACCTGAGAGGGGACACCCCACCATGGCACGCACCATCGCCGTCAGCGGCTCGGCGTCCGGCATCGGCGAGTCCCTCGCCGGGATGCTCCGCGACGCGGGGGAGACCGTCATCGGGATCGACCGCCACGACGCGGACGTCTGCGCCGACCTCAGCGTCCCCGACGGCCGCGCGAGCGCGGTCGCGCAGACGCTGGACAAGGCGGGCGGGCGGCTCGACGCCGTCGTGGCCTGCGCCGGCGTCTCCGACTTCACGATCATGCCGGTCAAGGTGAACTTCTTCGGCGTCGTCGGGCTGCTGGACGGGCTGCGTCCCGCGCTCGCGAAGGCCGAGGCGCCGCGCGCCGCCGTGGTCGGCTCGATCTCCGGCACCCACCCGGTGGACGACGACACCGTCCGCGCCTGCCTGGAGCTGGACGAGCCGGCGGCGATCGCGGCGGCGACGAAGGTCGAGGAGAGCGGCGCCGGCGGCCGGCTCTACCCGTCGTCGAAGTCGGCGCTCGCGCAGTGGATGCGCCGGGTCTGCACCGCCCCCGAGTGGGCGGGCGCGGGCATCGCGCTGAACGCGATCGCGCCGGGCGTCGTCAGGACGCCGATGACCGTCCCGCTGTTCGAGGACGAGGGCATGTTCGAGATCATGAAGGAGGCCGTCCCGATGCCGCTGAACGGCTTCGCCGGCCCCGAGGTGATCGCGGAGGCGCTGCGCTGGCTGATCTCCCCGGTCAACACCCACATGACCGGCCAGGTCATCTACGTCGACGGCGGCGCCGAGGCCACCCTCCGCGGCCCGGACGTGTTCTGAGCGCGACCGCCCGCGTGGAAACCGGTGGCCGCCCCTCGCGCCGAGGGCGGCCACCGGCGTTCGGGGGATCAGTGCTTGCTGGTGCCGGTGTTGTCGAGCGAGGCGACGCTGTAGGCGGCGTAGGTCCGGTGCGCGTCCCGCCCCTCGAAGTACGGGCTGATCTGCTCGCCGAGCTCCTCGACGGAGAAGACGCCCTCCGCGGCGGTGAACTTGTGCTCCACGGTCGGCGCGGCCATCAGCGCGACCATGTCGCCGTACACGACGAACACCTGCCCGCTGATCTTCTCCGCCGCCGGGGACGCGAGGTAGCCGACGAACGTCCCGACCCGCTCGGGCGCCATGGAGTCGAGCCCGCCGGGGGAGGTGCCCTCGGCGAACGTCGCCTCGGTCATCGCCGTCCGGGCGCGGGGGCAGATCGCGTTGGCGCGCACCCCGTACCGGCCGAGGCCCGCCGCCGTCGACAGCGTGAGGGCGACGATGCCGGCCTTCGCCGCCGAGTAGTTCGGCTGGCCCGCCGACCCGAACAGGAACGCCTCCGACGCGGTGTTGATCACCCGTCCGTAGACCGGACCGCCCGCGGCCTTGCTCGCGGCGCGCCAGTGCACGGCGGCGGCCCGCGACACCGACGCGTGGCCCTTCAGGTGGACGTGGATGACGTCGTCCCAGTCCGACTCCGACAGGTTGAACAGCATCTTGTCGCGCAGCACGCCCGCGTTGTTGACCACCACGTCCAGCGACCCGAACGTGTCGACGGCGGCCGACACCAGCGTGTCGCCCATCGACCAGTCGCCGACGTCCCCGGTCACCGCGACGGCCTGGCCGCCCGCCTGCTTGATCTCGGCGACGACCTCCTCGGCGGCCGGGCCCATGTCGTTGACGACGACGTTGGCGCCCCGCGCGGCCAGGGCGAGGGCCTCGCAGCGGCCCAGCCCCGCGCCCGCGCCGGTGACGACGGCGGTACGGCCCGCCAGGGAGAGGTCAGCGTTCATCGGAGCCTCCGGCTCGGTCTTCTCGGGATCGTCCGCCGGGGAGGCTAGTACGTATTCTAGTTTCGCCGCCGGAGGCGTCCCGCTGAGCGGATGTCCGCAGGTAGTGCGAGGGGCGGCGACCGCTGAGTGGGACATCGGTTGCCCGCTGATGAGAATGAATTCTAGTCTCGCGCCATGACGCTGAACCTGGCGACCCTCTTCGAGGCGGTGGCCGCGGCCGTGCCCGGCCGTCCCGCCCTGGTCTGCGGCGACCGCAGGCTGACCTTCGCCGAGCTCGACCGGCGCGCGGACACGGTGGCGCATCGGCTGCGCGCGGCGGGCGTCGCTCCCGGGGAGCACGTCGGCGTCCACATGCTGAACAGCGCCGAGTACGTCGAGACGCTCCTCGGCTGCCTGAAGGCCCGCGCCGTCCCGGTCAACGTCAACTACCGGTACACCGACCGCGAGCTGCGCCACATCTACACCGACGCCGAGCTGGCGGGCCTGGTCGTGGACGCGGAGTTCGCCCCCGCCGCCGCCCGGGTGGCCGGCGACTGCCCCGCGCTCCGCCATGTGGAGGTCGTCGGGACGGACGGCGAATCCGCGACATGGCCGCCCCAGATCGACGTCACCGCGTACGAGGCGGACGAGCGCGAGCCCGACCCGTCCCTCCGGGAGGGCCGCAGCGCCGACGACCACTACGTCCTCTACACGGGCGGCACCACCGGGCTGCCCAAGGGGGTCGTCTGGCGCCACGAGGACTTCTACATGGCCGCCGTGAGGGGCGGGAACCCCTACGGCGACCCGCACCTCACCGCCGAGTCCCTCGCCGAGGCCGCACGGGAAGGGTTCGCGCTCAGCTACCTGCTCACCATGCCGCTGATGCACGGCGCCGCCGCCTACACGCTGCTGATGGCGCTGTTCACCGGCTCCACGACGATCCTGATGCGCCGCTTCGACCCGGTCGAGGCGCTCGGCCTGATCGACCGCGAGAAGCCGGTGATCGTCGCGGTGGTCGGGGACGCGATCGCCCGCCCGCTCGCCGACGCGATCCGGGCGCACGGCTCCCGCCACGACCTGTCGTCCTTCAAGGTGCTCGGGTCCGGCGGCGCGATCCTGTCGCGGAGCGTCCAGGAGGAGTTCGCCGAGCTGGTCCCCGGTCTCCACATCGCCAACGGCTTCGGCGCCTCCGAGTCCGGCGTCGACGGGAACATCAGCGTGGGCGAGGACGGCCTCATGCGGCTCGCCGCCGACCCGCGCGTCACCGTCATCGACACGGACATGAAGCCGATCCCGTCCGGCTCGGATGAGGTCGGCTATGTCGCCCGCTCCGGTCATGTCCCGCTCGGCTACCACAACGACCCGGTGAAGACCGCCCGGACGTTCCCCGTCATCGACGGCAGGCGCTGGTCGATCCTCGGCGACATGGCCCGCGTCGAGGCCGACGGCACGGTGGTCGTCCTCGGGCGCGGCTCGGGCTGCATCAACTCCGGCGGCGAGAAGGTCTTCCCCGAAGAGGTCGAGCAGGCGCTCAAGTCGCACCCGGCGGTGATGGACGCCCTGGTCGCGGGCGTCCCCGACGACCGCTTCGGCGAACGCGTCGCCGCCGTCGTCGAACTGCGTCCCGGGACGTCCGCCACCGCCGACGACCTGCGCGCCCACTGCCGCGCCCAGTTGGCGGGCTACAAGCTCCCGGCCCTGGTCGCCTTCACCCCGGTGGTCCGCTCCCCGAGCGGCAAGGCCGACTACCGCTGGGCCAGACGCGTCCTCACCGGCGAGACCCCCACGGCCTGACTTCCGGCCCCGAGAACGCCGCCGCCGGACCACCGCCGGCGGACCCATCAGCTTGCCCCAGTTCAGCGTGTTCGCAGTAAAGGAGCGTCTTCATGCCCGAAGCCGTCATCGTCGACGCCGTCCGGACCCCGGTCGGCAAGCGGTACGGGGCCCTGTCGGGGCTCCACCCGGTGCAGTTGCTCGGGGCGACGCAGCGCGGGCTGCTCGAACGCGCCGGCGTGGACGCCGCGACGGTCGGTCAGGTCGTCGGCGGGTGCGTGACGCAGGCGGGCGAGCAGTCCAACAACGTGACCCGCAACGCATGGCTGTACGCCGGCCTGCCGTACCGGACGGCGTGCACGACGGTCGACTGCGCGTGCGGGTCGTCCCAGCAGGCCGTGCACATCGTCGCCGGGCTGATCGCGTCCGGGGCGGTCCACACCGGGATCGGCTGCGGCGTCGAGGCGATGAGCCGGGTCTTCCTCGGCCAGGCGCTCACGCCGGAGACCGGCAGTCCCGCGCCGGACGGCTGGGAACTGGACATGCCCGACCAGTTCACCGCCGCCGAGCGCATCGCGAAGCTGCGCGGCATCACCCGGGAGGACGTGGACGCGCTCGGGCTGGCCTCGCAGGTCAAGGCCAAGGCGGCATGGGCGGAGGACCGTTTCGCCGGGCAGATCCTGGAGATCGAGGCGCCGGTCATGACCAGGGAGGGCCCCACCGGGGAGACCGCCGTCGTCACCCGCGACCAGGGCCTGCGCGACACCACCGCCGAGGCGCTCGCGGGGCTGAAGCCGGTCATCCCGGACGGCATCCACACCGCGGGGAACTCCTCGCAGATCAGCGACGGCGCCGCGGCGGTGCTGCTGATGTCGGCGGAGCGGGCCGCCGAGCTGGGGCTGCGCCCCCGCGCCCGGATCGTCGCGTCCGGGATGGTGGGCTCCGATCCGTACTACCACCTGGACGGCCCGATCGACTCGACCCGGCACGTCCTGGAACGGGCCGGCATGAAGCTGTCCGACATCGACCTCGTGGAGATCAACGAGGCGTTCGCGTCGGTCGTCCTGTCGTGGGCGTCCGTGCTCGGCGCGGACATGGACAGGGTCAACGTCAACGGCGGCGCCATCGCCCTCGGCCACGCGGTCGGCTCCACCGGCGCCCGCCTCATCACGCAGGCCGTGAACGAGCTGGAGCGGTCGGACGGGTCGACGGCGCTCGTCACGATGTGCGCGGGCGGCGCGCACTCGACGGCCACCATCATCGAACGGATCTGAGGAGCACATGACCATCGGACTGACCGAGGAGCACCGCGACCTGCGCGACGCCGTGCGCGCGTTCACCTCGCGGCAGGTGACCTCGGCGGCCGTCCGCGAGGCCGTGGACGCCGAGCGGGAGAAGGCGCCCGCGTTCTGGGACGACCTCGCCGCGCAGGGCCTGCTCGGCCTGCACCTGCCCGAGGACGCGGGCGGCGCGGGCTACGGTCTGGTCGAACTGGCCGTCGTCCTGGAGGAGTTGGGGCGCGCGGTCACTCCGGGGCCGTTCCTCCCGACGGTGCTGGCGAGCGCCGTCCTGCACCGGGCGGGGCGCACCGAGCACCTGCCGTCCCTCGCAGACGGGAGCACGGTCGGCGCGGTGGGGCTGGACGCGGGAAGCCTCGTGCTGTCCCGCGCGGGCGGCGAGGTCACGGTCACCGGCACATCGGGGCCTGTGATGGGCGCCCCGCTGGCGGACGTCCTCGTCCTCCCGGCGAAGGACGGCGACGCGACGGCCTGGATCGTGCTGCCCCGGGACGCCGCGAGCGTGGACGAACTGCCCAGCCACGACCTGACCCGGCGGCTGGCCCGGATCGGCCTGGACAACCTGACCGTCCCCGAAGCTTCGGTCCTGGACCTGGACTCGCAGGCCGTGCGCGACCTCGCGGCGGTGCTGTTCGCCGCCGAGGCGTCCGGCCTGGCCGACCGGGCCACGACGACCGCCGCCGAGTACGCCAAGGTCCGCGAGCAGTTCGGCCGTCCCATCGGGCAGTTCCAGGGCGTCAAGCACCGCTGCGCCCGGATGCTCGCGCACGCCGAGCAGGCCCGCGCCTGCGCCTGGGACGCTGCCCGCGCCCACGACGAGGGCCGGACTCCGGAGGCGTCGCTGGCGGCGGCGGTCGCCGGGGCCACCAGCGTCCAGGCCGCGTTCCAGACCGCCAAGGACTGCGTGCAGACCCTCGGCGGCATCGGCTTCACCTGGGAGCACGACGCGAGCCTCTACCTGCGCCGCGCCCAGACCCTCCGCGTCCTGCTCGGCTCCACCGCGTCCTGGCGCCGCCGCGTCGCCCGCCTCACGCTCGACGGCGTCCGCCGCGAACTCCGCGTCGAACTCCCTCCGGAGGCCGAGCGGGTCCGCGCCGGCGTCCGCGCGGAACTCGAACCGGCGAAGGCGCTCACCGGCAAGGAGCGCACGGCCTACCTCGCCGACCGCGGCTACACGTCCCCGCACCTGCCCGAGCCCTGGGGGAAGGGCGCCGACGCCGTGGCCCAGCTCGTCATCGCCGAGGAGATGCGCGCCGCCGGCCTGCGCGCGCACGACATGGTCATCGGCAACTGGGTGGTCCCGACGCTGATCGCGCACGGCTCGCCCGCCCAGCACGAGCGGTTCCTGCCCGCCTCGCTGCGCGGCGACATCCGCTGGTGCCAGCTGTTCTCCGAGCCCGGCGCGGGCTCCGACCTCGCCGCCCTCAGCACCCGCGCCGAGAAGGTGGAGGGCGGCTGGAGGATCACCGGCCAGAAGGTGTGGACGTCCATGGCCCGCGAGGCCGACTGGGGCATCCTGCTCGCGCGCACCGACCCGTCCGTCCCGAAGCACAAGGGACTCTCCTACTTCCTGCTGGACATGAAGTCGCCCGGCATCGACATCCGCCCGCTGCGCGAACTCACCGGCGACACCCTCTTCAACGAGGTGTTCCTCGACGGCGTCCTCATCCCCGACGACCTGCTCGTCGCCGCTCCCGGCGACGGCTGGAAGCTCGCCCGCACCACCCTCGCCAACGAACGCGTCTCGCTCTCGAACGACTCGTCCCTGGGCAGCGGTGGCGAGGCCCTCCTCAAGCTGGCGACGGACGCCGACGACGAGCGTCTCAGCACGCTCGGCGGCATCCTCTGCGACGCGCAGTCGAGCAGCCTGTTCGGCCTGCGCACCACCCTGCGCTCCCTCGCCGGAGGCCAGCCGGGTGCCGAGTCCAGCATCGGCAAGCTGATCGGCGTCGAGCACATCCAGCAGGTGTGGGAGACGGCCGTCGACTGGCTCGGCCCCGAGGCCCTCTCCGGCGAGGGCGAGGGCGGGATGGACGACCCGACCTGGATGTTCCTGAACTCCCGCAACATGTCGATCGCGGGCGGCACCACGGACGTCCAGCTGAACATCATCGGCGAGCGCCTCCTCGGCCTCCCTCGCGACCCCCAGGCGAAGTCATGACCCTTGATCTGCAGGCCGAGTTCCAGGCGACCGGCGTGGACGCGGCCGCCGCGGCGGCCCGCCGCGTCCTCGACGCGCTGGTCCGCTCCGGCGACCTCTCGGGTGCGGACATGTCCGACGTGGCCGACCGCCTGAACGCCGTGGCCGACGACCTGGAGGCGGCCGCCCCGCCGCTGCGCGACCGCCTGGTGCACATGTGGCGCGGCGACGGCAACACCCGCCACGACCCGGTCACCGGCCCGGAGAACCCGATCGCCCCGCCCCTCGAATACACCGCCGCCGACTCCCGCACCATCGAGGCCACCGCGACGCTGGGCCTGCCCTACCAGGGGCCGCCGTCCAGCGTCCACGGCGGAATCTCGGCCCTCCTCCTCGACCACACCCTCGGCGTGGCGAACGGCTGGGCGGGCAAGTCGGGCATGACGGCGGAACTGACCCTGCGCTACCACCGCCTGACGCCCCTCTTCGAGCCCCTCACGATCAGCGCCCGCCAGGTCTCCGTAGACGGCCGCAAGATCCGCACGGTCGGAGCGATCCAGGCCGGCGGCCACGACTGCGTGACCGCCGAGGGCCTCTTCATAGCCAAACACCCACCCCGCCCTCGTTGACGGGCATCATGGACATATGAGCGATCACGAGCGGTCCGAGAACCCGGAAGGCCGATGGCGCGCGCTGCCGCCGCGCGTCCAGTTGGAGGACACGGTTCCAGGCCAGGAGGTCCCGCCCAAGCCCCAGGCGATAGCGGAAACGACCCCCACGCCGATCGACGAGGCCACCCGCTACCCGATCTAGCGGTCCGGCCGGCCGCACGGAGAGCGCTCCACGCGTCCGCGACGGTCCGGTCGGCGGTGAACCGGATGCGGCCCGAGTCCATGTGGCGGCGAGGCCGGACGGCATGCCGGCGGCATGCGGCCTCGGATGTGCTGTCGATCGCGGGCCGTGCTAACGGCCGGTCCCCAGGGCGGTGTGGGCGTTGCAGCCCTGCCCGGCCTCGGTCGGGGACGGAAGCCACGCCGTCGTCTTGCCCGGGACGACCCTGGCGAGGACGCAGCGCGATTTCGCCTGGGGTGCCGTGCCGGTGACCAGGGCCACGCCGACGGCGAAGTCGGATTCGGCCTCGGTCTCGACCCTGATCGCGGGGTGCAGGCCGAGCTTCGCGAGCGCGGCTCGGACGTCCTTCTCCTCCACACCCCGGCCTGAGGGAAGTGTATTCACCTTGGGCAGGGCTTGCTCGATCCGCGCAGCGGAGATCGGCGGTGCCTCGGGCCAAGGGGTGAACGTCGGGGGAGCTCCGGCCGGGCAGGGAGTCTGCGGCGGGACGGCGTTCCACTCGCCGGGCCCGCCGTCGAAGGCCAGCTCGAAGCAGCGGTCAACGGTGACCCGCCCGGGCCCATGGAACAGCCCCTCGCTTCGTTGCGCGACACCGGAGACCCGCACGGTCACCCGGACGCCGCGCGGATCGCCGGTTCCGGCACCTGTCACGTTCCGAACCTCGACGCCCTTGAGGTCCGCGATGTGGTGGCCGATGTCGTCCGCCTTGACCAGCCGGGTGCCGTACATGGCGTTGCCCACCTGCTTGGCCTTGTCGCGCGCGTCGTTCGCGGCGTTCTCTTCGGCCGTGGTGTCCGCGCAGCCGACGGCGGCCAGGGCCGTGACGGCGAGGACCGCGATCATGGTGAGTCGCACCGGTCGACTCAATCACACCGCCGAGCCGCGGGCCTCAGTCCGGCCGGCCGTCGCGGTCGATGGCGTAGAGGAGACGCTTGCACGCCCGGTCAGGGTCGGCTCAGCGGCGGACAGGTCGCGGGCCGCGGCTTGGAGGCTGCGGACTCATGCCTCTTGTGGTTGCGGTGGTGGGGGGTTCGTGGGGACGGGGTCGAGGCGCTCCAGGGCGGTGGCGAGGATCGAGTCGAGCGCCTGCTGGGCGGTCCTGAGACGGGTGATCGCCCCGGTGATGCGGGTCTGCTCCTGCCGCAGCCTGGTGATCGTGGTCGGGCAGGACGACGGCACCATCCGGCCCTCCTCGTCGTGGACGCAGGGCAGGAGCTGGGCGATGGTCGTGGTGGGGAGTCCGGCGGCGAGCAGGGCGCGGATGTGGCGCACAGCCGCGACGTCGGCGCCGGTGTACTCCCGGTAGCCGTTGGCCAGCCGCACCGGGTGCAGCAGGCCCTGCTCCTCGTAGTACCGCAGCAGCCGCCGGTTCACCCCCGTCGTGTCGGCGAGCTCACCGATCCGCATGCTTCTCCCCCTCCGGAGTTGACCCTCACACGAATGTGACGCCTTAGCGTGCCGAATATTCCCGACCGAACGATTTCGAGGAGGCGGAGAGTGTCCGGAGCGGTGGTCATCGCAGCAGGTCCGGGGATCGGTCAGGCGGTCGCGCGCAGGTTCGCCCGGGAGGGATACCCGATCGCCCTCATAGCCCGCGGCGACGAGACGCTGCGAGCCGCGGCGCGCGCCGTCGGGCCGAGCGGGGTGCCGGTCGTCACCGTCGCGGCCGACTGCGCCGACGAGGACGCCCTGCGGGGAGCCCTGGACCGGGTCGTCACCGAACACGGCCTGCCCGACGTCGTGGTCTACAACGCCGCCGTCGTCCAGGCCGACGCGCCTGGGGAACTGCCTGCGCGTGCGAATTTGGAGGCTTGGGCGGTCAACGTGGTGGGCGCGCTCACCGCCGCCGACCATCTGGCTCCGGCGATGGCGCGGCGAGGAAGCGGATCGATCCTCGTCACGGGAGGCATGCCCGAGCCGAAATGGCAGTACACCAGCCTCTCCCTGGGCAAGGCAGGGGTTCGGACACTGGTCCGAATCCTCGACCAGCAGTACGGGGCCGCCGGAGTGCACGCCGCCAGCGTCACCGTCGACGGACCCGTGGCGCCCGGCACCGACTTCGACCCCGACGACATCGCCGAGCACTACTGGCGCCTGCACGTCCAGCCGCGGCACCGGTGGGAGCACGAGGTCCTGCACACCGCGCGGCCGGCGCCGACCGGCGTCCTCGCGGGGCTGCTGGACGCCTGGCGACGCGCCTTCGACCGGCACCGGCCCACCGAGATGGCCTCGCTCTTCAGCTCGGACGCGCTCTTCCAGGGCACCACCCCGTCACTGCGCCGGGGCACGGCGGAGATCGCCGGCTACTACGGCGACGTCCCCGAAGGCGCGACGGCCACGGTCGATGTGCTGGGCGAGACCCGTCTGAGTGAACGCCTGGTGAGCGGGTTCGCCGAAGTGACCTTCATCGCCCCCACCGGTGAGGATCGCCGTGTGCGGTTGTCGCTCGTCGCCGAACACTGTGACGATGCCTGGCTCATCCGCCAATATCACGCCGCCGGCTGACAAGCGGGCAGAGGGAAACCGACCGGGTGCCAGCGTCCGGTTCTGACGCCTCCAGCGGGTCGACGCCTTGAGGTCCGCCTCACCGACCGGCCGGGTGCCGTTCGCGGAGTCGGCGGCCTCAGTCCGGCCAGCCGGCGCGGTTCGAGCAGCTCTCGCGGGAGATGCCCGAGCCGGTGTCGGGGAACGTCCCGAAGCGTTCGTGGTGGACGTGGGCGAAGAAGTAGCACATCGACTCGCAGTCGGCGTCGAGGATGGCGACGCGGGGGTCGGCGGCGACCGCGGTGTAGAAGTCGCGGCCCATGGCGACGATGAAGCCGCGCGCGTAGAGGAAGCCGTCGTCGGAGCCGTCCGTCACCTCGTGGATGTCGGCGCGGTCGATGTCGTAGAGGAGGCGCTCGCACGTCCGGTCGAGGTCGGTCAGCTCGTCGGCGGACAGGTCGCGGGCGGCGGCTTCGAGGTTGCCGAGGAACGCGTCCAGGGCCTTCTCGACCACGGAGTTCTCGGGCATCTCCCAGGCGTCCGTGGACGGATCCCGGGTGGTGAGGGCCCGCCGTGCCGCACCGACCTCGGCGCCCAGCGGCGCCCACGCGGCTTCGATCAGGTCCCAGAATCGCTCGTCGGTCATGGCGGGCAGCCAACCAGGCGCCTCGGACAGTCCACCGGCGGCGGTCTTTCTTGGTAGCGGCAATCTATGTAGATTGAATCTACATAGATTCGTGCTACCTGGTTCGGAGGCGCGGTGTTCATCGGCAGGAGGGCCGAGCTGGCGCTGCTGGGCAAGCGGCTGGAGCGGGTCGCGGCCACGAGGGCCGGGGCGGCGGTGGCCTTGCGCGGGCGTCGGCAGGTCGGCAAGTCGCGGCTCGTCCAGGAGTTCTGCGACCGCGCCGGCGTGCCGTACCTCTTCTCCGCCGCCACCAAGGGAGCGTCGCCCGTCGAGGCGGTGGCCGCCTTCGCGCGCGACCTCAGGGAGTCGGCGCTGCCGAGCGAGCCCGACCTCGTGCCCAGGCTGGACGGCGGCAACTGGCCCGACGCGTTCAGGGTCCTGGCGTCGATGCTGCCGGACGCACCGTCCATCGTCGTCCTGGACGAACTGCCGTGGCTCGCCGAGCAGGACCCCGTGTTCGACGGCGCGCTCCAGACCGCGTGGGATCGGCTGCTGTCGTCCAAGCCCGTCCTGCTCCTGCTCCTGGGCAGCGACCTCCACATGATGGAGCGTCTCACCGCGTACGACCGCCCGTTCTACGGACGGGCCGACAACCTGGTGCTCGGTCCGCTGAACCCGGCCGACGTGGGCGGTGCGCTCGGACTCGGCGCCGCCGACGCCATCGACGCGCACCTGATCTCGGGAGGGCTGCCGGGCATCGTCCGGACCTGGCCCCATGGCACGCCCGCGCTGGACTTCATGCGGGACGAGTGCGCCGACCCGGCGGCGGCCCTGTTCGGCGTCCCGGAGGCGTCCCTCCTGGCGGAGTTCCCCAACCCCGACACCGCGCGGCGCGTACTGGAGGCGGTCGGCTCCGGCGACCGGACGCACGCCAACATCGCCGCGGCGGCCGGCGGCCGCGGCGAGGCCCTCCCGTCCGGGACCCTTTCGCCCCTCCTGCGCCGGCTGACCCGGGAGAAGCACGTCCTCGCCGAGGAGCACCCCCTCTCCACGAAGCCCGGCAAGCCCGCCCTGTACCGGGTCGCCGACAGCAACCTGCGCCTCTACCTGGCGGTCCTCCGGGCGGCCCACGAGCAGGCCCGCAGAGGGCGGCCGGATGCGGGCTTCCGCCTGATCGAGCGCCGCTGGACGTCCTGGCGGGGCCGGGCCGTGGAACCGCTCGTCCGGCAGGCCCTGGAGCTGTCGGACCTGCCCTGGCCGGACGTCGGCGCGGTCGGCGGCTGGTGGAACCGGCGGTTCGACCCGGAGGTCGACCTCGTCGGCGCCGACCGCGCTCCCGTGGCGAACCGGATCCGCTTCGCCGGCTCGATCAAATGGCTCAACGGGCCGTTCGACGACCGCGATCTGGCGGACCTCCGCCGAGCCGCGAACGAGGTGCCCGGCCTGGACCCGGCGACAGCGGGCCTCGTCGTGGTGTCCCTTTCCGGCACGGATCTCACCGGCGATGTCGCTCTGAGCTGGGGTCCGGACGATGTACTGGACGCCTGGCGCCAATAGGCGGGATATCGGCGGTCCTGTCCGGCCGGCGGCACGGACGAAAAGTTCCGCGCGGATGTCACGTTTCCGGGCACCGCAGCAGTCGTGACGGGTAACTGCAAAGCGGGTTCGCTTGGAGGGGTCATGGCATCAACCATCCTGGTCACCGGTGGCACGGGCACGATCGGGCGGCGGGTCGTCCCGCTGCTGCGGGACGCCGGGCGCGACGTGCGGGTGCTCAGCAGGCGCGCGCACGAGTCCGCCGACGGCGTCGAGTACGTGACCGGCGACCTGCTCAAGGACGAGGGGATCGACGCCGCGCTGGACGGCATCGAGATCGTCATGCACCTCGCGGGCGCCACCAAGGGCGACGACGTGGCCGCGCGGCACCTGGTGCGGGCCGCGTCGCGGGCGGGCGTGCGGCACCTGGTGCTCATCTCGGTCATCGGGGCCGACAGCGTGCCGCTGGCCTGGCTGAAGACCCAGTTGGAGACGGAGCGGGCCGTGGCCGAGTCGGGGGTGCCGTACACGATCCTGCGGGCCGCGCAGTTCCATGACCTGGTGCTCAAGGTGGTGCAGGGCATGGCGAAGTCCCCGGTGGTCCCGCTCCCGGGCGGGCTGCGCTTCCAGCCGGTGGACGCGCGCGACGTCGCGGAGCGGCTCGTGGAACTGGCCCTCGACGAGCCCGCCGGACGCGTCCCCGACCTGGCCGGGCCCACGGTCTACCCCATCGGCGTGCTCGTGCGCGGCTACCTGCGGGCGAGCGGCAAGCGTCGCGCGACGATTCCCGTCCGCATCCCCGGAAAGGCCGGGCGCGCCTACCGCGCGGGCGACAACCTGTCCGTCGAAGGGGCCGACCGGGGCGAGCGCACCTGGGAGGACTTCCTGGACGAGCGACTCGGACGCCCCGCCCCCGTCGAGGCGACGGTCGGCTGACCCGGGGTCACGGCCCCTCGCCGGAGGCCAGGCGCCGCATGCGGGCGTCGTTCTCGGCCATCGGCGGCAGCCCGACCTCGGCGCGGCGTTCGTCGACGCGGTCCGGGTCCTCGATCGGCCGCGGCCCGAAGCCGGTCTCGGTCGTGTGGTACTGCGTCCCGTAGAGCTGGGGGCGCCCGGCGTTGACCCGGACGCGGTCCTCCAGGTAGGCGAGGTCCGCCCGGTCGGCGTCCCCGGCCTCGACCGCCTCGCGCATCGCCTCCAGGAACCGGCGCTGGAGGCGTGGCCGCCAGTCGGCGTGCTGGGCGAGGAGCCAGGCCGCGTGCGCCCCCTCCGTGCCGACCGCGGCGACACCGGGCCACCCGTGCCGGCGGACGGTCCGGGCCAGCCATCCGGCGTTCCGCAGGTCGGTCCAGAGGAAGCGCAGCCCCTGCACGATCGTCAACTGTCCCCCGCGCGCGGTCGCCGCCTCCCGGACCCGCTGGTCGCGCTCGGCGCGCCGTAACAACTCGTCCCGCAGCATGCCTCCACTATCGCCCAACATGGGGGAAGGGAACCGGAAAGCGGCCTTCGTCATCTAAAGAAGGGACGACGCGGGGGCGATCGAACGGGGCCGTAAATGGTTCGGGGGCCGAAGTCAGGAAATGACAGGGGCGCCAGCGCGCTGGAATACGGCGCGCTTCTGGCGGTCGCCTCGGTGATCATCGGCGTGCTGGTCACCGCCGTGCCCGATGTGGCCGAGCCGAAGATCCGCGACGCCGTCTGCCGGATGTTCGGCGGTGAGTGCGACTCCGGGAAGCCGGGGAAACCCGCTGAGCCCGGGGACGGGCAGGACGGCGACGACCCCAGGCCCGTGGCCGCGCAGCAGCCCTGCGTGACGTCGACCGTGGAGCGCAACACCGTGCGCCAGACCCTCCTCGGGCTCGACACCGAGATCGACGGGGAGACGCGCAGCGTGCAGATCTTCTCCAACGGCGCGGCGGTCCTCAAGGAGGGCACGGTCCACGGCGAGGGCACGTCGATCGGCTTCGGTTTCGACCTGCCGAAAGGGGTGAGCGGCTCGGTCCAGTTGACCTCGAACGACATCGTCGAGCAGGGCGAGATCCTTTATTTCGCCACTCCGGAGGACCGCGACCGGTACCTCGCGTATTTCAAGGCGAACGGGGAGCTCAACATGGGCGTCCTCACCGGGGAGGTGAAGTCGCCCGACGAACTGATCATGAAGAAGGCGGCGCTGAACGGGCTCCGGCGGAGCATGGTGCAGTCGCAGTACACCAAGGTCGGCAAGGAGGGCACGGCGAAGATCGCGGCCTCGCTGTTCGGGGTGAGCGCCGGTGCCGAGATGGGGCTCGGCTCGTCGTCGGTCGTCCAGCGCGACAACCAGACCGGCGACGTCACGACGACGTTCCAGGTGGACGCGAAGGCGCTCGGCCAGCTCGGCATCCTCGTGGCCGGGGAAGGGCACGCCCAGGTCGACGGGCAGGTCAGCCTGGCGGTCACCACCGACCGGAACGGGACCCCGAAGAACGTGCAGATCAGTGGCCAGATGGGCTTCCAGGGCCAGATCAACGGCCTGAACGGCGACCTCGGGGGCGCGATGGACTACGCGCCCACCGACAGGATGGGACGGCTCGGCGGCCTCATCGACTCGGCGGCGACGAGCGTCGGCGTCACCCACACCACCGACCCGCGCGGGATGCTGCAGGTCAACCTCGGCCTCGACCTCACCGACCCGCAGAACCGGCAGGCCTTCGAGGCCTTCCTCGGGAACCCGGCCCAGCCGGGCGCGCTCCTGGACCGGCTGAACGCCAAGGGAACCCTCGACATCCAGACCTACGAGGGGCAGTCGCACAAGGAGGGCGCCGAGCTGGGCATCCAGGCGATCTTCGGGATCGGTGCCAAGGGCGAGGAGACCACGACCACGATGGACCTCACCGACGCCTACACGATCGACGCGCAGGGCCTGCACCACCGCACCGACTGCCTGAAGTGACTGCCGCCGCGCTCTTCGCGCACGCCCGCCGCCCGCGGCCGGGGGAGGACGGCCGGCCGCATCAGGGGCGGGTCGCGCGGAGGACGAAGTCGACCAACGCGTCGACCTCGTCCCGGGCGGCGGGCCGATGGCGGGTGAGGGGGGTGAGGATGAGCGGGCTCGCCAGGATGTTCAGCACCCTCTCCGGGGTGCAGTCCGGGTGGACCTCGCCGCGGGCGATGCCGCGGGCGACGGCGGCGCGCCAGGACTCCTGGACCGGCTCGAAGTGCTCGAAGATGAGCGCGCTCAACTCGGGCGTGCCGCGCGCGGCGATGATCGCGTTGGTGCTGACCTCGACGGGGCTCGCGAAGAACAGCGCCAGGCGGTGCGCCAGTTCGCGGAGGTCCCGCTCCCACGAGCCCGTGTCGGGCACCTCGACGGTGCTCGAATGGGCGTCGAGCCCCTCGCGGACCAGGTCGGCGAACGTGGGCCACCAGCGGTAGATGGTCTTGCGGTTGAGGCCCGCGCGGGCGGCGACCTCGCTGGGGCCGAAGTCGACGACGCGCTCGGCGAGCAGGTCGAGGACGGCCTGCGCGACGGCCCTGCGGACCCGTTCGCTGCGGCCGCCGGTGCGCACGCGCCCGCGCGGCGGTTCGGCGGCGCCGGCCGGCGGTCCGGCGGCGGTAGGCGCCGTGCGCTCTGGGCGGGAGGGCCCGGGGTCCGGCCGGGTGGTGCCGTCGCTCATCCTCATCCCCTTAAAGGGTCACACTGTTGACTTTACTGTGGTCGCGGACCCATCATGGACCATGCCCCGCGGGTCGGGCTCAAGGAGCCTGAACCTGTGGACCGTTCCAGCGGTTCCCGCCGCTCCGGTGCGCCACGCGCTCGGCGGCGAGGTGACCCAGTTCCTCGACGGCGATTACCGCAAGGTGCCCGCGTGGGGCGACCCGAGGACGTTCGAGCTGCTCGTCCCCTACGGCCTCCGCGGGTTCGGCTACTTCGACCTGCACCACACCGCCTCCCAGACCCGCCGCGTGTTCTGAGCCAGGAAGAAGGCATCCCCATGCGATCCACCGAATTCGACGTCGCCGTGGTCGGCGCCGGTCCCATCGGCGCCGCCACCGCCCGGCACCTCGCCGACCGGGGCGCGCGCGTCCTCATCGTCGGGCCCGAGGAGCCCGCGGACTACGCGGGCCACGACGGCGTGTGGTCCGGCCATTACGACCAGGGCCGGCTCGGGCACGTCCTCGAGGTCCCTCTCGTCGCCTCGCTGCTCGCCGCCCGCTCGATACGGCGGTTCGGGGAACTCGCGGAGCGCACCGGCGTGGAGTTCACCCGGCCGGTCCACTCGCTCGCCGTCATGCCCGCCGCTCCCGAAGGCCATGAGCCGTCCGAATGGTTCGACCTCGGCAGGCTGATGCAGAACGCCCAGGACGTCGGGTACTCCGCCGAACACCTCTCGGAGGCCCGGCTCCGGGAGCGGTACCCGCACCTGGCGTTCGAGCCGGGCCACGAATGCGTGGTGCAGCGGGACGCTCTGATCGTCAACCCGCGCGACCTGGCCGCCGCCGAGCTGGCCGCAGCCACGGCCGCCGGCGCCGTGCTCGTCCGCGACGAGATCACCGAGATCGGGCCTCCGGGCCGCCGCCGCGAGCTGACCGCCGGGTCGGGCGCGTCGTGGACCGCGGACACGGTCGTCCTCGCCACGGGAGCGTCGACCAACGCGGGCGGCCTGCTGCCCCGCGGGCTCGCCATGGACGTCTTCGGCGCCACCGTCGTCCTGGTCGAGGTCCCCGGCCCCGAGGCGGTCGACCTGCCCGGGATCATGTACTACAAGGTGCGCGGCGGGGAGCTCCTGTTCGGCGGCATCGTCATGTCGCCGCTGCGCTACCCGGACGGCCGCTGGTACGTCAAGTGCTCCGGCGCCGGGCTGCTCGACAACCCTCTCGGCACGCGCGAGCAGATCGCCGCCTGGGTCCGCACCGGCGGCTCCGCCGCCGACATCGAACCGGCGCTCGCCGTCCTGCGGGAGCTGCTCCCCGCGGAGGCCGCCGCGTCGCTCGGCCCCGCCCGGGTGCGGCCGTGCCTGGTCTCCCGCAACCGCACCGGGCACCCGTACCTCGACCACGCGGACGAGAACCTCGTGGTCGTGGTGGAAGGCGAACGCGGCGTCATGGCCGCCGACGAGCTCGGCCGCCTCACCGCGTCCCTCGCCGCGACCGGCCGCTGGACCGACGGCATCCCGAACCGGCTCTTCCAGGCGGAATGGATGTAGGGACCGAGCACGAGCGCGGCGGCCGGACGCGCGGGACGCGCGTCCGGCCGCCGCGCCGGAGCCTGCCGTCGATGCCCGTCCGCGTTCCGCGGCCGGGCACGCGGGTCATGACACCGTGTCCTCCACCTGCCTGCGCAGCACCTTCCCGGTCGCGTTCCGGGGGAGCGGGTCGGACGTGACGTGCCAGCGGGTCGGGACCTTGAAGTAGGCGAGCCGCTCCTTCGCGAAGGCCGTCAGCTCCTCGGCCGAGGGCGCGTCCCCGGCGAAGACGACGACCGCCGCGACCTCCTGGCCGAGGTCGGGGTGCGGGACGCCGATGACGATGCACTCCGACATCCCCGGGTACTCGGCGAGGACGTTCTCGATCTCGATCGGATAGACGTTCTCGCCGCCGCGGATGATCAGGTCGGAGCGGCGGGTGGTGAGCCGCAGCCGGCCGTTCTCGAGCACGCCGATGTCGCCGGTGTGCAGCCAGCGGTCGGCGTCGACGGCGGCGGCGGTGGCCTCCGGGTCGCGCCAGTAGCCGATCATGTTGTAGGCGCTGCGGGCGCACACCTCGCCCTCGGTGCCGTCCGGGACCGGCTTGCCCTCGGCGTCGCGGATCTCCAGCTGGACGCCGAGGTTCGGAGCGCCCAGCGTGCCCGGCGCCTCGGCGATGTCCATGGGCGTGGCGACGGAGATGGCGGTGCAGGACTCGGTCAGGCCGTAGCTGTCGACCAGGGCGCCGCGCGCGGGCGGGAACACGGACTGGAGCCGCTCCTTGAACGCGGGCGAGGACGGCGCCGAGGCCAGCGCGAAGGCGGTGAGCGACGACAGGTCGTACTTGGACAGGTCGCCGTGCTCCATCATGCGGTGCGCCATCGTGGGGACGGCGCCCCAGTTCGTGACCTTCTCCCTCTCGACCAGGCTCAGCACCTCGTCGACGTCGAAGGCGCCCAGGTGCATGACCACGGCGGTGCCGGTGGCGAGCCGCGGGACGGCCAGGTTGTGCAGGGACGCGATGTGGAACAGCGGCAGCGCGAGCAGGTAGCGGCGGGACGAGGGGTCGATGCCGAACGCGCCCATCACGGCGTCGTTGAACCGGTGGTACTCGATCACCGAGGCGAGGTTGCGGTGCGAGTGGACGGCGCCCTTCGGGCGGCCCGACGTGCCGCTCGTGTAGAGGATGACCGCGGGGTCGTCCTCGGCGACGTCCGGCACGTCCAGCTCGGCGGCGGGGTAGCGCCCCATCAGCGACGGGACGTCCTTCTCGATCGTCAGCACGTCCTCGGAGATCAGCGCGGCCCGCTTCTCGTCGGCGATGACGACCTTCGGGTCGGTGTGGCCGAGCGCGTACTCGATCTCGCGCGGCGCCCACCAGGCGTTGTAGCCGACCGGCACGGCGCCGGCGGCGATCGCCGCCCAGAACGAGACGATCCACTCGGGGCTGTTCGCGGCGTTGATCGCGATCCGGTCGCCGGGCCGCACCCCGAGGTCGTCCCGCAGGGCCTTCGCCATGGAGGCGACGGCGGCGGCGTGCTCGGCGAACGTCAGCCGGCTGGACGCGGTCACGAGGTAGTCGCGATCGCCGTAGGACGCCGACCGGGTGAGCACCTCGCCGAGACTGCGGGCGCGGTGGGCGAACACGGGCAGCCGCGTTCCCAGCACCTCTTCCTCGCGGAGCTCGAACTCGCCGCCGGGACCCGTCAGCTTCGCGATGCTCTCCATCGCACCCCCTCCTCCTCGCCGGAATCGCCATTGTGAGCCGCCGCACATGGGCTTCACCAGGGCATTCCGCTCACCGGGACGGCCGCGGGCGCCCCATGCCACGGTCATTCCCGCTGAGCGGGACCGGGCCCTTAACGTGCGCGGCGTCACATCACCATGACCGCACCAGGACTGATCGGACCGGGCTGACCAGGCAGAAGCCGGCGGACCGGACCGGGCGCGCACGCAGGACTGAGTGGGAGAGCCAATGGGAAGTCTCAGCGACAAGATCGCGATTGTGACCGGAGCGGGGCAGGGCGTGGGGCAGGGCATCGCGCTCGCCCTCGCGTCCGAGGGCGCGGCGATCGCCGTGCTCGGCCGCACGGCGGCCAAACTCGAAGCGACCTGCGAACTGATCCGCGAGCGGGGCGCCGCGGCGGAGCCGTTCGTGTGCGACATCGCGGAGACCGAGGCGATCCCCGGCGTGGTGGAGCGGGTCGCCGAGACGTTCGGCGGCATCGACGTCCTCGTCAACAACGCCTACTCCGGCGCGTACGGGCCGCTCCTGGAGATGAGCGACGAGAAGTTCCGCATGGGCTTCACCACCGGCCCGTTCGCGGCCTTCGCGTTCATGAAGGCGTGCCATCCGCACATGAAGGCGCGCGGCGGCGGCAGCATCGTCAACCTCGTCACCTCCGCGATGGTCCGCTGGGATCCGGCCACGTACGGCGCCTACGCGGCGGCCAAGCAGGCGCTCCGCTCGCTGACCAGGACGGCCGCGGCCGAGTGGGGGCCGGACGGCATCCGCGCGAACAACATCGCCCCGCACGCCCTGTCGCCGGGGCTGAAGTGGTGGGCGGAGAACAACCCGGAGAAGGCCGAGGAGTTCCGCAGGACGATCCCGCTCGGCTACATCGGCGACTGCGAGGACGACATCGGCAGGGCCGTGGTGGCGCTCGTCCAGCCGGCGATGCGCTACCTCACCGGCGCGACGATCCCGCTGGACGGCGGCCAGGCCAACTTCGGCTGAGCCTCTCCGTCCCGGCCGGGACCGTCCCGGCTCCCGTCACCGGGCCTGCCCGGCCCGTTCGGCCTACCTGACCCGTTCGGCGTACCTGACCCGTTCGGCCTACCCGGCCGTTCGGCGTACCCCGCCCGTTCGGCCTGCCCGGCCTGTCATCGAGCGCACCAGAGGGGCGCGCGAACCATTCGCATCCAGAATCCCGTCCCCCGCCTGCCCGAAAACACCACTCGCCGCCCCGGCGGCCGGTGAAAGGAGTACGACCGATGAAGGTCGACAAGATCGGACGCCTCGCAGCGGGCGCCCTCGCGGTCGCGCTCGTGACCGCGTCCTGTTCCAGCGAGCGGTCGGGCACGGACGGCGTGTCCGAGGGCAAGGGCTCAGGCGGCGCCGCCGCGTCGAGCAAGACGTTCGGCACGCTGCCGTCGCCGTGCGGCCCAGGCGACGCCAAGGGCAAGACCGACCAGGGAGTCACCGACGACGCGATCACCATCGGGTTCGGCGACGACCGCGGCTTCACCGCCGCGCCGGGCCTGTCCAAGGAGATGGGCGACGCCGTCAGCGCCATGATCGACTGGTGCAACCAGCAGGGCGGCATCAACGGACGCAAGATCAAGGGCAACCAGTACGACGCCGCCTACATGCAGTCCGCGAAGGTGATGCAGGAGTCCTGCAAGCAGGACTTCATGCTCGTCGGGCAGGGCTTCGCGATGGACGAGGCCGCCGAGCAGTACCGGGTCGCGTGCAAGCTGCCGACCGTCGCCGGCTTCACCGTCGGCCCGAACTCTTCGATGGGCCCGATGAAGTACGAGGCCGTCCCGTACCCGGTGGACCTGATGAACATCGGCGGACTCCGCCTCGCGGAGAAGCTGTTCCCCGATTTCAAGGACAAGACGGACATCATCCAGTCGACGTCCCCGGCCGTCAGCACCGGCAACAACAAGATCGCCAGTGCCATGAAGGACATCGGCGTCAAGCGCGTGGACTGCGGTGTCCGGCTGAACGACAAGGGCGAGAGCAGCTACATGCCGTTCGCCGAGAAGATCAAGAAGTGCGAGGCCGGCTACCTGTGGTCGTCCGACTCGCCCGACCCCGGCCAGTTCAGCCTGCTGGAGTCGATCGAGCGGGCCGGCGCGAAGCCGAAGTTCGTGTTCGAGTCGACGTGGTACAGCCCGCTGGTGTCCAAGTGGAACACCTCGGGCGCCGGTGACAACGTGCACGTCGGCATGATCTTCCAGCCGCTGGAGAACGCGGACAAGGTGCCGGCGGTCAAGCAGTACCTGGACGCCGTGAACGCAAAGAAGGGCAAGATCGCCATGCTCGGCCTGCAGGCGACCTCGTCGTTCCTGCTGTGGGCGCAGTCCGCGCAGAAGTGCGGCTCGGACCTCACCCGGCAGTGCGTGATCAACGAGCTGTCGAAGGTGCACGAGTGGACGGGCGGCGGCCTGCACGCGCCGACGGACCCGGGCAACAACAAGCCGGCGTCCTGCTCGCTGATGGTGAAGCTCAACAAGACCGCGTTCGAGCAGGTCCTGCCGAAGAACCCCGGCGAGTTCGAGTGCGGCCCCGAGTTCGTCGTCAAGACCGACCCCAAGACCTGGGGCGCGAAGCTCAACGACGACCGGATCTCGACGAAGTTCCTGACCGGCGACGTCATCAAGCCCCAGTCCTCCTGATCTGACCCGCCGGAGGCGGCGACCACATGGCTGTGAATCAATGACGACGTTCCTGACCTACACGATCCTGGGTCTCGTCCTGGGGTCGGTGTACTCCATCGCGGCCTCGGGGCTCGTACTGACGTACAACACCTCGGGAATCTTCAACTTCGCGCACGGCGCTCAGGCGATGTTCGGCACGTTCCTGTACTGGCACTTCACCGAGCGGTGGGGCTGGCCGGTGTGGCTCGCGCTGATCATCGTGATCGGGCTCGCCGGCCCCGCGATGGGCGCCGGGCTGCACGCGGTGATCATGAAGGGCCTGCGCGGCACCGCCGACGTCACGAAGATCATCGTGACGGTGGCGGTGCTGCTCGGGACCGTGTACCTGGCGCAGTGGGTCTGGAATCCGGACGAGGCCCACACCGTGGACATGTTCTTCGGTGCGGGCGCGAAGATCACGCTGGCCGGCGTGGTCGTCCGGTACCACGAGATCGTCTGCCTGGTCGCCGCCGTGGCGATCGCCGTCGGGCTGCGGGTGCTGTTCACCCGCAGCCGGACGGGCGTGGTGATGCGCGGCTCGGTCGACGACCCCGACCTGCTGCGCCTCAACGGCCACGACCCCGAGCGCGCCGCGATGCTGTCGTGGGCGCTCGGCTCCACGCTCGCCGTCCTCGCCGGGGTGCTGATCGTGCCCATCAGCGGCGGCGGGCTGGACGCGAACGCGCTGACCCTGCTGGTGATCGACGCCTTCGCGGCGGCGATGTTCGGCCGGCTGCGCAGCATCCCCCGCACGTTCGCCGGGGCGATGGTGCTCGGCCTCGCCGCCAACTACGTGCTCGCCTACCTGCCGTCGGCGGGCACGTTCGCCGGCAACCTGCGCGTCTCGCTACCGATGATCATCTTGTTCGTCGTGCTGGTGGTGCTGCCCCATGACCGCCTGCGCGGGGCCGCGATCCGGACCCGCGAGCGGTACCGGGCACCGACCGTCCGGTCGGCGGCCGTGTGGGGCCTCGTGCTCGTCGCGGTCGTGTACCTCTACAGCCTGCTGCTGTCGGACGGCGCGATCACCACGTTCGCGCTCGGCATGACTTTCGCGATCATCGCGCTCTCGCTGACCGTCCTGACCGGCTACGCGGGCGAGCTGAACCTCGCGCCGCTGGCGTTCGGCGCGGTCGCGACGGTCGTGGCGTTCCACTTCGGGGTGGAGGGCACCGGCCTCGCGGCCCGGACGAACGTCCAGGGGGTGCTGCTGGCCGTGGCCGCGGCCGCGCTGGTCGGCGGGCTCGTCGCGCTGCCGGCGCTGCGCCTGCGGGGCCTCTACCTGGCCCTCGCCACGATGGCGTTCGGCGAGTTCCTGTCGAACATGGTGCTGCGCGACACCACCGAGCACGAGCTGTTCGGGATGCGGTTCACGCTCTTCCCGGACGGGGCGCTGGTCGTCCCGCCGCTCAGGGCCGGCCCGCTCGACCTGCGGGACGGGACGACGTCGCTGATGACGGCGACCGTGCTG
Source organism: Spirillospora sp. NPDC049024 (assembly GCF_040649235.1). Taxonomy (NCBI): domain Bacteria; kingdom Bacillati; phylum Actinomycetota; class Actinomycetes; order Streptosporangiales; family Thermomonosporaceae; genus Spirillospora; species Spirillospora sp. NPDC049024. The sequence goes on from NZ_JBEZFD010000006.1 coordinate 340,095, forward strand.
TTCGCGCTGATCGCGGTCGGGCTCGCCGCGCTGCGCGGCAGCGGGTACGGGCGCAGGCTCGCGGCGATGAAGGACAGCCCGGCGGCGTCGGCGATGCTCGGGCAGAACCTGGTCCGGCTGAAGCTGAGCGTCTTCATGATCTCCGCGGCGATCGCGGGGCTCGGCGGCGTGCTGATGTCCGCCGCGACGGGCACGGTCGCGCAGGAGAACTTCTCCTTCCTCGGCAGCCTCGGCCTGCTGATGCTCGTCGTGGTCGCGGGCATCGGCTACCTCAGCGGCGCCCTGCTCGGCGGGCTGATGGCGGGCGTCGGCTCGGCCGTCATCGTCTCGACCCTCGGCGACCTGGCACTGGAGAACGAGGGCATGGCGACTGTCTACGGCGTCCTCGGCCACCTCGTCCTCGTCGGGACGGCGCTCGTCGGGATGACCGTCGGCAGGCATCCGAGCGGCTTCGTCCACGACATCGTCGAGGGCTACCGGGAGACGCGGAACGCCAAGCCCGTCCTGTACGGGGCGGCGGCGCTGGGCGGCGTCCTCTACCTGCTCGCGCTGACCGGCGTGATCGGGACGTGGACGTTCGCGCTCGTCGCGATGTGCGCGGTCATGCTGCTGCCCGTCTTCGGCCGCATGTACCTGGACGAGGGGCGGCGCGACCGCCCGACCCCGCTGGAACTGGTCGGCGTGGACGAGCCCTACACCGACGAACTGCGCGCGCGACTCGACCGCGAACTCGGCCTGCCCGCCGTCCTGAAGAAGGGAGGTTCTCGTGCCACTGCCTGAGACTCCGCTGCTGGAGACGCGGGGCATCACCGTCCGTTTCGGCGGCAACACCGCCGTCGACGATGTCGGCCTCACCATGGCCGAAGGCCAGATCACCGGGCTCATCGGCCCGAACGGCGCCGGCAAGACGACGATGTTCAACACCATCACCGGCTTGCAGAAGCCCGCGTCCGGCCAGGTGCTTCTGGACGGCGACGACATCACCAGGCTGTCCCCGGCCAAGCGCGCGCGGCGCGGCATGGCGCGCACGTTCCAGCGGCTGGAGCTGTTCCTGTCGCTGTCGGTGCGCGACAACGTCCGCGTCGCCGGCGACATCCTGCGCGGCAACTCCCGCAAGCGCTTCGACCTGGACGAGCGGACCGACAAGGTCCTCGAACGGACCGGGCTGACCGACATCGCCGACCGCGACGTGTCCGACATCCCGATCGGGCGCGCCCGTGTCGTGGAGGTGGCGCGCGCGCTGATGACCTCACCGCGCGTCCTGCTCCTGGACGAGCCCGCGTCCGGCCAGACCGAACGCGAGACGGAGGCGTTCGCGGAGATGCTGACCGGCCTGGCCGGCGAGGGCCTCGCGATCTGCCTCGTCGAGCACGACCTGCCGCTCGTCATGAAGCTGTGCTCCACCATCCACGTCCTCGACTACGGCGCTCTGATCGCGTCCGGCACGCCGGTGGAGATCAAGGAGTCGCCCGAGGTCATCGCCGCCTACATCGGCACGGAGGAGGCGTCGCATGCCTGAACCGAAGGTCGTCCCGGAGCCGCGCGCGGCAGCCGACGGGCCCTCGCCGGAGACCGAGCCGCTGCTCGAACTCGTGGACGTCCGCGCGGGCTACGGCGCGATCGAGGTCCTGCACGGCGTGGACCTGGCGCTGAAGCCGGGTTCGCTGCTGGCGCTGCTCGGCCCGAACGGCGGCGGGAAGTCGACCACGATGCGCGTGTGCGCGGGCCTGCACCCCCCGACCGGCGGGGAGCTGCGGTTCGCCGGACGCAAGGTGAACGGCGTCTCGGCGCAGGACGCGGCCCGGCTCGGCGTGTGCTCGATCCCCGAGGGCCGCGGGATCTTCCCGAACCTGACGGTGCGGGAGAACCTGTGGGCCGCCACCGGAACCGGCGCGAAGCTGGAGGAGCTGGAGGAGAAGGCCTACGCCCGCTTCCCGCGCCTCGGCGAGCGCCGCCACCAGCTCGCCGGATCCATGTCCGGCGGCGAGCAGCAGATGCTCGCGCTGTCCCGGGCGCTCGGCACCGATCCGGCGGTGCTGCTGCTCGACGAGCTGTCCATGGGCCTCGCGCCCATGATCGTCACCCGGATGTACGAGACGGTCGCCGAGCTGGTCGAGGGCGGCCTGTCGGTGCTGGTCGCGGAGCAGTTCGCCCGCGCCGTCCTGCCGATCGCCGACACCGCCGCGCTGATGCTGCACGGGCGCGTGGTGGCGGCCGGCCCGCCCGCCGAGATCGAAGACCGGCTGTCCAGCGACTACCTGGGAGGTTGACCCACCATGCTCACTGAGGAACGGCGCCAGCGGTTCAAGGACGACGTCGCGCGGCAGCGCCTCAAGACCGACACGTCCCGCTTCGACGGGGCGGCCCGGATCGCCGGGCTCCTGGCCATGGTCGCCGGCATCGCCGGGACGTTCGTCGCCTACAACGTCTCGCTCACCAAGGACGACATGCGGGACGTGGGTTCGCTGCAGACGCTCGCCGTCGGGTTCCTGGCGGTGACCGTCCTCGGCGCGGCCCTCTACCTGGCCGCCGCCGTCACCCGCGTCCTGCGCCTGTGGCTGCTGCGCCAGCTCCTGGAGCAGCAGGCCCAGACCGACCAGATCGCCGCCGCGCTGCGCGACAAGACGTAGCCCGCGGCCAGGTCGATGCTCCCGGTCAGCGGGATGTCCGGAGTGCCCGGACACCCCGCTGATTAACGTCTACTCCGGATGGAGGACTTCCAATGAACGACCCGACCCGCCTGCGGGGGGGCGCCCCCCCGCACCCCCCGGCAACCGCCCCGAAGCCCGACGTGTTCGCCCCCGCCAAACTGGGGCCGATCACGCTGCGGAACCGCACGATCAAGGCGGCGACGTACGAGGGGCTGACCAAGGACGGTCAGGTCACCGACGCGCTGATCGACTTCCATGTCCGGCACGCGCGCGGCGGCGTCGGGATGACGACCGTCGCGTACTGCGCGGTCGCGCCGGAGGGCCGCACCGACCGGCGGCAGATCCACTGGCGGGACGAGGCGATGCCCGGCCTGCGCAGGCTGACCGACGCCGTGCACGCGGAGGGAGCGGCCGTCCAGGCGCAGATCGGGCACGCCGGCCCGGTCGCCAACCCCAAGAGCAACAAGCTCCCCGCGCTCGCGCCCAGCCGCCACTTCCACATGACCACGCAGACCGTGGCCAGGGCCGCCACGCGCGCGGACCTGGAGCGCGTCGTCGAGGCGCACGGCCGCGCGGGCCGGATGGCGATCGAGGCGGGGTTCGACTCCATCGAGATCCACATGGGGCACAACTACCTGACCAGCTCGTTCCTCAGCCCCAAGGTCAACCACCGCAAGGACGAGTACGGCGGGTCGCTGGAGAACCGCGCCCGGCTGGCGCGCGACATCGGCCGCGCCGTCCGCGACGCCGTAGGCGACCGCATCGCGATCACCGCGAAGCTCAACATGGACGACGGCGTGCCCGGCGGGTTCTGGATCGACGAGGCCATCCAGGTGGCGCGGTGGCTGGAGGCCGACGGCACGGTCGACGCCCTCCAGATGACCGCCGGCAGCTCCCTGCTCAACCCCATGTACCTGTTCAAGGGCGAGGCGCCGCTGCACGAGTTCGCCTCCGTCATGAAGCAGCCGACCAAGCTCGGGATCAAGCTGATCGGAAAGCACTTCCTGAAGTCCTACCCGTACGAGGACCTCTACCTGCTCAGGGACGCCCGGCAGATCCGCGCCGCGGTGAAGCTGCCGATGATCCTGCTGGGCGGCGTCACCGACAAGGCGGGCATGGACACCGCGATGGCGGAGGGCTTCCAGTTCGTCGCGATGGCCCGCGCCCTGCTGCGCGAGCCCGACCTGATCAACCGGATCAAGGACGAGCCCGCGACCGGGTCGCTGTGCATCCACTGCAACAAGTGCATGACCGCGATCTACGGCGGCACCCACTGCGTCCTGTCCACCGAGCCGGCCTGGGGTGCCGCGAGTGCGTGACGAGACGATCGCGGCGATGCTGCTGGCCCGGCTGGGCGACGCCCGGCCCGGCCTGCGCAGCCGCGAGCGGACGTGGACCTGGGACGAGGTGGTCCGCGAGAGCGCGGCCCGCGCGTCCCTCGCCCGCGACCTGCGCTCGGATGGGCCTGTCTCTTGTGGGGGGCCGACCCCCCACTCCCCCCGGGACCGCCCTTTCCACATCGGCGTCCTCCTGGAGAACGTCCCCGAGTACGTCCTGTGGCTCGGGGCGGCGGCGCTGGGCGGCGCCACGATCGTCGGCATCAACTCCACCCGGACCGGCGCCTACCTGGAGCAGGAGGTCCGGCACACCGACCTCCAGCTCGTCGTCACCGACCAGGCCGGGCTGAAGCTGCTGGACGGCCTCGACATCGGCGTCCCGCGCGACCGCTTCCTCCTGGTCGACGACGACGGCTACCCGGAGCTGGTCGCCGCCCACGCCTGCGAGCCGGAAGCGGACGAGTCGGTCACCCCGGAGACGCAGCTCCTGCTGCTGTTCACCTCCGGGACGACCGGCGCCTCCAAGGCCGCGCGCTGCTCGCAGGGACGGCTCGCCGAGCTCGGCCGCAACAACAGCGCGAAGTACGACGTCAAGCGCGAGGACGTCAGCTACTGCTCGATGCCGCTGTTCCACGGCAACGCCCTGATGGCGCTCTGGGCGCCGTCGCTGGCGGTCGGGGCGACCGTCGTCCTGGCGAGGAAGTTCTCAGCGTCCGGGTTCCTGCCGGACGTCCGCTACTACGGCGCGACCTTCTTCACCTACGTCGGCAAGGCCATCGGCTACGTCCTCGCCACCCCCGAGCGACCGGACGACGCCGACAACACGCTCACCCACGGGTTCGGGACGGAGGCGTCCCCGGAGGACAAGGCCGAGTTCCTGCGCCGCTTCGGCGCTCGGCTGGTCGAGGGCTACGGGTCCAGCGAGAGCGCGGGCATGATCAAGCGGGACCCGCAGGCGCCGCCGACCGCGCTCGGCCGCCCCGCCCACGACGGCGTCCGCGTCGTCAATCCCGAGACCCGCGAGACCTGCGCGCCCGCCGTCCTGGACGAGCACGGCCGCGTCACCAACGCCGAGGCCGCCGTCGGGGAGATCGTCGACGTGCACGGCGCGGCCAGGTTCGAGGGCTACTACAAGAACCCGGAGGCCGACGCCGAGCGGGTCAGGCACGGCTGGTACTGGACGGGCGACCTCGGCTACGTCGACGGCGACGGATTCCTGTACTTCGGCGGCCGGTCCGGCGACTGGATCCGGGTGGACTCGGAGAACATCTCCGCGCTGCTCACCCAGAACGTCGTCCGCCGCCACCCGAGGATCGTGGACGCGGTCGCGTTCGGCGTGCCCGACCCGCGCTCCGGCGACCAGGTGATGGCGGCGATCGAGATCCCCGAGGGCGTCGGGTTCGAGGACCTGGACCTGCCCGCGTTCCTGGCCCGCCAGGACGACCTCGGCACCAAGGGCGCGCCGCGCTTCGTGCGCGTCTCGCACGCGCTGCCGACGACCGGGTCGGGAAAGCTCAAGAAGAAGGAGCTGCAGCTCGACGGCTGGCGCACGGTCGACCCCGTGTACCGGTGGGCGGGCCGGGGCTCGCCGGAGTACGTCCTGATGACCGAGGCGGACAAGGCCGCGCTCCGCGCGGAGTTCACCGCCGCGGGCCGCGGGCGCTTCCTCCCCTGACCGACCGCCCCCCTGACCGAGAAAGGGCCTGTATGGATCTGCGTGAGTCCGAGGCGCATCGCGAGTTGCGCGCGGAACTGAGGGCGTACTTCGCGGGCCTGCTGCCCGCGGACGTGCGCCGCCGCGCCGGCGAGCAGGGCGTGGGCGGCGAGCGGTTCCGCGAGATCGTCAAGATGCTCGGCAACGACGGCTGGCTCGGCTACGGCTGGCCGGAGGAGTACGGCGGGCAGGGCAGGTCGATCGCCGAGCAGTACGTGTTCTTCGACGAGGTGCAGCGCGCCGGGCTGCCGTTCCCGTTCGTCACCGTGAACACGGTCGGGCCGACGCTGATGCGCTTCGGCACCGAGGAGCAGAAGCGGAAGTACCTGCCCGGGATCCTGTCGGGCGACCTCGTGTTCGCGATCGGCTACACCGAGCCCGAGGCCGGGACCGACCTCGCGTCGCTGCGCACCCGGGCCGTGCGGGACGGCGACCGGTTCGTCGTCGACGGCAGCAAGGTCTTCACCAGCGGCGCCAACACCGCCGACCACATCTGGCTCGCGGCGCGGACGAACCCGGACGCGCCGAAGCACAAGGGCATCTCGATCCTGATCGTCCCGACCGACGCCGACGGGTTCTCCTGGAGCCCGATCCAGACGGTCGGCGGGATGGTCGTGACGGCGACGTACTACAACGGCGTCACCGTGCCCGCGTCGTCGGTCGTCGGGGACGTCGACGGCGGCTGGAACCTGATCACCACGCAGCTCAACCACGAGCGCATCGGGCTCGCCGCGCTCGGCGGCCGGATGATCCGGCTGTGGGAGGACGTCCGCGACTGGGCGCGCGAGAACGGCGTGATCGACCTGCCCTGGGTGCGGGCCGACCTCGCCCGCACGCACGCCAGGCTGGAGGCGATGCGGCTGATGAACTGGAAGATGACGATGGCGGTGGAGGCCGGGACGCTGACCGGCGCGCAGGCCGGCGCCGCCAAGTCCTACGGGACCGAGACGCACATCGACGTCCAGCGGACGCTGACCGGGATCCTCGGCGCCGCCGGGCGGATCCGCCCCGAGTCGCCGGGCGCCGTGCTGCACGGCCAGATCGAGCAGCTCTCGCGGCAGGGCATCGTCAACACCTTCGGCGGCGGCGTCAACGAGGTGCTGCGCGACATGGTCGCCGTCCAGGGGCTGGGTCTGCCGAGGTCGAGGCGGTCATGAGCGGCGACGGCGAGGAGTACGAGGCGCGGCTCCAGGCGTGGGTCGGACGGCCCTACGGCGAGCGGCGGACCGGGCAGGACCCGGTGAACGTCCCCATGATCCGGCACTGGGTCGAGGCGATGGAGGACGGCAACCCCGTCTACCTGGACGAGGACGCCGCGAAGGCGACCGGCCGCGACGGCGTCGTGGCGCCCGCGTCGATGATGCAGGCGTGGACGATGCGCGGGTACGCGGCGTCCGTCCGCGACGACCCCGCCGGGCCGGACGAGCTGACCGAGCTGCTGGCCGAGGGCGGCTACACCTCCGTCGTCGCCACCGACTCGGAGTTCGAGTTCCACCGGGAGCTGGTGCCGGGCGACCGCGTCAGCGTCGAGGAGACCGTCGAGTCGATCTCCCCGGAGAAGAAGACCGCGCTCGGCGCGGGGCGCTTCGTCAGCACGGTCAAGACGTACCGGGACGCGGCCGGCGAGGTCGTCGCCACGCAGCGGTGGCGCCTCCTGCGGTTCCGCCCGCCCGAGAAGCCCGCCGAGAAGCCCGCCGAGAAGGCGGCCGAGAAGGCGGCCGAGCCGAAGGCGCTGCGGCCGCGACCGCCGATCAACCTGGACAACGCGTTCTGGTTCGAGGCGGCGAAGCAGCACCGGCTCGTCATCCAGCGCTGCGCCGACTGCAAGTCGCTGCGGCACCCGCCGGGCCCGTGCTGCCCGCAGTGCGGCTCGTTCGAGTGGGACACCGTCCAGGCGTCGGGCGAGGGCCACGTCTACAGCTACGTCGTCAACCACCACCCGCGCCACCCCGCGTTCGAGTACCCGCTGGTCGTCGCCGTGATCGAGCTGGCCGAGGGGACGCGGCTGATCGCGAACATGACCGGGGTCGCGCCGGAGGACGTGGAGGTCGGCATGCCCGTCGTCCTCGACTGGATCGACCCGGACCCCGACCTCTCCCTGCCGGCGTTCCGCCCGGCCGGACCGCCTCGCAACCCCGAGGAGCGCTGATGGACTTCACGCTTGGCGAAGAGCTGGAGGCGGTCAGGGACCTGGCCCGGCAGATCTTCACCGACCGCGCCACGCAGGCGCGGATCAGGGACGCCGAAGGGTCCGGGCACGGCTACGACGAGGGCCTGTGGGGCGAGCTGGGCGAGACGGGCCTGCTCGGCGTCGCGCTGCCCGAGTCGGCGGGCGGTGCGGGCCTCGGCGCCGGCGGCCTGGCCGTCCTGCTGGAGGAGCAGGGCCGCGCCGTCGCCCCCGTCCCGGTCTGGCCCGCCGTCGTCGCCGCCCTCACGCTCGCCGCGCACGGCGAGGACGTCCCCGCCGGCTTCGTGGACGGGACGTCGCGGCCGACCCTCGCGCTGGAGGAGTTCGCCCCCGCCGACCCCGCCGCGCCGGGGTGCGCCGCCGTCCAGGACGGAGCGAACTGGCTGCTGACCGGCACGAAGGCCGCCGTCCCGACGCCGTTCGGCGCGAGCCACGTCCTCGTCTCGGCCGCGTCGCCGGAGGGACCGGGCCTGTTCCTGCTGGAGGCCTCCGCCGCGGGGGTCTCCTGGGAGCGCGCCGAGACCACCAGCCGCGACGTCGCCGGGCACCTGACCCTCGACGGCGCCCCCGCGCGGGCCCTGCCGGACGGCGCGCTGGCCACGGCGCTGCGGCTGGCCCGCGTCTCCCTCGCCGCCGTCCAGGTCGGCGTCGCGGAGGGCGCGCTGCGCATGGCCGCCGACTACCTCGCGGGCCGCGAGCAGTTCGGCCGCCCGCTCGCCACCTTCCAGGCCGCGCAGCACCAGCTCGCCGACTGCTTCATCGAGATCGACGCGCTCCGCGTCTGCCTCTGGCACGCCGTCTCGCTGATCGCCGCCGGGGAGGACGCCGAGACGGCCGTGCTCGTCGCCAAGTGGTGGTCGGACGAGGGCGGGCTGAACGTCGTCCACCGCGTCCAGCACCTGCACGGCGGCATCGGCGTGGACGTCGACTACCCGGTGCACCGCCACTTCCTGTGGGGCAAGCAGATCTCCGGGACGCTCGGCGGCGCCTCCTTCGACCTGGAACTGCTGGGGGCGGCCCTGTGACCGGAGGAGCCGTGACCGGAGGAGCCGTGACCAGGAACTACGAGGACGTGGCGGTGGGGGAGGAGCTCCCCGAGCTGCGCATCCCGCTGACCCGCACGATGATCGTCGCGACCGCGCTGGCGAGCCGCGACTACCAGGACGTCCACCACGACCCGTCGCTCGCCGTCGAGCGCGGCTCCAAGGACGTCTTCATGAACATCCTGACGACCAACGGCCTCGTCGACCGGTACGTGACGGGCTGGGCCGGGCCCGCCGCCGTCGTGAAGGCCATCAGGATCAGGCTGGGCGCGCCCAACTACCCGGGCGACACGATGGTCCTCACCGGCACCGTCCAGGCCAAGGACGACGCCGGCCGCCGGGTGGAGATCGCCGTGCGCGGCGTCAACGCGATCGGCCCGCACGTCACCGGCACCGTCGTGGTCGAGCTGCCCGCCGTCCAAGCACCGGCAGTCGAAGCACAGGCCGTCCAAGCACCGGCAGTCGAAGCACGGGCCGTCGAAGCACAGGCCGTCGAAGCACAGGGGAGCGGCGCATGAGCGTCCTGCCAGGGGCGGCCGCGGTCGCCGGGATCGGCGCCACCGAGTTCTCCAAGGAGTCCGGCCGCAGCGAGCTGCGGCTCGCCTGCGAGGCGGTGCTCGCCGCCATCGTGGACGCGGGGCTCCAGCCGTCCGACGTGGACGGCATGGTGACCTTCACCGCCGACACCAGCTCCGAGATCCACATCGCGCGCAACCTCGGCATCGGCGAGCTGAAGTTCTTCTCCCGCATCGGGCACGGCGGCGGCGCGGCCTGCGGCACCGTCCAGCAGGCCGCGATGGCCGTCGCGACCGGCGTCGCGGACGTGGTCGTCTGCTACCGCGCGTTCAACGAGCGGTCCGGCACCCGCTACGGCCTCGGACAGGCCGACCGCCCGATGGACGTCAGCGCCGACAGCGCCGCGTACGCGTGGATGAACCCGTTCGGGCTCTCCACCCCCGCCCAGTGGGTGGCGATGTTCGCCCGCCGCTACATGCACGAGTACGGCGCGACCAGCGAGGACTTCGGCCGCATCGCCGTGGTCGACCGCCGGCACGCCGCCGCGAACCCGGCCGCCTGGTTCTACGGGCGGCCGATCACGCTGGAGGACCACCAGGCGTCCCGCTGGATCGCCGAGCCGCTCCGCCTCCTGGACTGCTGCCAGGAGAGCGACGGCGGCCAGGCCCTCGTCGTCGTCTCCGCCGAGCGCGCCCGCGACCTCCCGCACCGGCCCGCCGTGATCTGGGGCGTCGCGCAGGGCTCCGGCAACGACCAGCACATGATGACCAGCTACTACCGCTCCGAGATCACCGGCATCCCCGAGATGGGCCTCGTCGGGCGGCAGCTCTACGCCCAGTCGCGCCTCACCCCGGCCGACGTCCAGGCCGCGATCCTGTACGACCACTTCACGCCGCTCGTCCTCCCGCAGCTGGAGGAGCTGGGCTTCTGCGCGAAGGGGGAGGGCAAGGACTTCGTGGCCGACGGCAACCTGGAGCTCGGCGGACGGCTCCCGGTCAACACCCACGGCGGCCAGCTGGGCGAGGCCTACATCCACGGGATGAACGGCATCGCCGAGGGCGTCCGCCTCGTCCGCGGCACCTCGGTGAACCAGCCGGGCGACGTCCACAACGTCCTGGTCACCGCCGGGACCGGCGTGCCCACCAGCGGTCTGATCCTGGGAGCGGACGAATGAGCCGGGTCCATGAATGGCAGGGGCGTGCGCTCGGTACGCGCACGGTGGCCTACGACGAGACGCGGCCCATCCTCTACGCCCTCGCGGTGGGCGCGGGCGCCTCGGACCTCGACCTGGTCTTCGAGGAGAGGCTCCGGGTCCTGCCCACGTTCGGGCTGACCCTCGCCCAGTGGGCGCCGGACGTCCTGGGCTCGGCGGGCGCGTTCGACGTGCGGACGGCCGTGCACGGGACACAGCGCCTACGCGTCCGGAAGCCGCTGCCGCGTTCCGGCTCGGTGGAGATGAGCGCCTCCGTCACCGCCGTCTGGGACAAGGGTTCCGCGGCCGTCTTCGACGTGGCGGTCGAGAGCGAGTACTTCGAGGCGACGTGGTCGCTGTTCGCGCCGGGGTGCGGCGGTTTCGGCGGCGAGCGCGGCCCGTCGTCCCGCCGCCGTCCCGAGACCGACCCGGACGGAGTGCTGACCGTCTCCACGGCGTCCGACCAGGCGGCGCTCTACCGGCTGCTCGGCGACCGCCACCACCTGCACATCGACCCCGAGGCCGCGAAGGCGGCCGGGATGCCGCGCCCCATCATGCACGGCCTGTGCACGCTCGCGGCCGTCACCCTCCCGCTCGCCGAGTCCCTCGGCGCCCACCCGGCCGACCTGGCCGAACTCGAAGGCCGCTTCGCCGCGCCCGTCTTCCCCGGCGACGCCCTCCAGGTGAGCACCTGGCGGGACGACGCCGGTCCTGACGGCGGCGGGGTGCTCTTCGAAGCGGCCGTGGACGGGACGACGGTCATCTCGGGCGGCCGGGCCCGCTTCGGCGCGGCGGGCTAGGCGGAGCCGCCATGGCCGAGCCGTCGAGCGTCGTCGTGACCGGCGGCAACCGGGGCGTGGGACGCGCGGTCGCCGCCGAGGCCGTCCGGCGGGGCCACCGGGTGACGATCGTGGCGCGGCGCCCCGACGCGGGCGCCGCCGCCGCGCGAGAGGTCGGCGCCGACCTGGTCGTGGGCGACCTGTCGTCCGTCCGGACGGTCCGGGAACTGGCCGGGGCGCTCGCCGAGGCCGTCCCCGGGCCGAGCGTGCTCGTCCACAACGCGGCGCTCTGGCCGAACCGGCGCGAACTCAACGAGGACGGCTTCGAGCAGGCGTTCTTCACCAACCACCTGGCGCCGTTCCTGCTGAACCGCCTGCTGGAGGAGCGGCTGCGCCGGGTCGTGCAGGTCAGCGCGGCCCTCTACGCAGCGGGCCGGGTCGACCCCGACCGGACGCCCGAGGGCCGCGACTTCCATCCCGTGCGGACCTACGCCGGCACCAAGCTGGCGAACCTGCTGATGGTCCCGCTGTTCGCCGAGCGGTGGAAGGGCGCCGGAGCCACGATCGACGCGGTGCACCCGGGCGTGCTGCGGACGGACCTCACCACCCGGGGCGGTGCCTTCGGCCTGCTCATGAGGGCGGTCAAACCGGCGCTGAAACCGGTCGGCAGGGCCGCGCCGCCCGTCGTGGACCTCGTGGACTCCGGCGGCACCGGACGGTACTTCCACGTCGCCAAGGAGAGGCCGCTGAAGCCCAGGGCCCGCGACGGCGCCCTCGCCCGCCGCCTCTGGGACGACGCCGAAAGCGTCCTCGCGACCGTGTAGCGCCGAGCGCCTGCGCCGGATCCGCGTCGACCGGAGGAACGGTCGCCGCCGGAAGTGGCGTCTGGTGACCGAGTGATAATTGTGGGTACCGGGTCGTGGTGGGCGCCCCGAGGTATTGGCCGCACCTTTTCTTCGGAGCGGCACGGCACGGAAAGAGCGTGCGAGCATCGCGTGATGTGCAGGTATAAAGCCCGATACTCTCGGAATTGATAGCCGTCCGGCGCGGCTTCGTGTTTCACCGGTAGTGGTACCGAACCGTTCGGCGCCGATACCTCGGGAACGGCGAAGTCGGCGATCTGAGGCCGAAAGTGGCCAGCGGCGTTCGCGGATCGTTCCTGGTGGGGAAGGTCGCGGCGCCGGCGTCCCCGGAACCGCCGCCGCCGGAACGGCCTCGGTACCCGAATTACCGCCCGCTCGACATGATCTCGCCGGTGACAATCATGATGCGGGCAATTGCGGTGGGTGATCATGCGTGGTGCGGATGGTGCCAGGATATTGAACGACCGTTTCCATGTCTTGACTCACCGGTACTCTCCGGGTTAGACAAGGTATCAAGGCGACCAATGGCATGCGGGGTTGCAGTTCTTGCCATTGGCTGGGGCCAGCGGGGTGTGCGTTCCGTGGCGCGACCTGATCTTTCGGTCGCGGCCCCTGCTTCTCGCCGTGCCAGGCAGCAGATACGAGGAGACGGGGGAACACTCCATGCTGCATGTCCATTTCACCGGTAACGATCTCGCCAGAACGAGGATCTCCGGAGCGCACCCGCTCTGGGAGACCGTCCTGAGCGTGCGGGCGCTCCCGACCCGGTCGGGCCGCAGGGCGCTCGACGGGTGGCGTTCGCGTACCCGGGTCCGCCTGCCGCGATCGAGCCGGATCCTGCTGGCGCTGTGCCCGCACGAGGGGCCGTTCGCGGAATTCCTCATGCGCGGGGAGGAGGGGCAGAACTGGGACGAGAGCGTCGAGGCGGTCGTCTCGACGCCGAAGGAGCGGCTGGTCCGGGAGCTCGCCGCGCTTTCCCAGCTTCCGGCGCACGCCGAGCCCCTCGCGACGGGAGATCCGCGGGCGCTCCGTGAACTCGGCGGAGCGCTGCGGGACTACCGGCGTGCCGCCATCGCCCCTTACTGGGACCGGATCCAGAGCAGGATCGACGTGGAGCGCAGCTTCCGTCTCCGGACGGTCGCCGAAGGCGGCGTCGAGCTCCTGCTGTCGACCCTGTCCACCGACGCCCGGTGGGACGCCGGCGTGCTGGAGGTGCGATCTCCGGAGACGCGGACGGTCAGGCTGGAGGGGCGCGGTCTGGTGCTGGCGCCGTCGGTGTTCTGCGGCCGCCGGCCCTTCTTCCTGGAGGACCGGGAGGGCCGGGGCCCGGCGGTGCTGTTCTTTCCCACGTCCACCGAGTTCGGGGCGGAACTGCACGACCACGGCCCGGGCGGCGGGCGGTCCGAGGCGCTGTCGGCGCTGCTGGGCGCGACCCGCGCGGCGGTGCTCCGCGGGGCGGTGGGCGGGACGACCACCACGGAGCTGGCCAGGCGGCTGGGCGTCACCCCCTCGACGGCCAGCGAGCACGCGAAGGTCCTGCGCGAGGCCGGCCTGATCGTCACCGGGCGGACGGGCCGCAAGGCGGTGCACGCCATCACGCCGCTGGGCGTCGCCCTGTCCCGCCTTCCCTCGCTCGGTCCGCCCGAGCCGGTGCGACCAGGTCTCTGAGGAGGTCGAGGGAGCGGACCGGCTCCGCCCGGCGTACCCGGCCCGACTCGACGAGCACGGCGAACGGCGTCCCCGGGACCCGGTAGGCGGACATGAGCTCCCGCTCCCCGGTGTGCACGGGGATGAGCCCGCCGCTCACGGGGAGCGGGTCGCCGGAGAAGACGGCCCGCATCGGGACGCTCGCCGGGTCGGCCGCCAGCGCCTCGGCCTCCTCCAGGACGGCGGGGCAGCCGCCGCAGCCGGAGCTGAGGAACAGCAGCAGCGTCGGCCCGGCCGGCGCGACCCCGAGCCGGTCGAGTCCGGGCGCCTTCGCTCCCGCGGGCAGGCCCGGCTCGGGGACGCGGGCCTCGACGGCGCGCAGCCGCCGGTTCATCCGCACGAGCGCGAGGGCGAGCAGGACCAGGGCCGTCCAGCAGGCCAGCCCGGCGGTCGTCTCGAACGTCATGTCCCCGTGCTCCTTCCTGGGTGCGTTCCGGTCCTCACCGGGTCGGCCCGGCGGCGGGGGGCCGCAGCGCGGGAAGCTCCCACAGCAGGATCGCGAACACGGCGCCGGCCAGGGCCGCGACGCCCGCCCGGGCGCCGGCCGCGGTGACGGCCGGACCGGGGACGGCCGCCGCGCAGCCCGCCGCGGCGGCCAGCGCGGCGGCCCGGGCGACCACCCACCCATTCATCGGCGTTCCCGCGGCCGAGCAGCCGCACGGGACGTCCGGCCGGGTGCGCGCGACCACGAGACCGTAGGCGGCGTAACCGCAGGCCAGGGCGGCGCCGAGGATCATCGCGACGCGCAGCTGGCCGGACCGGCCGGCGAGCAGGGCGTGCGCGGCCAGCACGGCGGGCACCGCCTCCGCCGCCGGCACGGCCGCCGCCAGCGGCCCGATCAGCCGCGGCGGAACGGTTCCGTGCGCCCGGAGCGCCCCGGTCAGGACGGCGGGCCGCAGCACGTGCCCCGCGGCCCCGGTGATCAGGACGAGCACCGTCAGCGACGCCGCCGTGGCGCCGATCATCATGGCCATCGAATCACCTCGTCGCGTGTCGTCCGGCAGGAAAGTCCACCGGTGCTCCAGGCCCTTCGGACTATAACCACGCGGGCGCCCGGCTGGAAATATCGAAGAACGCGGATCAGTGTCCGCCGGAGTCGCGTGCAGATCCCGCCCCCGCCGTTGACCGGCACGTTTAGTCCAGCGCCGAAGAGTGGTTCACGGACGTTTCGGAGATTGCCGAAGCGAGTGGCCTACCGATCGGCATGCGGCTCAGTATGGCGTCGACGCCGGGGAGACCCGGGTGCTGATTGGAGTCATGCATGGATCTTCGGTATCACGCCTACGGAATGGTGGATCCGGTCTTCTACGACGCGCCTTCCACGGAGGTCCCGGGCGAAGAGGACGACTACTCCGCAGGTCAGCACCTCCCGGACGGCTGGACGCGCCAGCCGAGGGGCGTGTGGACGATGCAGGGGCGGACCGACGGGTCGATCCCCGACCAGGGCTGGAAGATCCATGTCTCGGCCGGGTTGAACAATGCCGAAGAGATCCTCGACATCGTCGCGAAATACTGCGTCGAGCACGAAGTCTTCTTCAAGCACCTGCGCAGCCGCCGGGTGCTGCTCGCCCGCAACAGCAAGTACGCCGAGCGCGGCGGCAGCGGCAAATTCATCACGATTTATCCCGCCGACGAGCGGGTTCTCGAACGGACGCTGCGCGAACTCGGCGGAATGCTGGAAGGGCAGCGCGGCCCGTACATTCTGAGCGATCTCCGCTGGGGCGCCGGGCCGCTGTTCGTCCGCTACGGCGGATTCCGGGAAAGGCTGTGCCGGTCGGAGTACGGAGAGATGGTGCCGGGCATCGAGACGCCGGACGGGCGGCTCGTACCGGACCACCGCGACCCGGTCTTCCGCGTGCCGGAGTGGGTCACCGTTCCCGAGTGCCTCAAGGCGGCGATGGCCGAGCGCGACGCGGGCGCGCTGGACGACTTCCCGTACGAGATCCACAAGGCCCTGCACTTCTCCAACGGCGGGGGGCTCTACCGCGCCACCGACACCCGCACCGGCGGGGAGGTCCTGGTGAAGGAGGCGCGGCCGCTGGCCGGGCTGGACCGGAACGAGGACGACGCGGTCGTGCGCCTCGACCGGGAGCGCCGGTTCCTCGAACGCATGGCCGACCTCGACGTCATTCCGAACATCGTGGACCACCGCGTCTGCTGGGAGCACCACTTCCTGGTCCGCGAGTTCGTGGCCGGTGAGACGCTCTCGCACCACATGGTGCGGCGCAACCCGATGCTGCACTTCGGCGCCACGGCCGAGGAGATCGCCGGCTACACCGCCTGGGCGCTGGACATCCTGGACCAGGTCGAGCGGGCGCTGGAGGAGCTGCACCGCCGCGGCGTCGTGTTCGGCGACCTGCACCCCGGCAACATCATCGTGCGCGACGACGACACGATCGCGTTCGTCGACTTCGAACTGGTCGCCGACGCCGCCGAGGCGGCGCGTCCCGCGCTGGGCGCGCCCGGCTACCAGGCTCCGCACGGCTACACCGGCCTCGCGATCGACCGGTACGCGCTCGGATGCATCCGGCTCGCCGTCTTCATGTCGCTGACCGCCGTGCTGCGCTGGGACGACGGCAAGATCGAGCAGTTCATCGAGTTCATCACCGGGCGGTTCCCGGTGCCCGCCGACTACGCCGGCAAGGTCCGCGCCGACCTCTACGCCGGCGCACCGTCCGGTCCGGCCGATCCGTCCCGCGCGCCGGCGTTGTGGCCGGAGCCGGAGCCCGCGACCTGGGAAGGGCTCCGCGACTCGATCGCGGACGCGATCCTGGCGACCGCCACCCCGCACCGGTCCGACCGCCTGTTCCCCGGCGACATCGAGCAGTTCGCCGCGCCCACCGGCGGCATCGGGTTCGGGCACGGCGCGGCGGGCGTGCTGTGGGCGCTGGCGGAGACCGGCGCCGGGCGGTTCCCCGAGCACGAGTCCTGGCTGGTGAAGGCGGTCGGCTCCGTGCCGCAGCCGCCGCCCGGGTTCTTCGACGGCGTCGCGGGGGTCGCGTACGCGCTGGACCGGCTCGGCAGGCGCGCCGAGGCGCTGGAGATCATGGAGTACGCGCCCGGGCCGGCCGCGTCGACCGACCTCAGCCTGTTCCGCGGGCTCGCCGGGATCGGGCTCAACCAGCTCCACTTCGCGCGGAGCACCGGCGACCCGTCCTACGCGGAGGCGGCGCGGAAGACCGCCGAGCGGCTCGTCCACGAGCTGGACCGCCCGCAGGACGAGCGGTACCGGGCCGGGCTGATGCACGGCTCGTCCGGTCCGGCCCTGTTCCTGATCAGGCTGTACGAGACGACCGGCGACCGGAGCCTGCTCGACCACGCCGAGCGGGCGCTGCGCCGGGAACTCGACGCCTGCAAGTGGACGCAGAAGGACCGCACCCTGCAGGTGGACGAGGGGTGGCGGGTCCTTCCCTACGTCGCCACGGGCAGCGCGGGCATCGGCATCGTCCTGCACGAGTACCTGCGCCACCGCGCGGAGCCGGAGTTCCAGGAGGCGCAGGAGGGCATCCGCCGCGCCGCGGAACCGCACTACTTCGTGCAGAGCGGCCTGTTCAACGGCCGCGCCGGGATCCTGGCCTACCTCCTGCACACCGGCGCGGGGCCCGACGACCCGGCGGTGCGGCGCCATCTGCGCAACATCGGCTGGCACGCCGTCCCGTTCCACGGCCGGGAAGGCGATCGGGCCGCGGCTCCCGACCGCCCCGACGGCGCGTGGCAGGGGCCGGAGAGGACCGCCTTCATCGGAGACCAGCTCCTGCGGCTGTCCATGGACCTGGCCACCGGGTCGGCCGGGGTCCTGCTCACCCTCGGCGCCGCGCTGAGCGGCCGCCCCCTCGAACTCCCCTTCCTCAGTCCCTGGGGAGAGGGGACCGATGACGACCCTCGACTTCGAGGAGGGAGGTGAACACCGACATGGCCTCGATCCTCGAACTGCAGAACCTGGACGTCGAGCGCGCCGACTCCGCGAACGCCGCCGACAGCAACGGCAGCGTGTGGGAGTGCTGCAGCACCGGAAGCTGGGTGCCCTTCACCTGCGGCTGCTGATCGCGCACCCGCGTCCCACCGACCCGGACCCGCGAGGGTCCCGACGTGACCGGAAAGAGGTGAACGAGATGACGAAGATCCTCGAACTGCAGAACCTCCAGGTCGAGCACGCCCGCGACGCGCGGAGCGACTGGAGCCTGTGGGAGTGCTGCAGCCACGGCAGCCTGTTCAACTGCTGCTGAGCGGCTGAGCCGGGCTGACGGCGGTCCGTCCGGGGCGGCGCGGTGCGCCGTCCCGGACGGACCCGGACATGAGAGCCGGATGTATGGATGAGCATCGGGTGCGCGGCCGCGGCGGCCGGTTGGCACTGCTGGTGGCGGCCAGCCTGGCCAACGTGGGCTGCGTCGTGGCCCTGCCGACCGTCCTGGGCGCCGCCACCGAGGCGGCGCTGGACGGCGGGGACGCCCTGGCGCCGCTGTCGGCGCTGGCCGCACTGGCGGCCATGGCGGTGGCGGCGGCGTACGCGGTCAAGGTGGCGGAGGTGGCGTGCACGTCCGCCGAGACCGTCCGGCTCCGGTCGCGGATCATGGAGCACTTGCTCGCCTTGGGGGTGCCCGGCGAGCGCATGTTCGCGTCGGGCGACCTGACCGGCCGCGTGGTCACCGGAGCGTCCATGGCCGCGGGCGCCGGGCCCGTGCTGGTCCAGCTCACCGCCGGAACGGCGACCGCGCTCGGCGGCGCCGCCGCGCTGTGGCTCATCGACTGGCGGCTGGTGGCGACCGTCGCCTGCGCCGTCCCGGCCGGGC
The DNA here is from genome assembly GCF_040649235.1 of Spirillospora sp. NPDC049024. Lineage (NCBI taxonomy): Bacteria > Bacillati > Actinomycetota > Actinomycetes > Streptosporangiales > Thermomonosporaceae > Spirillospora > Spirillospora sp. NPDC049024. The sequence continues at coordinate 358,875 of NZ_JBEZFD010000006.1, forward strand.
TGGCGATGATGCGGTTCTTCGTGCGCCATGCGTCCGGCCTGGTGACGCGCTACCAGGAGCTGCAGGGCGAGATCTCCAACCGGATGCTCGACGCCCTGGCGGGGATCCGCACCGTCCGCGGCGCGGGCACCTGGCGGCGGGAGGCCGACCGGATCCTCGCGCCGCTTCCCGAACTGGCCGGTTCGGGACGGGACCTCTGGCGCGCCTACGGCCGGATCCAGGGGCAGGGGACGCTGCTGATCCCGCTGGCGGGGCTGGCCGCGCTGGCCGTGGCCGGGCAGGGCGTGATGGCGGGGCGGATCTCGCCGGGGCAGATGCTCGCGGTCGCCGGCTACGCGCCGATGGCGCTCGGGATCCTCGGCCAGGTGTCGCTGCTGCTGGCGCTGGCGAGGCTGCGCGCGGGCGAGCGGCGGATCGGTGAGGTGCTGTCCGTACCGCTGCGGGAGCGCGGCCGCCGGGCGCTGCCGGACGGTCCGGGCGAGCTGCGCCTGTGCGGGGTGACGGTGCGCGGTGCGGACGGCCCGCTGCTGGAGGCCGTCGACCTGGTCGTCCCGGCCGGGCGGTCCGTCGCGATCGTGGGCCGGTCGGGTGCCGGGAAGAGCACGCTCGCGCTGGCCGCGGGCGGGCTGGTCGAACCGGACGAGGGGCGGGTGCTGCTCGACGGCGTCCCCCTGGCGGAGGTCGCCCCGGCCTCGCTGCGGCGCGAGGTGGCGTACGCCTTCGAGCGCCCGCGGCTGCGGGGCGCCTCGGTCGCCGACGCGATCGGCTACGGGTGCGGGGAGCCGTCCCCCGAACGGGTCGAGCGGGCGGCCGTGCTGGCGGGCGCGGACCGGTTCGTCCGGCTGCTTCCCGACGGGTACGCGACGGCGCTGCGGGAGGCTCCGATGTCGGGCGGCGAAGAGCAGCGGCTCGGCCTGGCGCGGGCGTTCGTCCGGCCCGCCCGGCTGCTCGTCCTGGACGACGCCACCTCCAGCCTCGACTCGGTGACCGAGGCGCAGGTGGGCGCCGCGCTCGCGCGGGCCGCGGCGGGACGCACCCGGCTGCTGGTCGCGCACCGGGCGGGCACGGCCGCGCGCGCCGACCTCGTCGCGTGGCTGGACGGCGGCCGGGTCCGGGCCGTCGGGCCGCACCGCGCCCTGTGGCGGCACCGCGCCTACCGCGAACTCTTCGAGCCCCCCGCCCCGGTGGTCAGTGCCGGCGGCGCCGTGCCCGAGCGGAACGGGGAGGCTCCGTGACCGCGCCGGACGACCCGGCGGACGCGGCGGCCGGGCTCGGACGCCGGGTGTGGCGGCGGCCGCTCGCGGAGCTGCTGCGCGAGCGCCGCGGCGTGGCCGCCACCCTGCTGTGGTCGCTCGCCGCGACCCTGCCCGCGCTCCTGTCGGGCCATCTGGTCGCGCGGGCGCTGGACCGCGGCTTCCTGCGGGACGACCTCGGCGCCGGCCTCGGCTGGCTGGCCGTGCTCGGCGCGGCCATGGTCGCGGCCGCCGTGAGCGCGCGCCGCGTCCCGCCCGCGCTGGGACGGGTCGTCGAGCCGCTCCGGGACCGGCTGGTGCGCCGGGTCGTCGCGGGGACGCTGCGGCGCGCGGTCGGCGCGGCCCCCGGACGCCCCGACCTGTCGGTCATCACCCGCATGTCCGAGCACACCGAGACGGTCCGCGACACGACCGCGGGACTGCTGCTGGGATTGCAGCAGGTCGGGCTCACGGTGACGGCGGCCGCGGTCGGCCTGGCGCTGCTGGCGCCCGTCGTCGCCCTGCTGGTCGTCCCACCGGTGGCGGTGACGCTGCTGCTGCTCGTCCTGCTGCTGCCTTCGCTGGCGGCCCGCGAGCGCGCCTCGCTGCTGGCCGAGGAGCGGGTGGCCGACACGGTCGGCGGCATCGTGTCGGACGTGCGCGACGTGGTCGCATGCGGCGCCGAACCCGAGGCGGCCGGTGAGGCCGGCGACGCCTTCCGCGCCCAGGCCGCCGCGGAGCGGGCGGCCGCCCGGGCGGGCGCCCTGCGGACCGCGCTCGGGACCGCCGGCGGGCAGCTCGCCCTCGTCGCGGTGCTGGCCGCCGGGCCGTGGCTGCTGCACAGCGGCAGGCTCAGCACGGGGGAGCTGCTCGGGGCGCTCACCTACGTCACCGCGAACCTGCAGCCCGCACTGCGGGCGGCGGTTCAGACGACCGGAGGATCCGCCGTCCGACTCGGGGTCGCCCTGCACCGGCTGGAGTCGTGCGCCGGCCCGGAACCGGAACCCGCGCCGAGCCCGGCGCCCCGCGGCAGGGTTCCGCGCGATTGCGAGCTGCGCGTGGACGGGCTCACGTTCTCCTACGGCGCCGGAGCGGAGCCGGTACTGCGCGACGTGACGTTCACGGTCCCGTACGGATCGCATCTGGCCGTCGTCGGCCCCAGCGGGATCGGGAAGTCGACGCTGGCGGACCTGCTGACCGGCGTCGCCGAGCCGCAGCGGGGCACGGTTTCGATCGGCGGGGTGCCGCTCGCGTACCTGGACCCGCACTGGCTGCGGCGGACGGTCGCGATCATCCCCCAGGAGGCGTACGTCTTCGCCGGATCCCTGCGGGAGAACCTGACCTACCTGGACCCCGCCGCGTCCGACGCCGACATCGAGGACGCCGTCACGACACTCGGCCTTGGGCCGCTGCGCGACCGGCTCGGCGGGAACGACGCGGCCGTCGGGTCGCGTTCGGGGCTCACCCCGGGGGAGCGGCAGATGATCGCCCTCGCGCGCGTCTGGCTCTCGCCCGCGCGGGTCGTGCTCCTCGACGAGGCGACCTGCCACCTCGACCCGGTCGCGGAAGCGCGGATGGAGGAGGCGTTCCGGGCCCGTCCCGGCACGCTCGTCGTCATCGCGCACCGGCTGAGCTCGGCCCGGCGCGCCGACCGCATCCTCGTCATGGACGGGGAGCGCACGCTGCTCGGCGGCCACGACGAGCTGCTGCGACGCTCCGGCCTCTACGCCGACCTCGTCGGAGCCTGGCAGACCGGACGCCAGGATGACGGGCGCCCGGACCGCCGCTACGCGGCCTCGTGAGAGGCTCTCGTCCCGCCGAACCGAGGCATTGACCGCCGAGGTCGCCGGAAGCGTGCGAACTCATCCGGAGGGTTTTGAGAACAACCGGTGAAACCCACCTCCGGCTGAAGGGACGCCATGACGCATTCGCAGAGAGAGCACCCATGACGGCCGCGGCGGTCGATCCCGACCGGGCTCGGGAGCTCGACGACGCGGAACTGATCACGCTGTCGCTCGATGAGCCGGAATGGTTCTCGGCGCTGTTCGACCGGCACGGCCGCCGGATATACGACTATGCCGCCCGGCGGCTGGGAGGCCACGCCGCCGAGGACATCGTCGCCGAGACGTTCTTCATCGCGTTCCGCGGTCGTTCCTCCTACGACCGGACGCGGTCGGTGGCGCGGCCCTGGCTGTACGGCATCGCGACGAACCTGATCGCCCGCCATCGGCGGGCCGAGGAGCGCTACTACCGCACGTTCCAGCGCACGGGGCTGGACCCGTTGCCCGAGCCGATGGCCGACGTCGTGGTCACCCGGGTCGCCGCGCAGGTGGAGGAGCGCCGCCTGGCGGGCGTGATGAGAAAGCTGTCGAGCGGCGACCGCGACGTGCTGCTGCTGGTCGCGTGGGGCGACCTGACCTACGAGGAGGTCGCGGCCGCGCTGGACGTGAAGGTCGGCACGGTGCGTTCGCGGCTGCACCGGGCGCGGCGCAAGGCGCGCGCGGCACTCGGCGAGACCAATCCGGTGAAGGAGGAGATGTGATGCGAGAGCTCAGCGCGATCAAGGAGTGGCGGAGCAGCACGCCGCCGATGCCCGCCGCGGTGGAGGAGTCCATCCGCGCCCGCCTGGACGCGCTGGCGACCGGCGCCGACGCGCCCGCGACCGGTGCCGACGCGCCCGCGACCGGTGCCGACGCGCCCGCGACCGGTGCCGACGCACCGCGGCGGGCCCGCCGGCTCCCTCGCCGCCCCGTTCTCGGTGCTCTGCTCGCAGGCGGCGTCGCGGCGGCGGTCGGCATCACCCTGCTGGGCGGGGATCCCGGCGGCGGCCCGCAGGATGTCACGTCCGCCCGTACCGTCCTGCTCAGCGCCGCGGAGAAGGCACAGCGGCAGCCCGAGACCACCGGCCGGTACTGGCACACGGTCACGAGCTCCAAGAATCTGCTGGGCAGTCTCAGCACCGGCGTCGACGGGCCGCCCCGGTTCCGGATGTACGAACGGGAACGGTCCGAGTACTGGGCATCGCCGAACCCCAAGGAGAAGGACTGGAGCGCGACGACCGACCTTGGAATGGAGCCGGTGGCCAAGGACGACGAGGACGCATGGAAGCGCCTCAAGTGCCCGGACTTCCTTGCGCCCGCGCCGGGCGACGGCGACTGCGTGACGATGCTCAAGCCCGGCCCCCGCGAGATCGAGTCAGGACGGCTCAACCATTCGTTCGTCAACCTGGACGACAAGAACATCACGTTCCAGCAGATGGCCGGGCTGCCCGCCGACCCGGTCCGGCTGCGGGAGGCCCTGAACCGCCTCCTCGGCCACGAGGCCGGCGACCAGCAGGTGTTCGGGCTCGGGACGCAGCTGGTGTCCGGCGCCCCCGTCTCCCCGAAGGTGCGGGCCGCGGCGTTCCGGATGATGGCGGGGCTGCCCTCCGTCCGGACCCTCGGTGAACTCACCGACCCGCTCGGCCGCAGGGGCACGGCGATCGCGCTGAAGGTCAGCCGCGACGCCGAGGCCGTGGAGCAGCGGTTGATCATCGATGCGGCCACCGGGCGGGCGCTGACGAGCTACAGCGTCGCGCTGAACAACGGCGACGGCCTCCACGGGACCGGCATCAGGACCGGGGAGATCCAGACCTCGTCCTCCCTGATCGAGGCCGGCTGGACGAACTCCCACCCCTGATCCCGCTCGTACGACGGCGTGCTCCCCGGTGACCGAGGTGCCTCGGTCACCGGGGAGCACGGGGTTCAAGAGTTCTTCATTCGCCGTTACGGGAGTGGCATCGGCGGTGTCGTCGCAGCTCAGCGGGCTCTGCATGGCGATATACGTCACCTTCCGACCAAGGACGGAGTCGCGCGTGGGCAAAGCGTGACATTTATTCGGATTTGCCGAAAATGTCACCGTCGCAGTGCCGTCGTTCCCGCTCCCCCTCGGGGCCCCCGCCCTGGCCGGGAACGGCGCGGAAAGGCTCCCGATGCGACGACTTCTCGTGTTCGCGCTCCCCGCCGCCCTGAGTGCGGCGCTGGTCGGCGCCATGGGCGCGCCCGCGTCCGCGACACCGCCGAACATCCCGTCCGCCTCCACGGCCGCGAGCCGCCTGGCGAGCCTCACCGTGGGCGCCGAATCGCACCAGAGCACCTACGACCGCAGCCTGTTCCCGCACTGGATCACCATCTCGGGGACGTGCAACACCCGGGAGACCGTCCTGAAGCGGGACGGCACGAACGTCACCACCGACTCCTCGTGCGCCGCGACGTCCGGCACGTGGTACTCGCCCTACGACGGCGCGACCTGGACGCAGGCCTCGGACCTGGACATCGACCACATGGTGCCGCTCGCCGAGGCGTGGTCGTCCGGCGCCTGGTCCTGGACGACCTCCCGCCGCCAGTCGTTCGCCAACGACCTCGGCGGCCCCCAGCTGTGGGCGGTCACCGACAACGTCAACCAGGCGAAGAGCGACAAGGACCCGGCCGAGTGGCAGCCCTCGGTGAGCTCCTTCCGCTGCACCTACGCCCGCGCCTGGATCCAGGTGAAGTGGTACTGGGGCCTGAGCGTGGACAGCGCGGAGAAGAGCGCCCTCAACACGATGCTCGGCACCTGCTGAGCCTCGTCCCGCCGCCGCGCCGGCGCCCGCGGACCCCGCGGGCGCCGGCGCGGCGCTGTTCAGCCCGCCCTGCGGTCGATCAAGGTGGTGGCTATGGCGACCTGGGCGGGGTCGAGGGCGGTCTCGCCGTCCTCGACGTCCCACAGCGCGTTCTGCAGGACGCGGCCGAGCGTCCAGCCGGTCGCCCGCCGCCGGTCGAGGCCGAGGGCCTCGGTCAGGTGGTCGAAGCGCCGCAGCACCTGACGGGCCACGTCACCGCTCGCCACGACCTCGTCCCACCGGTTGTCCAGCGCCGGCAGCAGGTCGAAGCCGGGGTCGCCGGCGAGGGGCTTGGGGTCGATGGCCAGCCACGGCTCCCGCCGTCCGCCGAGGACGTTGTCGTAGTGCAGGTCCCAGTGCAGCAGGCGGTCGCCGGGCTCGCCGACCAGTTCGGCCACGGCGGACGCGCACGTCCGCACCAGCCGCCGGTCGGCCGGGTCGCGCAGCGCGGGCACCGCGCGGGGGACCTCGTCGAGCATGGCCGCGGCGATGCCGGCCAGGTGCCGCAGGCCCTCCGGTGCGGGCACCGCGACCAGGCGCGCGAGCAGCCCGGCCAGGACCTCCACGGCGGTGTCGTCGTCGGGCACCGAGGACAGCGGCCGGGTCGCGTCCAGGCGCTCCAGCAGCATCGTGCCGGTGCCCGGGTCGTATGCGAGCAGGCGTACCGCCCCGTCGCCGTCCCACACGCGCAGCCCGACCGGCTCGGTGGCGTGCTCGTCGGTGACCGGCTGGAGCTTGAGCGCGGCGGGCGCGCCGTCCGCGCGGGTCACCGGGAGCACGAGCGAGGCCATGCCGTGCCGTCCCGGACCGTCCAGGCGCAGGTCCCAGCGCTCCAGTAAGGCGGCGGCCAGGTCGGGCAGCGCGGCGATCCAGGCGCGCCCGGACGCGCCGCCGTACTTGCCGTACGAGGCGGCCAGCCCCTCGGGAACGTCGATGCGGATCGACGTGTTCATGGTCAACGTCTCCTTCGTGGGCTCCTGATCAGATCGAGTGTCACGAAGGAGACGTCGGCGGTGCCCGGCTCCCGGGCAGGGGTCAACGCATGCCCCGAAGGCTACCGGCCTTTGAGGACGGCGCGGTCTCGGCGGCGCGCCACATGCGCAGGTAGGTCTCCGCACGCCGATCCTGTGACGATCTTTCCCGACCTCGCGGACCGGCTCTACCTGGCCGCAAGGTCGGTCACCCGGCGGGCCACAGCGTGCGCCCCGGCGACTCCGGCCACGGCAAAGGCCAGCCCCAGCGCGGCGTCCCGTGCCCGCGCGGGACGCAGCACGCCCCGGCGCCGCAGGCGGGCGCGCGCCCACAGCGTGTACGGGACGACCACCAGCGCCGAGGTGACCGAACCCGGCGTGTACCGCCGCAGCGCGGCGGCCTGCCCGAGATGCACCAGGCCGTGCAGGCCGAACCCGGCGAGCGCGGTCTGGTACGCGGCGGACCGCCCGCCGGTGCGCTGCCCGTCGAGCGCGGCGCCGCCGACGAGCGCCCCCATCACGCCGACGGCGATGGCGAACTCGCGCTCGTCCACGGCCTCCATCCACCGCCATGCGCGCTCCGGTACCCGAGGGTGCCGCTCCCGCAGTTCGGGGAGGTGCGCGCGGATCCAGCCGGGGCCGCACGCGACCTCCTCCGCGTCGTGCACCGCCCACGCGACCAGCAGACCGAGCCCGTCATCCTTCACCACGCCGCCATTGTCGCGCACGGCCGCGGCCTGCCTTCACCGCCCACCGGCGGCGGGGTTCACCAGGTCTCGGTGGCGCGCCACATGCGCAGGTAGGTCTCCGCTCCGTTCGCCATGTCGTCGATGAGCTCCTGGCCGCCGACGGCGCGCATGTCGGCGATCCAGTCGGGGACGAGGCCGTAGTTCGCGACGCCGTCGGTGTTGAGGTCCCAGGTGCGCTGCCCCTCGGTGAGCCGGTCGAGCTTCACCGACGGGTCGATCGGCGAGGTGAAGGGGTAGCTCAGCGGGCCCGCGCCGCCGCCCGTGCGGGGCTCGGGCAGCGCGCCCATGCCGTTCGCGTCGAGCCCGTAGCCGTAGCCGAACGGGCGGGCGGGGTCGCGCTGGGCCTTGTTGCGCCGCCACTCGGAGGTGAACCGGTCGGCCGCGTTGCCGTAGCCGGTGACCATGCCGCCGAGCCGGTAGAGGCGGGGGAGGTAGGTCGCGTCCATCCAGCTGTGGGACGAGATGAGGCCGGGGTACCGCGCCTCCTCCAGGATGCCGAGGGTCTGGTCGGCGGCCTTCGCGCTCATGTGGTCGATCTCGACGATCATGTGCCGCTTCATCATCCCGCGCACCGCGTACGCTCCGAGGTCGCTGAGGCCCCGGACGTTGCAGTGCGGGGCGCTCGGATAGATCGGCAGCGTGATCCCCGCCAGCCCGAGCAGCTTCAGGATCGGTTCGAGGGCGTCGCCGACCTCGCCCGCCGGGGCGATCGTGTTGTCGTGGGCGGGGCCGGTGCACGTCTCGGCCTGCCAGAACCGTCCGGTGCCGATGAAGTTGGCGAGGTTGACGAACGCGCCGGCCGTGCCGCCGTCGAACCGCACGCCGCACAGCGCGTTGTCGTACTTGTGGCACACGAACATCGAGGCCACGCCGAGGCCGCGCGCCTCGTCCAGGCCCCGGTCGATGTCGGCGCGGGTGCAGGCCGGAGCGCCGTTGACGAGCCGGCAGCCGAACGGCTCGGAGGTCTCGATGCCGAGGACGACGGCGAGCTTGCCGTCCTCGATGACGCGGCGGGCGTCCGCCGAGTCGCGCACGATGCGGAACCAGCCCTTGCCCGGGCCGCCGCTCCGCTCGTCGATGTAGCTCTCCATCTCGTGCATCCGCTGCGCCTGGAGCCGGATCGTCGCCGTCTCGTCGCACGGGTTGCCCTTGAGCGGGTAGATGTCGCAGAGCTGGCGGTTCGCCACCAGGTGGTTGACGAGGATCCGCTGCCCGGCCCGCCACGACCGCTCCAGCCAGGTGTAGTACACCTGCTGGTGGGTGCGGGAGTCGTAGGCGGGCCAGTCCTTGAACGTCGGCCAGCCCGTGGGGTCGTGGGTGCCGAACGGCGTGCCGTACCGGGTGAAGTTCTCCCACCAGGCGAGCACGCCGTTGCCGGCGTGGTCGGGGCAGTCGCGCAGCGCCTCCTGGATGCCGTCGGGGTCGAACGGCTTGCCGCACATCAGCTTGCCGCCGAACGCCTCGTACGACATCAGGTGGCTGTGGGCGTCGATGTAGCCGCGCACCTCGCGCGGCTCGCCCTCCGCGTGCGCGCGGGGGACGGTGAGGAGGGCGAGCAGGAGGGCGAGAAGGATCGGAACGCAGGCGGCACGTCGGACGGGCATGGGGCACCTCGGCCGGGGGGAGACGTCCAGTGGCTCTCAGCCGAGTGAAACACCGATCCGAGCAAATGTGAATAGTCCTCATATCGCCGCCGGTCAGCCCGGGTGCGCGGTCCCGGGGCCCGTGCGGTCTGGGGGCTGCGCGGTCAGGGGGCCGTGCGGTCAGGGGACTGTGCGGTCAGGGGGACTGGACGGCGAGGCGGTTGCTGAACCGGGCGAGCATGGCGCTCTGGGACGTCTCCGGGAACAGCCGGCCGATCAGCGGCGGGATGCGCCAGTTCGCGGGGTTGCGCCGGGCCATGCGGGAGACGAGGGAGATCTGCGGGTAGCGGGCCCGCTCGTAGGCGCGCAGCCGGGCCGCCGGGTCGCCGTCCTTCCCGTCCAGTTCGCGGCCGAGCACCCAGGCGTCCTCGAGGGTCTGGTTGGCGCCCTGCCCGAGGGTGGGCGGCATGGTGTGCGCGGCGTCGCCGACCAGGGTGACGCGCCCCTCGCCCCAGACCTTGCGCACCTTGTTCCAGTGGTGGCCGAAGAACTCGATGTCGTCGTCGGTGGCGGCGGCGAGCACCTCGGGGACGGGCGACGCCCAGTGCCCGAAGCGCCGCCTCAGCTCGTCCAGCGGTGACGCGGGCCGCGGCTCGCCGGGCGTCCAGCGCATGTCGAACCACCACTGGAGCAGGCCGCCGCCCGCGGGCATGAGGCCGCAGGCGCCCTCCTTCCCAGTGATCATGAGGTGCCGGTGGGTGCCGGTGATCTCGATGCCGATCGGGCTGAGCCCCTGCCAGGTGCCGAACGTCGCGGGCCGGACGCCGCTCTCGCCCCACAGGTGCCGCCGCACCGCCGAGTGGTGCCCGTCCGCCCCGATGAGCAGGTCCCCGGTGTCCGCCGTCCCGTCGTCGAAGGTCGCCGTGACCCGGTCGCCGTCCTGGGACAGGCCCGTGCAGGTCATGCCGTAGCGGACGAGGTCGCCGGGCAGGCCGCCGGCGAGCCGTCCGAGCAGGTCCCGGCGGGCGATCGCCTTGGTCTCGAAGCCGTAGCGGGCCGCGGCGTGCGCGATGTCCTGGCCGGTGCGCAGCCGCCCCGACGAGGTCAGGGCGTCGATCCGGTCGATGCGGTTGCCGACGCCCTCCAGAGTGATGCCGAGGTCGTCCAGGACGGCGTTGCCGTTGCTCCAGATGAGCACCGCCTTGCCGCCCGTCCGCGGCCCCGGCGCCTGCTCGTGGATCCGTACCTCGTGGCCCGCCGCGAGCAGCGCGCGCGCCACGGCCAGCCCGCCCACCCCGGCGCCGATGACGAGGATCTCCATTTCCCCTCCAAAGTGAAGTATCTTCGATATGAAGATACATCGCTTCGGAGTATCCTCTGCGGGTGGGTGCCGAACAAGAGGGAGAGGACGTCTTCCGCGGGTTCCTGATCGCCGTCCTGCTGCACATCGAGGCGGCCGCCGACCGGCTCGGCCTGCGGCCCATCGACGTCGCCGCGGTGATCCTGCTGGAGATGCGCGGGCCGCTCCCGGTGGGCGCGATCTCCGAGGAGCTCCGGCTGCCGTCCGCCTCGGCGACCCGGGTGGTCGACCGGCTGGAGAAGGCCGGGTACGTGCGGCGCGTCCGCGGCGAGCACGACCGGCGCACGGTCACCGTGGAACTGGTGGAGGACGGCCTGGCCGACTACTACGCCGTCAGCGCGGGAGCGCGGCGCCACCTGGACGAGGTCGGCGCCCGCTACGGCCCGGAGCAGGCGCCCCTGCTGATAGGCCTCCTCGACGGCATCGCCGAGGCCTACCGCACCGCCACCAACGAACTTCGCGACGACACACCCCCCGGCTGACGCCCCTCGGTTCGGAGCGCGCCTACACCTTTTCTGGGTCCGGACGAGACGGATGTACCGGTGACCGGGACGCCGAAAGCCGGGCAGGGACCGGGCCGGGATGATGAGGGTTCATGAACGAGCTGACGATTCCGCAACTGGTGGCGCGGGCGGCGAACGAGTACCCCGAGACCGAGGCGGTCGTGGACGGCGACGTCCGGGTCACCTACGCCGAGCTCCGGGAGCGGGTCCGCGAGGCGACGGGCGCGTTCGTCGGGGCGGGGATCGAGCCGGGCGACCGCATCGCCATCTGGGCGCCGAACGGCCTGCGCTGGATCGTCACCGTGCTCGGCGCGCTCGGCGCGGGCGCGACGCTCGTCCCGCTGAACACCCGCTACAAGGGCGACGAGGCCCGGTGGCCGCTCTCCAAGGCCGAGGCGAAGATCCTGTTCGTGGAGGACGGGTTCCTCGGCATCGACTATCCCGCCATGCTCGGCGTGGACGGATCCGGCGCCCCCGGGCTGCCCGCACTGCGGACGGTCGTCACGTTCAACGGCCCCGCGCGCCCGGGGGTGACCGCCTGGGACGACTTCGTCGCCAAGGCCGCCTCCCGGGACGAGGCCGACGCGCGGGCGGCGGCCGTCCGTCCGGAGACCGTCGCCGACATCCTGTTCACGTCCGGGACCACCGGCAGGCCCAAGGGCGCCGTGGTCACGCACGAGCAGAACGTCCTCACGTACCGGGCGTGGACGGACCGCACCGGCGTGCGGGCCGGCGACCGCTACCTCATCGTCAACCCGATGTTCCACTCGTTCGGCTACAAGGCGGGCGTGCTGGCCTGCGTGATGCGGGGCGCCACGATGGTGCTCCAGCGCACGTTCGACGTCCCGGAGACGCTGCGGCTGATCGAGCAGGAGAAGATCACCGTCCTGCCGGGGCCGCCGACCATCTACACCGCGCTCCTGCACGCCCCCGGCCGGGAGGAGCACGACCTGTCGAGCCTCCGGCTGGCCGTGACGGGTGCGGGAGACGTGCCCGTCGCGCTGGTGCGGCGCATCAAGGACGAGCTGTTCCCGCAGGTCGTGACCGCCTACGGGCTGACCGAGTCGTCCGGGACGGTCACCGCCTGCTCGGTGGACGACGATGACGAGACCATCGCCACCACGTCCGGCCGGGCCATCCCCGACGTCGAGGTCGCGATCGTCGACGCGAACGGCAAGCCCCTCCCGGCCGGGACCGACGGCAGGATCCTCGTGCGCGGCTACAACGTCATGCAGGGCTACCTGGACGACCCGGAGGCGACCGCCGAGGCGGTCCGCGACGGCTGGCTCGACACCGGCGACTGCGGTCGCCTCGACGAGCGCGGCAACCTCACCATCACGGGGCGCACCAAGGAGATGTTCGTCGTCGGCGGGTTCAACGTGTACCCGGCGGAGGTCGAGAACGTCCTGGCCCGCCACGACGCCGTCGCCGAGTCGGGCGTCATCGGCGTCCCGGACGAGCGGATGGGCGAGGTGGGACGCGCCTACGTCAAGCTCCGCCCCGGGGCCGCGGCCACGGAGGACGAGCTGGTCGGGTACTGCCGGGAGCGGCTCGCGAACTTCAAGGTCCCCCGGGAGGTCGTCTTCGTGGACGACCTCCCGAAGACCGCGTCCGGCAAGATCTGGCGCGTGAAGCTCAAGGAGCGGGCCTGACCCACGCCGGGGGCGCGTCGCTCAGAGAGCGGCGATGACCCGCGCCCTGTGCTCGGCCACGGTGCCCCACGCCGAGTACAGGGCCCGCGCCTTGCGGATCCACAGCGACGGGTCGTACTCGTCGGTGTAGCCGATCGCGCCGTGCACCTGGAGAGCGGTCTTGGCCATCCCGTAGGACGCCTCCGACGCGGCGACCTTCGCCGCGGACACGTCCCGCGCGAAGTCCGGCGTCCCGTACGACAGCGCCGCCCCGTACACGAGCGGGCGGGCGAACTCCAGCTCGACCATCGCGCTCGCGAGATGGTGCTTGATCGCCTGGTACTCGCCGATCGGGCGCCCGAACTGCTGCCGCGTCTTGGCGTACTCGACGGACACCTCCAGCAGCGCCTGCCCGAGCCCCACCTGCTGCGCCGCGCACAGCAGCACGCCGAGGTCGGTGAACCCTCCGCCCTCGAGGACGCGGAACAGCCGCCGTGTCGGGTCGAGCGACGCGACGGCCTCCCCGGCCGCCTTCCGCTCGGCGCCGTCGACGGTGAGCACCAGGTCGGCGACATCGGCGTCCAGCGCGTGCGGGACGGCGAGCGTCACGACCGCCTCGCCCTCGGCGATGCGCTGCGGCCACGGCGACCCGTCCAGCAGCTCGGCGGCGGCGAGCGTCTCCACGTAGGGGCCGGGCGCGGCGGCCCGGCCGAGCTCCTCCGCGGCGACGGCCAGCTCGACCGGCAGCAGCCCGGCGCCGCCGGCCTCCTCCGGGACGGCCACCGCGAACGCCCCGGCCTCGGCGACCGCCGACCACAGCGCGCGCCCCGGCCCGGCGTCCCCGGCCGCCCAGGCGCGGGCCGCCTCGGCGGTGCCGGGGCCGCCCAGCAGCTTGCGCAGCGTCTCGCCGAACATCCGCTGCTCGGCGGAGAGAACGAACTTCACCGGGACCCCCTCGGCAGGCCGAGCAGCCGCTCGGCGATCACGTTGCGCTGGATCTCGTTCGTGCCCGCGTAGATGGGGCCGGCCAGCGAGAACACGTAGTTCTCCAGCCACTCCGACTCCAGCTCGCCGTCCGGGCCGAGCAGGTCGAGCGCGGTCTCGTGCAGCGCCACGTCCAGCTCCGACCAGAACACCTTGTTCAGGCTCGACTCCGCGCCGATGTCGTCGTCCCGCGAGACCGTCTCGAACCCCTTGAGCCGGTAGGCCCGCGCCCTGATCCAGGCGTCCGCGACCCGGTCGCGCAGCGCGTCCCCGGAGGCGTCCGCGCGCTCCTTCCACAGCTCGACGAGCCGCTCGGCCGCCGCGGTGAACCGCCCGGGGCTGCGCAGCGTGAGGCCGCGCTCGTTGCCGGCCGTGGCCATCGCGACCCGCCAGCCGTCCCCGGCCGCGCCGATGACGTCCTCGTCGGGGACGAAGACCTGGTCGAGGAACAGCTCGGCGAACGCGGGCTTGCCGTCCAGCCGCCCGATCGGCCGGACCGTCACGCCCTCGGCGTCCAGCGGGAACATCAGGTAGGTGAGCCCCTTGTGTCTACTCATTGTGGGGGGACGACCCCCCACACCCCCCGGTTCGCTCCGCTCATTACCGGACGATTCGGGGTCGGACCGGAACAGCCCGAACCCCCGGTCGGCGAACGCGGCGCGCGAGCTCCACGTCTTCTGCCCGTTCAGCAGCCAGCCGCCGTCGGTGCGGGTGGCCGTCGACCGCAGTGCGGCGAGGTCGCTGCCCGCGCCCGGCTCCGACCAGGCCTGCGCCCATATGACCTCGCCGGCCGCCATGGGGGGCAGGATCCGCGCGAGCTGCTCGGGTGTGCCGTGCTTGAGCAGCGTCGGCGCCAGCAGGTTGATGCCGTTCTGGCTGACCCGCCCCGGCGCGCCCGCCGCGTAGTACTCCTCCTCGAAGACCAGCCACTGCAGGACCGAGACGCCGCGCCCGCCGTACTCCTCCGGCCACGAGACCACGCCCAGCCGCGCCGCGCCGAGCGTCCGCTCCCACTCCCGGTGCGCCGCGAAGCCCTCCTCGGTCTCCAGCGACGGGAGCGGCCGCGCCGGGACGTGCTCGCGCAGCCATGCCCGCACCTCGCCGCGGAACTCCTCGTCCGCCGCCCCGAACTCAAGATCCATGCGCCCCTCTTTCTAACAACTGTTTGGTAGAGTAACCGGCCCCTCGCACCCCCGTCGCCCCCTCCCGCCCAGTGAGATCCCCCGGCGGCGAAAAATCCCCTGAGAACCGCGATTCCCGTTCCTAAGCTCAGCGCATGGGGCATCCGGCGCAGATCGTCATCATCGAGGACGGCGCCCAGCGGGTCGTCTACGACAAGGGGGGCGGCGCGCCCGGGATGGAGTTCCAGATCCTGCTGGACCGCGAGCGGTTCACCATGGACCGCCTCGGGGACTGGCGTGACGACCGCTGGAACCCGTGCTCGGACGCCGTCTACCTCGTCGACCACGACCGGCGGGTGCTCCTGCTGTCGTTCATCTACCTGTACGACTTCCCGGACGAGCAGGCGTACCGCATGCTGTTCCTGAGGCTGGTCCGCTACGTGTGGAAGGGCTGGCAGGTCGACTGGGCGTACAACGGCGTCGAGGACGTCGTCGCCTACCTGGCTCTCGACATGTCCGTCCTCGGCGCGCCACGCCTGAGCGATCCGGACTTCGAGGGCAGGCTGCGGTTCACGCCTCGTACGAGGCCCAACCTGAGGATGCCGGAGATCTCGCCCTGGCGCGCCGGCGATCGGAACTACTGCCTGGTGACCGTGGAGGACGGGACCCGCGTCCGGGCCTACGCCGTGACGCCGAGATGCGACAACCTCCTCAAGGGCGGCCCCCGTGTCCTGGACCGCCTGCCCGAGGCGGCGCGCATGACCCGGTGCGGGAGTCTTCCTAGTTCAGGCGTCCACTTCGACCTGACCACGGAGACCGGCGGGTACTGGACGCACGGCTTCATCCACGGCCCGCTCCATGAGGTGTACTGGTCGTGGCCCGGCTGGCGGTGGCGGTTCTGGGAGGACGATCACACCGTGCAGCGCGCGCTGGCGGGCGTCGAGGTCACGATCCCCGACCCCGACGTGGACACCGCGATGGCCGACCTCGTCAGAGTGTGGACGGAACGGCTCGACTGGGATCCCGACCTCGCCCAGGAGTTGCTCCGCGAGGTCCTCGTGCGTCCACAGCACGAGAGGGTCGCGGTGCTCGCCGACGCGATCTTCCTGCTGAGCGACTGACCCGGGCGGCTGCGGACGCGGGTGACGCCGGGGTCTGTCGGAGACGGCGGCGCGCGGTTAAGATCGCGCTCTAGAATCGCGTTCGGAAGCTCCGGAGGGCCCATGGCGAGGATCATCGAGCACGGCACCTGGAGCCTGGAGCCCGCGGACGAGGGACTGCACGACCCCGGCCCCGAGCCGCTGTGGAACGAGTCCTACTACTTCGACTTCGCCGCCCCCGACGGCTCCGTCGCCGGTTACGTGCGGCTCGGGCTGTACCCCAACTGGGACCGCGCCTGGTACTGGGCCGCGCTGGTGCGCCCCGGCCGTCCGCTCCTCCTCATCGCCGACAACGACGCCCCGCTTCCCGAGCGGGGAACGACCGACGTCCGCACCGAGACCTACACGGCGACCCAGCAGATCACCGACCCCTTCGGCCCGGCCAGGGTCGCCCTGACCGGAACCGCCTCCGTCCTCCCCGACGCGACCGCGGCCTACGGCGACGTCAGCGGCGCCGAGACCATCGGGCTCTCGTTCGACCTGCGCTGGGACACCGCCGGCGGCGTCTACCCGTACAAGGACATCCCGCGCTACGAGATCCCGTGCACCGTCTCCGGCCTGGTCAGCGTGGGCGGCGAGAAGATCGCCGTCACCGCCCACGGGGAGCGCGACCACAGCTGGGGCGAGCGCGACTGGTGGAAGGTCTCGTGGCTCTGGACGTCCGGCCGCCTCGGCGACGGCACGTTCGTCCACGGCATGCAGGCGAACATCGGCTTCCCGCTCCCGTGGCCGTGCTTCGCCGTCCCGCCGGAGGGCGGCATCGAGCACCGCGACGGCTTCTCCGCCGCGACGACCTTCGCCGGCGGCCTGCCCGCCCGCTCGGACCTCCACTTCCCGGGTTCGCCCATGACGGTGACACCGGTGGCCTTCGCGCCCGTCGCCGTGACCTCGCCCGACGGCCGCGAGGCCCGCTTCCCCCGCGCCCTGTGCCGCTACGAGACCGAGGACGGACGGACCGGCCACGGCTGGACGGAGTGGCACCAGCCCCCCGGCTGGGAGGACCACGGCTGGACCCACCTCGCCGGGGAGACCGCATGACCGGGGCGGTGTCCGGCGCCGGCGGACTGACCGCGTCCTGGCTGAGCGGCGCACTCGGCACGGAGGTGACCGCCGTCCGCGCCGAACCGGTCGGCACCGGCCAGGTCTCCGACAGCCTGCGCCTCCACCTCACCTACGCGGGCGACACCCACCTCCCGTCCACCATGGTCGCCAAGGTCCCGGCGGCCGACCCGTCCAGCCGCGCCGCCGCCCGCACCATCCGCACCTACGAGGTCGAGGCGAGCTTCTACGCCGAGATCGCGCCCACTCTCGACGCCGGCGTCCCCGCCTGCTATGCCTCCGCCTACGACCCCGAACGGGACGAGTACGCCGTCCTGCTGGCCGACCTCGCACCGGCGCGGCCCGGCGACCAGCTCGCCGGAATCACCCCCGGGGACGCCGCCGCGGCGATCACCGAGATGGCCGCGCTGCACGCCGCCGGCTGGGACGATCCCGACCTGGCCGCCCTGACCTGGCTCAACCGCCACGACGCCGACTCGGCGGACTTCACCGCCGCGATGGTCACCGACCTCTACACCGGCTTCAAGGACCGCTACGCCGCCGACCTGGGCCCCGAGGTCATCGGCCTCATCGAGGACTTCCTGCCGTCCATCGGCGCCTATCTGACCGCCCGCGAAGGCCCGCTGACCCTCGCCCACGGCGACTTCCGCGCCGACAACCTCCTCTTCGGCGGCCCGCGCGCCGCCGTCCTGGACTGGCAGACCGTCACCTACGGCCCCGGCGTGGCCGACCTGTCCTACTTCCTCGGCTCCAGCCTCCCCCTCGAGGCCCGCCGCGCCCACGAGAAGGACCTCGTCCAGCGCTACCACGCGGCGCTGACCGCCCGCGGCGTCGCCTTCACCTGGGACGAGTGCTGGACCGCCTACCGCCTCCACGTCTTCCACGGCATCGTCATGGCGATCGGCGCGTCCATGCTCGTCGAACGCACCCGGCGCGGCGACGAGATGTTCCGCACCATGACGACCCGCCACGCCCACCACGCCCTCGACCTGGACTCCCTCGACCTGACCCGCTGAGGCCGCAGGCCACGGCGGCCTAAGCGGGCTTGCGGGCCATTCCGCCCCACAGGGCGGCGGGTGCGGCCCCTTCGAGCTCGGAACGGGGGCGCCACTGCGGGACCTGGACGACGCCGGGCTCGACGAGGTCCAGCCCGCTGAAGAACCTGGAGACCTGCTCGCGGTCGCGCAGCGTCACCTTCTCCGCCGAGTCCTTGTTCATGGCCTGCGCGAACGCGGCCATCTCCTCGGGGAAGATGTCCTTCGCGGTGTGGGAGACCACCAGGTGACTGCCCGGGGGCACGGCGTCCATCAGCGTCTCCGCGATCCCGTAAGGGTCCGCCTCGTCCGGAACGAAATGCAGTACGGCGATGAGCATGACCGCCACGGGCCGGCTGAAATCCAGCGTGCGGGAGGCCTCCTGCAGAATCTTGCCGGGCTCGCGCAGGTCGGCGTCGATGTAGTCGGTCGCACCCGAGTCGGTGCTCCTCAGGAGCGCCTCGGCGTGGGCCAGCACGATCGGGTCGTTGTCGACGTAGGCGATCCGGCTCTCGGGCGCGATCGCCTGGGCCACCTCATGGGTGTTGTTGGCCGACGGCAGCCCGGTACCGATGTCCAGGAACTGGCGGATCCCGGCCTCGGCGACCAGGTACTCCACCGTCCGCGCCAGGAACGCGCGGTTGGCCCGCACGGACTTGACCGTGCTCGGGAAGGCCTTCAGACCGGCCTCGGCGGCCGCCCGGTCGGCGGCGAAGTTGTCCTTGCCGCCCAGCCAGACGTCGTACACCCTGGCGGGATGCGGAATGCTCGTATTGAACCGGGAGAGCTTCTCCTCGCCCGATGATTCTCCAGGCCGATCCGACGCCACGAACGTCTCCTCGATCACCGCCATGCGAAATTGCTCGAACCACCATATATCCGCCAATGCCGACGATGGTGTCGCAGAGCAAGCGCGGCGCACACGACCTCTGATGTACTGGCCGCAGCCCGGTCGGCGGGCGGCTTCCAGGAGGGGACGCATGGTGAATGAGAACACCGCCAGGCTGGCGGTCCTCATCGACGCCGACAACGCCCAGCCCGCGAACGTCGAGGCGCTGCTGGCCGAGGTCGCGAAGTACGGCACCGCGCACGTCAAGCGCGCCTACGGCGACTGGACCGGCTCCAGCCTGCGGGGCTGGAAGGAGCATCTGCTCGACCAGTCGATCCAGCCGATCCAGCAGTTCGCCTACACCAGGGGCAAGAACGCCACCGACGCGGCGATGGTCATCGACGCGATGGATTTGCTGTACTCGGACCGCTTCGACGGGTTCTGCCTCGTCTCCAGCGACAGCGACTTCACCCGCCTGGCCGCGCGCATCCGCGAGTCCGGCCTGACCGTGTACGGGTTCGGCGAGCGCAAGACGCCCAAGCCCTTCATGGCGGCGTGCGACAAGTTCGTCTACATCGAGAACCTGCTGTACGACCAGAGCCCGACCACCCCGACCGCCGAGACGCTCAAACCGGCGCCCCCCACGTCGGCCGCCAAGCTGAAGCAGGACACCGCGCTCGTCAACCTCCTCCGCAACGCCGTCGAGGCGGCGTCCGACGAGGACGGGTGGGCCGCCCTGGGGTCCGTGGGTCAGATCATCACCAAGCAGCGCCCCGAGTTCGACTCCCGCAACTACGGCTACCCCAAGCTCAGCGAGCTGATCGCCGCGACGACCCTCTTCGTCCTGGACCGCCGAGGCCCCGGCGACGCCAAGGGAAACACCATCTACGTCCGCGACAAACGCCACCAGGACGGCAAACCGTCCTAACCCCCTCCCCGCAAGGCCTTGGCGCAGGCGCTCTTGCATGTGTGTGGACGCCCGCGCGCCGTCGAAGACGGAGACGATGAGCTGAGGGGACGGGATGGTCCGCGCCCAGATCCAAAGCTCCGGCGGGGGCGGCCGCCGATCGCATTGTGCGGTCCCGGCGTGCCGCAGCGCGTTGGTCGCGGTCTCGGACACGGCCAACTCGCCGTCCTCGATCACGTCCCGGTCGAGCCGCAGCTCGGACAAACCTTTCCGCTTCCGCGGCCCCGGCGACGGCAAGGGGAACACCATCTACGTCCACGACCAACGCCACCAGGACGGAAAGCCGTCCTGGTCCTTCTCGCGACCTTGAAGGACCTCAGACGCGGATGAAATCGTAGGTGAGCGTGTTCGCCTTGGCGTCGTGGCCTATCGCGACCCAGCCGTCCCCGAGCCCCTGGAGCCATCCTGGGAAGCGGCCGAGGCGACGGCCGGTGGCAGCGTCGTAGACGAGGACGAACGGGTGGTCGTGCTCGGCTCCGCTGACGGCGATGCGCCGCTGCGTGACAGCGGTCTCCCAGCTGGCGGACTCTCCTGGCAGGCCCGGATCGGGGGCCTTCCACAGGACGCGGCCGGTGGCGAAGTCCAGGAGGGAAAGGGCACCGGTGTCAGCGTGCTCGCGGACCAGGAGCGTGTGCCCGTCACCGTCGATCGGGACGCCCGGGGCGTCACCGCGCCAGACCGTCCGTCCTGAGGCGAGATCGAAGACCTGCGGCCTGCCGGTGTCGGTGGACGCCGCGATCCGGCGGCCGTCCCCGATCAGGTCGAGACCGGTGCTGGACGGGGCGAGCCGCTTCTCGCATTCACCGTCGGCCCGCCGGCCAGAGTAGACCTTCCGGGTCCATCTGCGCCGTGCGGTTCCCGCCTCGGACGCGGAGACGGTGACCGTGCAGTTCTCGTCGCCGGACGGAGGATCGTGGTCGGTGGTGATCAGGGTCCGCCCCACCACCACCGTGTACCAGCCGCTCTCGCCGGATCCGTCCTTTCCGGGAGGCGGCAGAGGCCGGCCGTCGTCTCGGGAAGCGAAGATCCGGCCGGTGTCCGGGACGAGCGGCCGACGCACCCCGACCGCCGCGTTCGCCGACCGGACCTCGTCGCCCCGGAGGCTCCAGCGGACCTCTCCGGTACGCAGATCCCTCCGAGTGATCTTGCAGTCGGCCCCCGCGCCGCAGACGGTGGTGAGGACGGAGTCCCGGGTGACCCGCGCCTTCTCGACCGGGCCGCCCTGCCAGAGCGTCCCGCCGTTCGCCGGATCGATGACGCTGAACCGGACCGTGTCGGCCGGGACGGTCTTCCGCAGACGCACGATCAGGGTGCCCGCCACTTCGACCTCGTCGTCCTCGCCGGAGGGCACCCGCCACAGCTCCCGGCCGGACCCGGGGTCGACGCCGAGGACCGCCCGGTCGTTGGCGATCAGCGCGACCCGCCCGATGACGGACGTGGTGTTCTCGCCGGTCGGCACGGTGAGGGACCAGGCCGGGGGCGGGCCCTCACGGGACGGCGGCTGCGGCGACACACCAGAGCAGGAGGCCCCCGCCGTGCACACCAGGAGCGCGAGAGCGGCCACCCGTGAGCCGGGTCGGGAGCGGATCATCCGGACATTGTCGAGACCCTGCCCCCTCGGCCGCAATCGAGTCCTGGGCGGAGGAGCGTCTGAAGGCAGCCTGGACCATGACCTGCCCGCCCCTGACCAAGGGGGGCGGAGGGTCGGTGACGGGGTACTTTCAGCGGCGGGTACCCGCAGGGAAGGCGCCGATGCCGTTGGCGACAGCGCGTTCCGTTCCGTCCGACGGGTTGTTGCGGACGGTCACGGAGGTCTCGCCGGGGGAGCGCGCGACGAAGGTCGACGATCCGCCGCCGTCGAGGTTCACGCCGTCGTCGGCGCCCGCCTTGTCCAGGAGGGACGCCAGTTCGGGGATGGTCGCCCCGCCGCTCAGCACGGACCTGCCGTCCGCCACGACGAGGTAGACGTGCCGGCCGTCGCGGCTCACCCCGGCGGCCGTGCGCGGCGCCGGGCCGGCGGTGCCCAGGCCGTCCAGCGGCCTGCCGTCCCGGAGGATCGGGAACCCGCCCACGGCGAACCGGAAGCGGACCGGCCCGGTGAAGCGGTAGGAGACCCGCACCCGGTCGCCCGGCTTGAGCCGGCGCAGCGCGTCGGCGCCCTTCTCCCGCCCGACGAGCACGGTCGTGCCGGCCGGGATCGCGCCGCCGCCCACCGTGCCGGACACCCCCGTCACCACGCCCCGCCGCACGGTCGCCTCGGCGGTGTTCGTGCTGCACGGGTCGCTGCGCACCTGGTCGGTCCCGCACACCGCACGCTGCCGCGACACCTCGCCCCACTCGGGACCGAACGCCCCGACACCGCCGACCGGAAGCGCGTACTGGTTGAGGCCACGCAGGGCGATGGACGTCCCGCCGGAACGGACGGTCCCGGTCAGGTGCAGCCGCGCCACGTGCCCGCGCTTGTCGTCGCCGACCCCGATGACGTCCTCGGTGGACGTCCCGGGCGGCAGCGCGGGCCCGAACCGCTGCCCGTCCGGCACGGCCCCCTTGAGCGGACGGCCGCCATCGACCTCCGGCCCCGACGACGACCCCGTGGGCACCACGCCGGGATGGGTCTCACTGATATTGAAGAAGTCGCCGTTCACCCCCGCCACCGCGTGCTGCGCATCCGCCATGGCCGACACCGTCCGCCGCGCGGCGACCACGGGCGGCCGCAGAAGCCCGACCTCGGCCTTCCGCAGATCGACGTCCAACAGATCCCCGGCAACAGCCCCGCCAACTCCGGACGTTTCGAACGTCCGGAACGTCACGCCAGACGCGAGCTGCTCCGAAGAGGTGAACCGCACCTCCCCGATCCCGGCCGAAGACGGCAGCCCCCGCACCCGCGAGTCCGGCCGCTCCCCGGACCCGGCCCCGTCAACCCCCGGCGCCGGCCCCACCTCGCCCCGCGCGGGCACCCCTCCGAGCCCGACCACCACGACCACCGTCGCCGAAACGGCCACCCACCTGCGCACCATCCGCCCGCCCTTCCATCCGGCTCCCTTGTTTTTGATCATGACGCGCGCGCGGCGAAAGGCAAGGAGCCGGAGGTTGACACTCGAAGAAGATCGCGCGACGCGCATCGGAAGGGGTGGGTCAGCCGAAGGTGGGGAGGTCGTAGTGGTCCTGGTCGGAGGGGCGGGGGGCCTCGGGGCCGTCGCGGCCCAGGCGGAGCATGCGGCAGACGCGGACGGTGCGGAACTTGCGGCCGCGGACGTTGAACTCGTGGCCCGGCGTCGCCCGGATGCCGTCGGCGATCGCGGTCCACTCGGCGAGTTCGGCGGGGGACGGGGGGTCGCCCTGGAACTCGCGGAGCCTCGGCATGAGGTCGGTGAAGTGGCGGGCCAGCCGGTCGCGGGCCTCCTCCGGGTCGTCGCCGCCGGTGAGCGGGGCCCAGGCGTCGCCGTCGACCTCGACCGCGATGAAGGTGGGCGGGAGCAGCACGACCCCGGGATGCGTCCGGATCGCGTGGCGCGCCTCCGTGCGGACCATGTCGGGGACGGTGCCCGGCACCGGCAGCCGCCCGACCAGGTTCAGCCGGAGCTGCGCCTCCCACTGGCCGCACGGCGCCGCCGGGTCGATGAGGTGGTCGCGCAGCAGGCCGTTCGCGGAGAGGTCGGCGTCGGTGGACCGGGGCGGCTCCATCACCCGGTGGCCGAGCAGGATGAACTTCTCCACCCGGATGACGCGGTAGCGGCGGTCGCCGATCTCCCACTCGTCCTTGGCGAGCTGCTCGCCCTCCTCGGGGTCGAGCCGCCCGGCCGCCGCCAGCATCGCCTGGACGGTCGGGGCGTCGGTCTCCCGCGCGGCGGCCGTGCGGAGATCCATCGCGAGGCTGTAGCGGGCGGTGGCCGGTCCGTCCGCGCCCAGCGACGCGATCCGCCATTCCTTCGCGAATTGCACCGCATAACCGAATTCGGGGGATCCGGCGGGGAAGAGCTTCGGGTACCGCAGCATCCGCTCGCCGAGTTCCCGGTCGCGGACGTCCGCGACCGGATCGAGCAGGGCCGCCACGTTGATGTGGTCGTACCCGTGCATCAGCGGGAACGTCATGCCCGCATCCTGGCCGGATGCGGCCCCGCGCGCACGGCTTTTCCCGTATTCGAACGCCGGAAAGATTAAGGATTGATGGTATTTGAGGTATTTATTCGACGGGTTATTCGGCGAGGGTGACGACCACTTTCACATCGTCCGGATGGGGGGTGAAGGCCTCGGCGAAGCGCTCCAGCGGGACGCGGCGGGAGATCAGCCGGCCGAGCCAGTCCAGGTCGGCCCGCGCGAGGGCGTCGGCGGCGGCGGCGTAGTGCCGGAGGTTGGCGTTGACCGACCCGATCACCGCGTCGTTCTCCAGCACGATCTGCCGGTTGAGGTCGCCCGCGTCGACCTCGAGGGGCCGTCCGGACGAGGACACCCCGGTCAGGCACACGATCCCGTACGAGGCGTTGTGCGCCATCGCGCCGAACACCAGGCGGGACGCGCCGGTCGCCTCGATCACCACGTCCGGCTCCGCGCCCGCGAAGGCCTCCTCGATGCCGCCGCGGTGGTAGGTCGCGCCGAGGTCGGCGACGAGCCGCGGCTTCGGTCCGTCCGCCACCCGGTCGAGGACGTGGACGTCCAGCCCCCGCTGCACGCCGAGCATCGCCGCGAGCAGCCCGATCGGGCCCGCACCGGTGACCAGGACCCGGCGCGGCTCGAACCACGCCCGGTTGCCGACCTTCTCGACCTGCTCCCACGCCTTCGCGACGACCGTGGTCGGCTCCATCAGCACGCCGACCTCGGCCAGCCGCGGGTCCAGCCGGACCGCGTAGTCGGCCTCGACCCGCCACGCCCGGCTCGCGTACCCGTCGATCTCCTTGATGCCGCGCTCGGTGTACCGGCCGTTGCGGCACATGTCGAACTCGCCGTGCGCGCAGGCCCCGCACGGCTCCGGGTCGGGCCGCCGCACGACGCCCACGACGAGGTCGCCGGGGGAGAAGCCGCTGCCGGACGGGGCGTGCCGCACCCGGCCGAGCGACTCGTGCCCGATGACGAGGCGGTCGCGGCCCGGCGGGGCCCATCCGTAGTCCCCGGCGGCGATCTCCTTGTCGGTGCCGCACACCCCCACGGCGAGCCCGTCGACCAGCAGGTCCCCCTTCCCGGGCTCCGGGTCGGGGACGTCGGTCACGGCCAGCGAGCCGGGCTTCTCCGGCAGGACGGTCAAGGCGCGCATGGCGCTTCTCCTTCCACGGCTTCCACCTCTCCAGCGGCTAGGCGCGGCGATGGGCGGGACGGGAGCCGCTCAGATGCCGCGCGGTGTTGACGAGCCCGACGTGCGAGTACGCCTGCGGGGTGTTCCCGATCTGCCGCCCGGCGGCGGTGTCGTACTCCTCGCTGAGCAGCCCGAGGTCGTTGCGCAGGCCGAGCAGCCGCTCGAACAGGTCGGTGGCCTGCTCGGTGCGGCCGATTCCGTGCAGTGCGTCGGCGAGCCAGAACGTGCAGGCGAGGAAGGCCCCTTCACCGCCCGGCATGCCGTCCACACCGCCGTCGACGCCGGTGTCGTAGCGCAGCACGAACCCGTCCCGGTACAGCTCCCGCTGCACATGGTCGACGGTGCCGATCACGCGCGGGTCGTCCCATGGCAGGAACCCCACCTGCGGGATGAGCAGCAGCGCCGCGTCCAGCCCGCGCGATCCGTAGAACTGGGTGAACGTGCCGCGGTCCGCGTCGTAGCCGTGCTCGCACACGTCCGCGTGGATCCGCTCCCGCAGCTCCTTCCACCTGCCGACGGGGCCGTCCAGCCCGTACCCCTCGACGGCCTTGACGGCGCGGTCGACGCCCGTCCAGGCGAGGACCTTGGAGTGGACGAAGTCGCGCCGCTCCCCGCGGACCTCCCACAGGCTGTTGTCGGGGTCGCTCCAGTGCCCTTCGAGGAAGTCCATCAGGGCGACCTGGAGGTCCCAGGCGTTCTCGTCGGTGCCGATGTCGGCCTCGCGGGCGATGTGCAGGCCGTCCAGGACCTCGCCCCAGGTGTCCAGCTGGAACTGCTCGGACGCGGCGTTGCCCACCCGCACCGGCGCCGACCCCTCGTAGCCGGCGAGCCAGTCCACGGTGTACTCGGTGAGCCGCCGGGTGCCGTCGATCGCGTACATGATCTGCAGGTCGGCGGGGTCGCCGGCGACGGCGCGCAGCAGCCACTCCCGCCACGCCTTCGCCTCCGCGACGAAACCGGTGCCGAGCAGGGCCTGGAGCGTGAACGTCGCGTCCCGCAGCCAGCAGAACCGGTAGTCCCAGTTGCGCGGGCCGCCGAGCCGCTCGGGCAGCGAGGTGGTCGCGGCGGCGACGATGCCGCCGGTGGGCGCGTAGGTGAGCGCCTTCAGCGTGATCAGCGAACGGCGGACCGCCTCGTCCCACCGCCCGTCGTAGTCGTAGCGGCCCATCCAGTCCCACCAGAACAGCTCCGTGTCGGACAGCGCCTGCTCCGCCTCCACGGCCTTCGGACGCGGCAGGTGCGACGGCTGGTAGGTCAGGACGAACGGGACGCGCTCCCCGGCCGACACCGTGAAGTCGGCGCCGGTCGTCAGGTCGCGCCCTTCGAGGGCGACGGGCGTCTTCAACCAGGTGGCGTCCGGGCCTGCGACGGCGTTGAGCTCGCCTTCCTGGTGCCGCACCCATGGCACGATCCGCCCGTAGTCGAACCGCAGCCGGAGCGCCGTGCGCATCGGGACGCTCCCGCTGAGCCCCTCCACGATCCGGACGACGTCGGCGGCCTCACCGCGCGGCGGCATGAAGTCGATCAGCCGGACGGACCCGTCCGGGGTGTCCCACTCGGTCTCCAGGATCAGCGTGTCGTCCCGGTACCGGCGCCGCGCGCACCTCCCGCCGGCCGCGGGCGCGACGCGCCAGAACCCGGCGTCCTCGTCGCCGAGTAGCGAGGCGAAGCAGGCGGGGGAGTCGAACCGGGGCAGGCAGAGCCAGTCGATCGAGCCGTCCTTGCCGACCAGCGCCGCCGTCTGCGTGTCGCCCAGCAGCCCGTAGTCCTCGATCCGCAGTGCCAAGACGCGCCACCTCCCGCCCTCGGTTCCTCTGGCTTCCTCCACTAACCCGTGATCAGGGATGTATGTACGGGGCGCAGGTGTTTGTGGCGAGCAGGCGAGGCCCCGTCCGGCACGGCGGCATGGGAGCGGCCGCCGTGCCGGACGGAGGTCTTGCGGGAGGACGCGAGCGGGTCAGGGGGTGCCGCAGCTGATGACGGGGTCGGCCGTGTTCCCGGTCGGGGTGTTGACGGTGAACCCGTAAGACGCCGAAGCGCCCGGCGCGAGGTTGCCGTTCCAGCCGACCGGTTTGACCGTGACGACGTTGCCGCTCGTGCTCGCGGTGCCGTTCCACAGGGCGACGATCTGCTGGCCCGAGCCCATCGTCATGACGACCGTCCACGAGGCGACCGCGGTGGCGCCGGCCTTGATGGTCACCTGGCCGTTGAAACCCCCGTTCCACTGCGCCGTGCGGGCGTAGGTGCAGGTGACGGCCCCGGGGTCGCCCGGGTCGCCGGGGTCGCCCGGGTCCTCGCCGCCGAGGGCCTGGAGCGTCGCGTCGTATGCGGGCTTCTTGGCGTAGTTGCCGTCGAACAGCAGCGCGGCGCCTTCACCGGGGAACACGTCGGGAATCCACGAGTACTTGTCGGTGACGCCCCAGACGGTGATGACGGTGCAGCGCGACACGGCGAGGCAGGCGGAGACGACCTTCTTGTAGTCGTTCGCCTGGGTGGCGAGCTTGGAACTGTCCGGCGGGGTGGACATGCGGATGTCCAGTTCGGTGATGTGGACGTCCACGCCGAGGTCGGCGAAGCGCTGCATGTTGGTCTGCATGTCGGACGGGACGGCTCCCAGCGTCAGGTGCGCCTGGAGGCCCACGCAGTCGATCGGGACGCCGCGTGCCTTGAAGTCCTTGACCATGTTGTAGACGGCATTGCTCTTCGCGTTCTGCCCGTCGATGTTGTAGTCGTTGTAGCAGAGCTTGGCGTTGGGGTCGGCCGCGCGCGCCGCGCGGAACGCCTCCTCCATGTAGGAGTCGCCGATGACCCGCTGGAACACCGAGTCGCGGCGCGCGCCCGAACCGTCCTGGAACGCCTCGTTCACCACGTCCCAGTAGGCGACCTTGCCCGCGTAGTGGCCGGCCTCCTTCGCGATGTGGTTCCGCATGGCGCTCAGCAGGTCGTCCCGCGAGGAGATGCCGCTCACCCAGTCCGGCAGCTGGTTGTGCCACACGAGCGTGTGCCCGCGGATCTTCATGCTCTGGGCCTGCGCGTGGCTCACGAGCTGGTCGGCCGGGCCGAAGTCGAACGAGTTCCTGGACGGCTCGGTGGTATTCCACTTCATCTCGTTCTCGGGCGTGAGCTGGTTGAACTCGCGGTCGAGCGTGGCGGCGTACGCCGACTCGCCCATGTGGGCGGTGGCCGCGGCGGCGCCGAAGACCCGGCCCTTGGCCGCGGCGGCCTCCTTGAGCGTGCCCGGGGCGGCCGACGCGGGGAGCGCGACGGCCACCAGCATCGCCAGGAGCAGCACGCCCGTGCCAAGCACCGCGGTGAGTGCTCTTCTCATGGTCTCTTTCCTCCTTGCCCAGGTCCGCGGGGATCTGCCGTTCGGCTGTCTCGGTGCGCAGCCGAAAAGTTTCGACAAACTTTCGACAACTGACGGGAAAGTATCCCCGTGAGGCTCAGGCGTCAACAGCCTGTTCTTCCTTTCACAGGTCAGACCGACTGATCGGCGGTCGTCCCGAGGAGCGTCCATCGAAACTTTCGAGCTCATTCCATCCGCTGTGCGGGTGGCGGGCATCCGGCGGGCTCCGCGGTCGATCGATATCGCCCGCGCGGCCGGCGCAATTTCCGATCACCGAGAACATGCGAAAAAATTGCATGCCGCCGACCATTGAAAGATAGATCGATAGGGCATCTTCCAGGGGAGAGGCGGAACGGATTCCATTCGCCTGTCAGCCGTTTTCCGTTTCGGTTCGGAAAGCGGCCCGCGCCGCCGTCCGGCGCCGCGGGGGAAGGGAGAGCGATGGACTCTTCGGCAGTGCGGCGCGCCGACCTCGTGCTGGAGGGCGGCGGCGTCAAGGGCATCGCGCTGGTGGGCGCGATCGCCGAGATGGAGGCGCGCGGGTACCGCCTCGGCGCGCCCGCCCGCGTCGCCGGAACCTCCGCCGGCGCGATCATCGGATCGCTGGTGGCGGCCGGGATGCCGGTCCCGGACATGATCGAGCTCATGCGCGGGCTCGACTACCGGACGTTCCAGGACGGCTCGCGCTTCGCGGCCGTCCGCGGCTTGTCCCTGCTCACCACGCTCGGCCTGCACAAGGGCGACGCCCTGCACCGGTGGATCGCGGCGCGCCTGAAGGAGTGCGGGGTCGAGACGTTCGGGCAGCTGAAACTGCACGACCCCGACTCGGCGCTGCCGCCCCAGCACGCCTACAAGCTCGTCGTCGTGGTCTCCGACATCAGCAGCGGGCGGATGGTCCGGCTCCCGTGGGACTACGAGCGGTACGGCCTGCCCGCCGACGAGCAGCCCGTCGCGGACGCGGTGCGCGCCTCGGCGTCCATTCCGGTCTTCTTCCGGCCGCGCCGCCTGTGCCGGAACGACGGGCGCCAGTGCCTCCACGTGGACGGCGGAATGCTCTCCAACTACCCGATCACCATTTTCGACCGGGAGGACCGCGAACCCCGCTGGCCGACGTTCGGCGTGAAGCTGTCGGCCCGTTCCCCTTCCGAGGGCGTGTACCGGGAGTGGCGCGCCGTCCGCGGCCCCGTCGGCTACGGCCGCGCGCTCGTCTCGACGATGGCGGAGGCGCACGACCGGGTGCAGATGGACGAGCCGGCCATCGTGGCCCGCACGATGTTCGCCCGCACCGACGGCGTGCTCGCGACCGACTTCGACCTCGACGCGGCGACCCGCGAGCGCCTCTTCCAGGCCGGTCGCGCCGCGGCGGCGCGGTTCCTGGACGACTGGGACCACCGCACCTATCTGGCGCACTACCGACCCCTCGTCACCCCGGCCTCCGACTGAGCCCGACCTCGACCGAAGGGCGGGATTTGTCGAATCTACGTACTTACGTAATAGTGGAGGAGTGACCGAGGAGACGCTGGCGGAACGCGTCGCGCGGCTGGAGGAGCGCGTGGCCGCGCTGGAAGGGGCCGCCCCCGCGGCCGGGCGCCCGGAGCCGGGCGACACCTTCTGGGCGCTGGACGCGCTGAAGGAGCGGGCGCCCGATCCCGGCGCGGTGCTGTTCACCGGCTCGGTGGCGCTGCCGTCCGGCGAGCACTTCGAATGGCAGCAGGGGCATCCGGCCGGAGACCTGCTGTCGGACGACTGGTCGCAGTCCGCCGACGCGCTCTCGGCGCTCGCGCATCCCGTCCGGCTGCTGCTGCTCCGGGAGATCCTGCACGGCTCCCGCACCGTCTCCGAGCTGGCCGCCCACGAGAGCCTCGGCACGACCGGCCAGCTCTACCACCATCTGCGCCAGCTCGTCGCGGCCGGCTGGCTGCGCACCACCGGGCGCGGGCGCTACACCGTCCCCGGCGAACGGGTGGTGCCGATCCTCACCGTGATCGCGGCGACCCGCCGCTGACCGACCTGTGGAGGAACGATGATCAGGACGCTCGCACGCTTCCGGACGCTGTTCATCCTGCTGGGCCTCGCGCTGGCCATCACCACATCCCTGCACGGCATCGGCGTGCTCTGGGGCGCCGGAATGGTCCTCATCGCGGCGGGGCTCGTGCTGTTCTTCGTGTCCGGCAGTGCACCGGACCGCGAGCCGGTCGTCCTGCGCAGCCCGGTCGAGGGGCGCTGGGTGCCCGTCAACAGCCCCGCCGACAAGGTGCCCAGTCACGGGACGCACGAGCTCGGCCAGACCTACGCGATCGACCTGGTCCACGTCCCGGACGGCGAATGGCGGGCGACGCGGCGCTGGCCGCTCGCCGCGCGCCCGGAGACGTTCCCGTCCTTCGGGCGCCCCGTCGCCGCACCGGCCGACGGCGTGGTCGTCCAGGCGAGCGGGTGGCAGCGCGACCACTGGAGCCGCAACTCCTGGCCCGGCATCGCCTACCTCCTGGTCGAGGGGATGGTGTTCCGCCAGCTGCTGTCCGTCCTGACGCTGTCGGCGGGCAGGTTCGTCGTCGGCAACTCCGTCACGCTCGACCTCGGCGGTGGCGTGTACGCGGTCTTCGCCCACCTGCGCCGCGGATCGGTGCGGGTCGCCAAGGGCGACCGGGTAAGGGCGGGGGACGTCCTCGGCGAGGTCGGCAACTCGGGCAACACCTCCGAGCCGCACCTGCACTTCCACCTCATGGACCGCCCGCGCCCGCTGGCCGCCGCCGGCCTGCCGTTCGCCCTCCCCTACGAGAGCGGCGGCGAGGCCCTCACCGGCGTCCCCGGCGGCCTTCGCCCCTGCGTCCTGGCGGCCGGTCCGCCCGCCCGCTGAGCGCTCGCGGCGCAACCGGCGATTGCTGTCTGCGTTCGCGGCGGATTTTGTGATCACGTGCCAGTGCGCGGCGATGATCTTGACCCCTAAGTTGATCTTGACCGCTGCTCGCCGCTCGTCCCTGGAGGGTCGGTTACGTGGGTCCGGATACGCGAAGGCAGGGTAGGAGACGCATCCGCGAGTTCGGGCACATCGACACCGTGGCGGCGCAGGGCGGCCGGGTGGTGACGCTCTTCAGCGGCGGCCTCGACAGCTTCTACCTCCTGTGGCGGCTCAGCCGGCACCGCGGCCTGCACGTCCACGCCCTGTCCGTGGAGCTCGGCGGCGACGCCGAGTACGACCGGACGGGCGCCGACCTGGGCTCGCTCGGCGCCGAGCACGTGCGGGCCGACCTGTCGGAGGAGTTCGCGGAGGAGTTCGTGGCGCCCGCCATCGCGGCGCAGGCCGTCTACCTCGGCATCCACCCGGTCAGCTCGTCGCTCAGCCGCCCGCTGCTGGCCCGGGCCGCGGTCGACCTCGCCCGGAAGGTGGGCGCGCACGCGATCGTGCACACCGCCAACCGGTCGCAGAACAGCCTGCGCCGGATCGACTCCTCGATCGCCGCGCTCGGGTTCGACGGCCACTTCGGCAGCCCCTACGAGCACGACGCGATCGGCCGCGACGACAAGCGCGCGGCGCTCAAGGACGCCGGGTTCGCGGAGTTCGCCGACCGCGCCTACAGCGGCGACTCCAACCTGTGGTGCCGGGAGTTCGAGTCGGGGATCCTGGACGACCCGGAGTGGTTCCCCGTCCCGGCGGACCTCTACTTCTGGACGGCGGGCCCGCGCCCGGACCGCCCCGCGGAGATCACGCTCGACTTCGAGGCGGGCCGGCCCGTGGCCGTCGACGGCGCGGCCGCCGGCCTGCGGGAGATGATCGCGTCGCTGAACGTCCGCGCCGGCCGGTTCGGCCTCGGCCGCTACTCCGGCCTGGAGCACCTCGCGGGCGGCGAGAAGGTCCTCGAAGTGCGGGAGATGCCGGCGGCGTGCCTGCTGCTGCACGCCTACCGCCAGCTCGAAAGCGCCACCGTCCCCGCCGAGACGATGCGGGAGAAGCTGGCGCTGGAGCAGTTGTGGACACGGGAGGCGGTGGAGGGCCGCTGGTACGGCCCGCTGCGGGAGGCCGCGCAGGCGTTCGTGGAGAGCGTCGCCCGCCACGTCACCGGCCGCATCACCTACCGCCTCGACCGCGACGGGATGACGGTGCTGTCCATCCGCGCCCCCGGCGGCCTCTACCTCCGCGACCGCGACGCCTGGGAACGCGCCACCGCTCGCAACACCACCGCTGCCAGCACCCCCTGACCCCGGGCGGGGACGGTCAGAGGACGGCGGCCAGTTCGTCGAGCGCGGTGGTGAGCACGTCGACGCCCTTCAGGAACTCGGCGATCTCGATGTGCTCCTCGTCGGAGTGGTCCAGCGAGCTGTCGCCCGGCCCGTACGTCGCCATGGGGACGTCCCAGTGCGGCGCCACGGTGTTCATGTCGGACGTGCCCGTCTTGAGGGTGGGCCGGGGCGTCCCGCCGTGCCGCCGGATGGCGGCCGTCACCGCCCGCACCACCGGGTCGGACCGCCCGCTGCGCACCGCCGGGACGTGCCGGACGATCGTGACCTCGCCGCCGTCCGCGCGGGCGCGCAGCCGCGCCGCGAAGGCCTCGGCGTCGTACCCGGGCGGGACGCGGCAGTCGACGTCGAGCCGCGCCTCGGTGAGGTCCCCGTGGACGCCGCGCAGCGTCGCGGCGGGCAGGCCGAACGCGGCGTGGTCGCGCTCGGGGCCGAGCGCCTCCAGCAGGTCGTGCCAGAACGCCACCGCTACCTCGGTCGCCTTGGCGGCCGGGTTGGTGGAGTGCGTCGCGGGCCGGGCGACCCGGTACTCGACGTCGATCTTGCCCTTGTAGCCGAGCACCACCCGCGACCAGCCGCTCGGCTCCCCGACGAGCAGCGCGTCCGGCGCGGGGCAGGTGCGCGCCAGGTGCTCGCCGCCCCGCGACAGCCGCTCCTCCTCGACCGCGCCCACGACCCGCAGCGTGCCGGGGAACGAGGGCCGGGCCGCCGCCGCGCTGATCATCGCGGCGAGCGGGCCCTTGGCGTCCGCGGCGCCCCGGCCCACGAGGCGGCCGCCCTCGCGCCGCGCCGGCAGCGGCCGGTCGACGGTGTCGAGATGGCTGAGCAGCATCACCACCGGCCCCGAGCCGGTGCCGATGTCGCCGATCACGTTGCCGGCCTCGTCGCGGCGCGCGGCCATGCCGAGGTCGTTCATGACCTTCTCCAGGTAGCGCGCCAGCTCGTCCTCCCGCCCGGACGGCGAGGGGATCGACAGCATGGCGTGCAGCAGGTCGACGGGGTCGCTCACATGATCTCCAAGGTCGTGCCGGCGCCGCCCAGGGCCGCGGTGACGGGGCGGGGGATCCGCCCGTCGCCGATCGACACCCGGGGGACGCCCGCGAGCAGGGCCTCGCGGGAGGCGATGAGCTTGCGGTGCATGCCGCCGCTCGCCGCGTGCGGGACGGGGCCCTCGCGGGGGAGCGGGCAGCGGTCCAGCAGCGAGCCCTCGTCGGACGCGTCGCGCAGCAGGCCCGGCGCCGTGGTCAGCAGGACCAGCCGCTCGGCGCGCAGCGCGCCCGCGACCGCCGCCGCGACCCGGTCGGCGTCCACGTTCACCGGCGCGCCGTCCTCGCCCAGCGCCGGCGGCGACACCACCGGGACGAACCCGGCGCCGACCAGCACGTTCAGCACCTTGGGCCGGACGCCGGTGAGCCGCCCGCTGTGGTCGTCGCGGACGATGACGGTGCGGCCGTCGCGCACGGTGCGCTGCGCCGTCTTGCGCCGCGCCCGCAGCAGCCCGCCGTCCAGGCCCGTCAGTCCCACGGCGGGGACGCCGTTCGCGGCCAGGGCGCGCAGCAGCCTGGGCTTGACCCGTCCGGCGAGCGCCAGCGTGAGGACCTCCAGCATGGCGGGATCGGTGTGCCGGCTGGTCACGCCGCTCGGCGAGACGAGGGTGCGGGCGGGCACGCCGAGGTCCCCGGCGAGCCGGTCGACGTCGGCGGCACCGCCGTGGACCAGCACGGCCCGCCCGACGAGCCCGGCGAGGTCCGCGCACACCGTCTCGGCGGGGACCGCGCCGCCGCATTTCACCACGACGATCCCCGAACCAGCGCCCATCTGACCGGAACCCATCAGACCGGGTGCAGGCCGGGGAACCCCAGGCCCAGGGTCTCGGGTTGGCCGGTCCGGATGTTGAGGCACTGCACCGCGGCGCCCGCACCGCCCTTCACCAGGTTGTCCAGCGCGGCGATCGCGGTGATCCGGTCGCCGTCCACCGCGAAGCCGACGTCGCAGTAGTTGGACCCGGACAGCAGCTTCGGATCGGGGAGCCGGTGCGTCCCCGACCGGTGCGCGACGATCCGGACGAACGGCTCGTCCGCGTACGCCTTGCGGTAGGCGCGGCGGACGGCCTTCTCGTCGGCGGAGCCGGTGGCGTGGCAGACGACCTGCACCCCGCGCACGGCCTCGACCCCGGTGGCGGTCATCCTGGCGTTCAGGCCGGTGTGCCGCGCGACCTCCGCCTCGTGGCGGTGCCGCACCGGGGCGAAGACCCGAAGCGCACCGCTGCGTTCGGCGTGCAGGTTGGCGTCTCCGGCGAGTGCGCCCGACCCGCTCGACCCCGTGCGCGCGTCGATCTGCACGTCCGGGCCGATCAGCCCGGTCAGGGGGTGCAGCGCGAGGATCGCCGCGGTGGCCATGCATCCGGGCACGCTGATGAGGTCGGCCTCGGCCAGCTCCGCGCGGAACAGCTCGGGGACGCCGGGCACGAACGCGCCGAGCAGCTCGGGCGCGGTGTGCGGGACGCCGTAGTACCGCTCGTAGACGGCGGGGTCGGGGTTGCGGAAGTCCCCCGACAGGTCGATGACGGTCTTGGCCCGTCCCCGCATCTCGGGCAGCAGCTTCATGGTGGCCTTGTGCGGGGTCGCCATCAGCAGCACGTCGCAGGCGTCGAGGTCGTCCGGCGCGCTGAACACCAGGTCGGTCTGGGCCCGCAGGTTGGGGTGGACGGAGTCCACGCGGCGGCCGGGGAACCGGGTCGAGACCGCGTGGGCGACCTCCGTCCCCGGGTGGCCGATGAGCAGCCGCAGCAGTTCGCCGCCGAGGTACCCGGCGGCGCCCATGACGCCGACCCGGATCATGCCGCCTCCAGCACGTGGGTGACGATCGCGTCCGCGACGTCCGCGTCCTCGCCGTGCGCGTCCTGGAAGCCGCGGAACTCGACGTTGTGGTTGACCTCCAGCACGAGCGGCCCCTCGGGGCCCTCGATCAGGTCGACGCCCAGCACCCCGCCGCCCACGGCCCGCGCGGCGAGCATCGCCGGCTCGACCAGCTCGGGCGTGAGCGGGCACGGCTCGGAGCGCGCGCCCCGCGCGGCGTTGGTGCGCCAGCCGTCCGAGTAGCGGTACGTCGCGCCCACCACCTTGTCCCCGGCGACGATCACGCGGATGTCGCGGCCCGGCTTGTCGACGAGTTCTTGCAGGTAGACGATGTGCTGGAGCGGCGAGGGCAGGGCGGCCCGGTGCTCCAGGACGGTCTGCGCCGCCTCCCGGTCGCGCACCGCCGCCGCGAGCCGTCCCCACGACCCCGTCAGCGGCTTGACCACCACGGGGAAGCCCAGCCGCTCGGCGGCCTCGACGCCTTCCTCGGGGGTGAGCGCGACCGCCGTGCGCGGAGTGGGGACGCCGGCGCGCTCCAGCTCCAGCGAGGTCCGCAGCTTGTCGCCGCAGACGGCGATCACCTCCGACCGGTTGACCGTCGGCACGCCGCGCGCCTCCAGCAGCATCGAGGCGTAGAGGGCGCGGCTGTGGGAGATCTCCCGGTTCAGCGCCGCCGCGTACCGGGGCTCGGCGCTCGCCGCTCCACCGCCCAGCTCGGCGCTGAACCGGCGGGTGTCGACATGCGCGTACGGCACCCCGCGGCGCTCCAGCGCGGCGAAGATCCGCTTCTCCTCGTACCGCACCCGGGAGGCCAGCACGGCCACCGGCCTCACTCGCCCCAGTCCTCCTCGATCTCGGGGGCGAGCGCGAGGGCCACCGGATCCAGGCCGACCACCTCCAGCTCGCTGGAGCAGTCGGCGCACTGCGCGATCTCGCTCAGCCGGACCGGCTCGGCGAGCTGGACCGGGCCCTCACACTCGGGACAGGTCTGGGTCATGCGTGCCACCTCCATGGGTTCCGCTGGTCAGGTTCAGCGCCGCGGCGACGACCGCGCCCGCCGTGATGCCGTACCGGTCGAGCAGGTCCTCCTGGCCGCCCGCCCGCTCGGCGAACGTGTCGGGCATGCCGACGCGCGCCACCCGGGCCGGGGCGTGCTCGGCGAGGGTCTCGGCGACGGCGCCGCCGAGGCCGCCGGAGCGCCAGTGCTCCTCGACGGTGACGACGCCCGCGGCGCCCTCGGCCGCCGCCACCACGGCCGCGACGTCCAGCGGGCGCAGCGTGTGCAGGTTGAGGACGGTCGCCCGGACGCCCCGCTCCGCGAGCCGGTCGGCGGCCCGCACCGCCGCCAGCACCGGATACGGCCCGCACGCGATGATCGCCACGTCCCGGCCGCGCCGCAGCCACTGCGCCCGCCCGATCTCGAACGGGCCGCCACCGGGCGCGGCGGCGTCCAGGTCCGGGGTGGCCGAGCGGCCGAGCCGGACGTAGGCGGGACCGGGCAGCGCCGCGCACTGCCGGACGGCCTCGCCCGCCTGCGCCGCGTCGCCCGGGACGACCACGGTGAAACCGGGCAGCGTCCGCATGACGGCCAGGTCCTCCAGCGCGTGGTGGGTCGGGCCGAGATGCCCCGCGGCCAGCCCGCCGTGGGTGGCCACGATCCGGACCGGCAGCGCGTTGTACGCGATGTCGATCTTGATGGCCTCCAGCGCCCGGGTCGCGGCGAAGGTCGCCATCGTCGTGACGAACGGGACGTTCCCGCTGGCGGCCAGGCCTGCGGCCGTCCCCATCAGGTTGTGCTCGGCGATGCCGAGGTTGAGGTAGCGGCCGGGGACGTCGGCGAAGGCGTCCGCGTCGAACAGCCCGGTGTCGCTGTCCAGGCAGTACAGCCGCCCGTCGGCCCGCATCAGCTCGGGCAGCAAGTCCCGGTACACCTCACGGGCGGAGCGCGGCCGTGCCGCCTCGCGGGGGACGTCGGCCGTCATGACAGCGCTCGCTTGCGTCGGGCGCGCAGTACGGCGAGGGAGCGCTCGGCCTGGCGGCCGCTCAGTCTCGCGTAGTGGCTGTGCGTCTTCGCCTCCAGCGACGGCAGGCCGCGTCCCTTGACGGTGCGGGCGATGACCGCCACGGGAGGCCCGCTCCCGGTCTCCCCGGGGCCGAGCGCCTCGCGCAGCGCGTCGAAGTCGTGGCCGTCGACCTCGCGCACCGTCCAGCCGAAGCTGCGCCAGCGGTCCGCGAGCGGCTCCAGCCCGATCGCGTCCTCGGTCGGGCCGGTGATCTGGAGGCGGTTGCGGTCGATGACGGCCGTCAGGTTCCCGAGGCCGAGCGCGGCGGAGGCCATGGCCGCCTCCCAGACCGAACCCTCCTGCAACTCGCCGTCCCCGAGGACGGCGAAGCACCGGCGCCCCCGATCGGCGACGGCGAACCCGTTGGCGAGCGCGAGCCCGTGCCCGAGCGATCCGGTGGGCATCTCCACCCCGGGCACCGCGCGGACCGGATGGCCCATCAGCCTGCTCCCCGGCCGGGAGTACTCCGCCAGTTCCGCGACGGGGAAGAAGCCCCGCTCGGCCAGCACCGCGTAGAGGCACATGGCGCCGTGCCCCTTGCTGAGGAGGAAGATGTCACGGTCCACAGCCGCGGGGCGGCGCGGATCGACCCGCATCACCTCGAAGTACAGCAGGGTGAGGATCTCCACGAGCGACATCGATCCGCCGAGGTGGCCGCCCTCGGGCCCGGCGCACATCCGCACGATGTGCTCGCGCACCCGGTGCGCTACGGCCGGCAGGTCCGCCGCCGGCGGCCGGGTCGGTGCGGGGCCGCCCATCAGCGCCCGCCGGGAAGCGAGGTGAGCACGAAGTGGCCGGGCAGGTGCACGGCGAGGCCCTCGATGATCTCGGCGACCAGCGCGTCCCCGTCGAGCCGGATCGTGGAGGAGCGGCGGTCGAGCAGCGTCGCTGCGGCCGTGAAGTCGCCGACGAGGGCCGTGCCCGCGGGCACCATGCGGGTCCGGCTGACCTTGACGCCCTGAACGGCGAGCCGTTCCAGGAACGCGCCGTCCGCGACGAGCGGCCACCAGTCGTCGGGGTGCATGACGATCCCGTCCGCCGAGCCGCCGTACCACTCGCACAGCGCGGCCGTCGCCAGCAGCGTCCGGGCGGCCGACCCGCCGTCCGACGGCTCGGCGGGGCGGCGCCGCAGCCCCGGGTGGCGCAGCAGGCCGCGGATCGGTCCCGTCCCGTTGAGCAGGACGTCGTTCTCCGCCGTGCCGAGCCGCACCAGCAGGCGGTAGTCCACGAACGCGGCGAGCGCGGCGGGGTCGGCGAGGATCTCCTTGGGCACCGGCACCGAAGCCCGCACGACCTGCGTCCGGACGGTCTCCACGCCCACCTCGAACTCCCACTCGGGGGCGGCGTCGTCCGGCGAGGTGTTCTCGGCCCGCTCGGTGAAGACGGTCGTCTCGTCGGCGTCCACGACGGCCTTGCGGAGCAGGTGCCGGACGGTGAAGCGGGGACGGCGCTTGGCCGGCGGGAACAGGTCGCTGATGGAGGCGCGCAGGTGGACCGCCGCGTCCGGCCCGTACCGGGCGTGGGCGAGCGCGAACTCCTCGCCGGGGCTGCGCCGGGTCAGTTCGGGGTCGTCCAGCATCATGCGCACGTCGGACACAGGAGAATCGGGCACGGGAAAATCGGGCATGGTCAGACCCCCAGGGAGCGGCCGCCGTCGACGACCTGGACGGTGCCGGTGACGAAGCTCGCGCGCTCGCTCAGCAGGAACACAGCGGCCGCAGCGACCTCCTCGGGGCGGGCGACCCGGCCGAGCGGGATGCCCGCCTCCCGCGCGACGCGCGCGGTCTCCGCCTCGGGTTCGCCGGTGATGCCGGACAGCAGCGCGTCCGTCGCGGTGTATCCGGGAGCGAGGACGTTCACGGTGATGCCTCCCGGGCCCAGTTCGTGGACCAGGGTCTTGGCGTAGCCGACGAGACCGGTCCGCACGATCCCCGACAGCGCGAACGCCGGGATGAGGTCGCGGATCGTCTCGCTGGTGACCATAAGGACCCGGCCCCATCCGGCCGCCTGCATGTGGGGGAGCGCGGCCTGCACGAGCCCGATGTGGGCGACCATGCCGAGGTCGAGCGCGGCGCGGTAGTCGTCCGGGCCGAACGCCCCGGTCGGCCCGGCGGGCGGCCCACCCGCGTTGGTGACCATGATGTGCACGGCGCCGTGCTCGGCCGCGGCCTCGTCCACCCAGGCCCGCGCCGCCTCCGTGTCGCGCACGTCCAGCGACCGGGTCCCGACCTCCGCGCCGAGGTCCGCGCGGATCTCGTCGCGGGCCTTGGCCAGCCGGGCGGCGTCGCGGCCGGCGATGGAAACCGTCGCGCCCTCGCGCACCAGGTCGCGGGCGATCGCGAGGCCGATGCCCGCCGATCCGCCCGCGACGAGGGCCACCCTTCCGTTCAGTCCCAGGTCCACGTCACACCCTCTTCTCGTAGCCGTAGCGGTGCAGCAGGGGGAGCGCCATGAGCGTGGTCGCGGACCGCTGGGGGCGCGGGAGCGCGGCGTGCCACCTGCGGTCCTCCTCGATGCGGGTCCGGCCGCGGCCGAACCGGTTCGGGTTGCCGGTGACCGTGTGGTTGCCGCCGAGCTCGACCGTCCCGTCGGCGGCGACGGGGTTCGGGCCCTCGTGCCCGAGGAGGTCCAGGACGGCGTCGACGGCGGCGCGCGGGTCGCGCACCAGCGCCTCGTAGCGCATGTGCAGCGATTGGTCGCGGTGCGCGCGGCCGACCGCCTCGGCCGCCAGGTTGAAGCCGGTCCAGTGCCAGGTGCTGTTCAGCGCGGAGCGGCGGCCCGTGTAGTCCTTCGGCCGCAGCCACGACCAGGCGACCGCGCGGGGATCGCGGATCAGGTGGACGTAGCGCCCCTCGACGTCCGGGAGGGACGCCAGCAGCGCGGCGTCCGAGGCGAACTTGGAGCTGTCGACGATGACCCGGGCGCCGGAGACGCGGGCGATGGCGCGGTAGGTGGCGGCGAGCACGTCCGGCCATCCGTTGCGCGACGGGTCGCGCAGCACCCGCCAGGTGTGCCGGGTCCGGTACGCGTCCTGCCAGGCGACGACCTCGGCGGCGTGCCGTTCGAGGGACGTCCCGGACGGCCGGACCTCCTCCAGCACCTCCGACCAGAACGGGCATTCGCGGTGTCCGGAACCGCAGCCGCAGCGCCGGTTGCTGCCCGTTCCGAGCACCCCGTTCAACCAGAGAAAACGCAGTTCACCGACATGAACGACGCCCGGTGCCTCGGCGAGGACGTTGCCCAGCATGGTGCTGCCGCTGCGACACCAACCGGTGATGTAAAGCACCTTCACTGGCAAACTCGGCTCCTCCGGGTGTACCGGTGCAACCTGGTCGGGAACATAAAAACATGATCTTGCGGAAAGCGGAACCACCAAGATAAGAACAGGATTGATTCGTCGTTTTGTGACGTCGTGACATAACAGACGGAGGCCGTGATGGCGGGGCTGACCAACGCACTGCAATATCGCCGGGCGGGCTGGTGGCGGGACGGGACCTTCCTCGACGACCTGCGCCGGCACACCCGCGCGCACCCCGGCAAGACCGCCCTCGTGGCCCGCCGGGTCGGCGGCGAGACCCGCGCGCTGACCTACGCCGATCTCACCCGGCTCGCCGACCGGTGCGCCGGCGCGCTGGCCGAGCTCGGCGTGCGGCCGGGCGACACGGTCGCCGTCCAGCTCACCAACGGCTGGGAGATCACCGTCCTCGCGCTCGGCTGCCTGCGCGCGGGCGCCCGCATCTGCCCGCTGCTGCCCATCTACCGGCGGCGGGAGCTGGAGGTCATGCTCGACCTCACCGACGCGCGGGTGCTGATCACCGAGGCCGTGCACGGCGGCGAGGAGCTCGGCGAGCTCGGCGTGCGGCTGGCGGGCGAGCTGCCGTCGCTGGAGCACGTCGCGGTGTCCGGCGGCCCGAAGCCCGCCGGCGCCCTCGACCTGCACGCGCACTTCTTCGACACGCCCTGGGAGAAGACCCGCGCGGACGACCTCGACGGCCGGGAGCGCGAGCCGGACGAGCCGTTCCTGGTGCTGTTCACGTCCGGCACGACCGGCGAGCCCAAGGGCGTCCTGCACAGCCAGAACACCCTGTACGCGGCGATCCGCGGCGAGGCCGAGGTGTTCGCGCTGGACGGCTCGGACGTCATCACCATGGTCGCCTGGAACACCCACTACACGGGGTTCGTCCGCGGCATGCTCATGCCGCTGTCGCTCGGCGCCACCTCCGTCTTCCAGGACTCCCAGGACGGCCCGCCGACCCTCGAAATGCTCGCCTCCTACGGCGTCACCTACGTGTACGCGCCGCCCCACTACCTGCGGTCCTTGGTGGACGCGCAGCGGGAGGCGCCGCGCGACCTCGGCATGCTGCGCGCGGTCATCAGCGGGTCCGCGCCGATCCCGCCGAAGCTCGTCGAGGAGGTCAAGGAGGTGCTCGGGCTGCGGCTGCACTCCCTGTGGGGCATGTCGGAGAACGGCGCGGTCACCGTCAGCCGCCCCGACGACCCCGAGGACTGGGCCGTCCACAGCGACGGCAGCCCGATGGCCGACATGGAACTGCGCATCGACCCGATCGAGGGCCAGCGCGACGGCTCGGGCGTGCTGTGGGTGCGCGGCCCCACGCAGTGCCTCGGCTACGTCCGGCGCCCCGAGCTGTACCAGGCGCTCCTGGACGACGAGGGCTGGTTCAACACCGACGACCTCGCCCGCGACGACGGCCGCGGCGGCATCCGCATCACCGGACGCGCCAAGGACACCGTGATGCGCAACGGCCTGTTCGTCCCCGACACCGAACTGGAGGCGGCCCTCTGCCGGCATCCGGGCGTCCGCGAGGCCAGCGTGATCGGCATCCCGGTCCGGCAGGGCGCTGACCAGGTCATCTGCGCGGTGGTCGTGCCGGCCGCCGGGGAGCCTCCGGTCACCCTGGAGGAGCTCCGGGCGACGCTGAAGGAGGCGGAGATGACTCCGATCTACTGGCCGGAACGGCTGGAACTGGTGGACGAACTGCCCAAGACCGTCACCGGCAAGGTCCAGAAGACGACCCTCCGGGAACGCCTGACCTGACCGCGTCAGACGCCCCAGCCGGGAAGGCCGGTGATCTCGACGGCGGCGCACGTCCAGGCGAACCCGGCGCCGATCCCGACCAGCAGCACCCGGTCGCCCGGCCCCACCTGGCCGGTCTCGACCAGGTGGGTCAGGCCGGTGAGCTGGTCCGCCGCGCCGACATGTCCGGTGCGGCGGCCCCAGTCCCACGTGGTGCGCTCCACGTCCAGGCCGAGCGGCTTGGCGTACCGGGTGCGCAGCACATGCAGGCCGACGTTGGGGAAGGCGAACCGGGACACGTCGGCGAGCTTCAGCCCGGCCTCGGCCAGCGTCCGGTCGACTGCCTCCGTCAGGCCGGAGGTGGTCCGCTCCGCCACGCTCCCCACCAGGTGCCGGGAGCTCGCGGCGAACGCGGCGCGGCGGGCGCGCACGTCCACCCGGCGGCCGGGGGCGGCGGCGAACGGCTCGTCGCCCCGGTACATGCCCTCCAGCCCGGTGTCGACGACCGTCGAGACGGCCAGCAGCCGGGCGAAGCCGTCCCGGGCGAGGACCGCGGCGGCCGCGCCGTCCCCGTAGACGATGCCGCGCACGTCCCCGCGCCACCGGTCGAAGCCGGGGTCGGCGAACCGGTCCGCGGTCGTGACCAGGGCGGATTCACGGGACGCGTCGGCGGCCAGGTAGGAGGCGGCCAGTTCCAGCGCGCCGAGGGCGCCCGCGCACATCTGCTGGACGTCCAGCGCGGGCGCGCGCCGGCCCTCCTCACCGAGGACCTCGCGGTGCACGTACGAGGCGGCGGGCCAGTAGTCGACGCCCTGGAACCAGGCCGACGCGTGCAGGAGGATCGCGACGCCGGAGGCTGGAAGCCCGGCCCGGGCCAGCGCGAGGCGCGCCGCGACGGCGGCCATCTCGGGCGGCGCCTCCCCGGTGGAGACCGCCACGGAGGCGTAGTCGTCGGCCTTCCGGTCGTCCGGGTCGTAGCGGCCGTCCTCCACCGCATCGTCCACGTCCACGGCGTCGGGTATCCGATGGGCGAGCCCGGCGAGGAACAGACCGTCGCAGCGCATTGCGGACCTCCGGGATGGTGACGGCGAACAAATCAACAGATTATGGTGATCATCGTCCCGGGGCGAGAGCCGTTTTCGACGGCGGAGGGAGTTCGCGGTGGGCGACGCAGGGCACTCGGTGCCGCTACCCGGAACGCGATGGTCGGTTTGGCGAGATGTGCTGATCCGCTCCACCGGTTTTCCCGCCGACGGACTGGCCTTTTTCGCGGCCTCGGAATGCGCCCGGATCGCCGATGCGTTTCTCGACGGGAACACGGCCGAGACCGAATTCACGCAGGCCATGGACGCCGCATTGGCGGACGCGGGCCGCGCCGCCGCGGAGATCGCCGCCGATCCGCTCTTCCGCGAGGCGGTGACATGGCAGAACCCCGGCGCCGCGCGGCATTTGGCACGTCTCGCCGAGGCACCCGCCGTCCGGCCGGGCAAGAACCCGAGGCGCGAGCGCCAGAAGCGACGCGCCCGCGAGAACACCCTCGTCCGCTACTGGCAGCGGTACTGCGGCAAGAACGACACCG
Source organism: Spirillospora sp. NPDC049024 (assembly GCF_040649235.1). Taxonomy (NCBI): domain Bacteria; kingdom Bacillati; phylum Actinomycetota; class Actinomycetes; order Streptosporangiales; family Thermomonosporaceae; genus Spirillospora; species Spirillospora sp. NPDC049024. Next base: position 403,101 of record NZ_JBEZFD010000006.1, read on the forward strand.
CGGGCTTCTTCGGCCCCGTCGCCTGGGGCTCGCTCGACCCCGAGGCTCCGGTGGCGGTCGAGGCGAAGCCCGGCGGGGGACTGGTGCGGTCCCGCGAGGTCGACTACGAGTTCTGGGCGCTGGAGGCATACGTCGCCGCGCTCCTGGACGACCCGGACGTGGCGCCGTGGCTGCCCGCCGGCGTCCACCCGCACCTGCTCGCCGACGGAAACCGTGTCTTACGCCCCGGAGACGACCCGCGCCTCCTGACCGCCGCCGAGACCGAAGTGCTCTCCCGATGCGACGGCACCCGCCCCGCAGCGGAGATCGCCCCTGAACCGCCCCTGGCCGCAGCCCTGGACCGTCTGACCGAGGACGGGATCGTCTGGCGCGGCGTGAACATGCCCTACAACCCGCAGGCGGAGCGCGTCCTGCGCGACACACTCGAAGCGATCCCCGAGCCCCAGGCCAGGAAGCGGGCACTGGCCGGACTCGCGCGGCTCGACCGGGCCCGCGCCTCCGTGGCCGCCGCGGCCGGTGACGCCGACGCCCTGGCCGTCGCGCTGGCAGACCTGGACGCCGAGTTCACCGCCGTCACCGGGGCGGAGCCGGAGCGGCGGAGCGGGCAGATGTACGCGGGGCGGCGGCTCTGCTACGAGGAGACGGTTCGCGACCTGGACCTCACGTTAGGCCGCCCGTTCCTTGAGACGCTGTCGGGCCCGTTCGGGTCCGTTCTCCTGCCCGCCGCGCGCTGGCTGTCGGCGGTCCTGGCGGAGGCCTACGACGCCGCCTTCCGCGACCTGCTCGGCCCTGGCGCGACCGCCGTCCCGATGCCGGAATTCTGGGACGCCGCCCAGCCCCTGCTGACCGGCAGGGACCGTCCGGTGGACGCGGTCGCCGCCGAGTTCGCCCGCCGCTGGGACACGCTGTTCGGCCTGGACGCCGCGCCACGCGACCACCGCCTGAACTTCACCTCCGAGGACCTCCGCGCCGAGGCCGCCCGGCTGTTCGCCGCCAAGCGTCCAGGATGGGCGGGCGCCCGCATCCACAGCCCCGACCTCTGCGTCCGCGCGCCGAGCGCCGAGGCGATGGCGGCGGGGGAGTTCACCCTCGTCCTCGGCGAGATGCACACCGCGTGGCCGACCCTCGACTGCGCTCTCTTCACCGAACGCCACCCCGACCCCGAGCGGCTGCGGGACGCGGCGGCCGAGGACATCGGCCCCCAGTTCCGTCCGCTGTATCCGACCTGGTGGCCCCGGTACACCGCGCGCATCGCCCCGGTCCTCGGCGTTACCGATCACCAGCTGGCGTTCACGGCGGCGCCCGGTGCGGACCCGGCCCGCGTCCTGCCCCTGGTCGCGCTGACGGTGTCCGAGCGCGAAGGAACCCTGGAGGTCACCGGGCCGGACGGGCTCCGGCGCCCGCTCCGCGAGGTGTTCGCCCTGCTGTTCGGCTGGCTGGGCACCGAGGCGTTCAAGCTCGCCGGCACGGGCCCCCACAACCCGCGGCTCACATTGGACCGTCTCGTCGTCGCCCGGGAGACCTGGCGCACCACCGTCGGCGGGACGGGCATCGTCCCGGCGCACGGCCCCCGTGAGTACCTCGCCGCCCGCCGCCTGCGCCGTTCCCTCGGCATGCCCGAGCGCGTCTTCGCGAAGGTGGGCACGGAGGTCAAGCCCGTCTACGTCGATTTCACCGGCCCCCGGTACGTCTCCTCCTTCGCCACGTTCCTCCGCACGGCCCGCGAATCCTCGGGCGACGACGTCCCTGTCGTCTTCACCGAACTGCTCCCGGACCTGGACGAATCGTGGCTCCCCGACGCGGCGGGACGGCGCTACAGCTGCGAATTGCGCCTCCAGCTCTGCGACCCGGAAGGTCCTTGAGAGCGTCTACCGACCCCTTCGAATTCGCAGCAGTAGACTTCGGTCATGTCCGATCGGCCGCCGTCGCTCGACCCCGCGCAACTCGGCGCGTACTTCGCCCTCATCGAGGTGACCAGCCTGCTCCGGCACGCGGTCGAGCAGCAGTTGCGCGAGGCCGGCGACCTCAGTTACGTGCAGTTCCAGTTGCTGGCCCGACTCGGAGACTCACCGACGGGAAGCCACCGCATGACCGACCTGGCGGACGGCGTCGTCTACAGCCGCAGCGGCCTGACCTACCAGGCGGGCCTGCTCGAGAAGGCGGGCCTCGTCGTCCGCGCCCCCGCCGCGGATGACGAGCGGGGCATCACCGTCACCATCACCGATGCCGGACGCGCGCTGCTCGCCAAGGTGCTGCCCGGCCACATCGAGGTCGTGAGCGGCCTGCTCTTCGAGCCGCTGTCGCCCGACGACGTCAGGGCCCTCGCCGACCTGCTCGTCCCGGTGCGGGACCACATGCGCTCGGCACCGCCCCGCTCGGCCGCACCCCGCCGCCGCAAGGGCGGAACGTGACGACTCCGGGCCGCAGTCCCGCGGCTCGACGCGGCAGCGGCCGGCGCGTGTAGCCGCCCGCCTGCCCTACCTCCGCGACAACACCGGTCGCGTGTCCGCCGTGCCCGCGCGACCGTGACGTTCTCCCGACCTCATCCCGGCCAGGGGCCGAGGGTGTCGGACGTCACTTGCTTCGAATTTGAATCAGCAGTATCTTGGCCGCAAGCGCTTCGAATTTGAAGCAACTGCTACCAGTGAAGGCGAGAGCTCCGATGAAGGCAGTGCGTTTCCACGAGTACGGCGACCCCGACGTCCTGCGCTACGAGGACGCGGAGCAGCCCGTCCCCGGCGCCGGCGAGGTCCGGATCCGCGTCGCCGCGACGTCGTTCAACCCCGTCGATGCCGGCATCCGTGCGGGTGGCATGCGTGGGCCCATCCCCGTGACGCTGCCGCACACGCCCGGCCTCGACGTCGCCGGAACGATCGAGGCGCTGGGCGAGGACGTCGACGGCTTCGAGGTGGGCGACGAGGTCATCGGCTTCCTGCCCATGACGGGAGTCGGCGCCGCCGCGGAGTACGTCCTCGCGCCGGCCGAGGTGCTCACGCCCGCGCCCAAGAACGTCCCGCTGGGTGACGCAGCCGCGTTGCCGCTGGTGGGCCTCACCGCGTGGCAGGCGCTTTACGACCACGCCGACCTGGCGGACGGGCAGCGCGTGCTGGTCAACGGCGCGGGCGGAGCGGTCGGCGGCTATGCCGTCCAGCTGGCCAGGAGGGCCGGCGCCCACGTGATCGCCACGGCCGGCCCCCGCAGCGCCGAACGCGTCCGGGCGGCGGGGGCCGACGAGGTCGTCGACCACACCGCCACAGCGCTGTTCTCGGCGGTGGCCGAGCCGGTCGACGTCGTACTCAACCTCGCGCCGGTCGATCCGGATCAGCTGGCCGCGATGCCCGCCCTGGTCCGGCCGGGCGGCGTCATCGTGAACACGACGGTGTGGATGCCCGCGCCCTCCGACGAGGAGCGCGGCGTGCGCGGCGTGAACCTCTTCGTCCGCAGTGACGCCGGACAGCTGTCGCAGCTGGTGGACCTGGTCGACAGCGGCGAGCTGCGCGTCGAGGTCGCCGAGCGGGTGCCGCTGGCCGAGCTGCCGGCGCTCCACGCCAGGGCCGCCGCGGGCGAGGTGTCCGGCAAGGTCGTCGTCCTCCCGCCCACCACCTGACGGCGCCGCCCGCCGGCACCTTGACCACGTGGCCGCCCCTGCCCGGTGAAGCCGCCGAGCGCGTCCGCCCGCCTCCCGCGAGGCGGGCGGCCGCGCTTGCCGTCCGCTGGGACGGCGCTATGGCTGCGACCTCCGCGACCCGGAACGCCCCTGAACGCGGAAGGCGACCAAGGCCACAAGCATGCAGGCGGTGAACCCAACCCCGGCCGTGAACGCGTCCCGCATGCCGTCCACCTCCGAGGATCCAGCATGGTCCACGGTGACCAGGACGGCGACGCCCAGCGACCCGCCGATCTGCTGCATGCTCTGCAGCAGCGCCGAGGCGGCCCCCGACTCCCCGGCCGGCACCGACGCCATCGCCACGAACGTCGCCGCCACCGCCACCAGCCCCGTCCCGGCGCCGAACAGCAGCACCGGCCCGAGGATCATCCCGACATAGGAGCTGTCCCGCGACACCTGCGTCAGCCACGCCATCCCGACCACGCACAGCACGGCCCCCGCCGCCATGATCGGCCGCGGCCCGTACCGGGGGAGCAGCCAGGGCACCGCCCGGCTGGCCGCGATCAGCGCGACCGTCGTCGGCAGGAACCCGAACCCGGTCTCCAACGGCCCGTACCCCAGGACCCCCTGCACGTAGAGCGTCAGGAAGAACAGCATCCCGCTCATGGCCGCCGTCAGCAGGAACCGCATGAGGAAGGCGCCCACCCGGTCCCGGTCGGCGAACAGCCACAACGGCACGATCGGCTGCCGCGCCCGCGCCTCGACCACCGGGAACAGCGCCAGCAGCACACCCGCCGCGCAGAAGGCGCCGACCGTGAGCCCCCCGGACCACCCTCGCTCGGCAGCCCGGATGAACCCGTACACCAGCAGCGCCGACCCCACCGTGCACATGAGCGCCCCGCCCGCGTCGAACCGTCCCTCCTGCCTCGCCGACTCCCGGACGGCGCGCGGCACGAGCAGCACGATCGCCAAGCCCACCGGCACGTTGACGAACAGGACCGCCCGCCAGGACGCCCACGCCGTCAGGACACCGCCGAGCACCAGCCCGGCCACCATCCCCGCGCTCGCGACGACGGAGAACACGGCCAGCGCCCGGCTCCTGCGCTCCGCGTCCTGGAACGTGGTCGCGAGAAGTGCCAGCGCCCCCGGCCCGGCCAACGCGGCCCCGACCCCTTGCATGGCCCTGGCCGCGAGCAGCCATCCCGGCGTGACCGCGAGCCCCCCGACCAACGACGCGACGGTGAAGACCCCGACCCCCGCCGAGAACACCCGCCGATGCCCCAACAGGTCACCGGCTCGTCCGCCGAGCAGCAGCAGCCCACCGAAGGCGAGCGTGTAGGCGTTGACCACCCACGAGAGCCCGGCGTCACTGAACCCGAGCCCGCGCTGAATGCTGGGCAGCGCGATGTTCACGATCGAGGCATCGACCACCAACGTGAGCTGGGCACCGCACAGCAAGGCCAGCGCCGGCCCCCCGCCGGCCCCGGACACGAGAGGTCGGCGGGACGCCTTCTGAGGGAGCATCGGGGGTCCTAACACCGAGGCGAAGGTAGCCCGAAAGCTAACCAACCGCCCTCACCCCGACAAGGTCATCTCCGGTCGTAGTGGGCGATGATCACGCCCTTGCCGGTGGTGACGCTCCCGGTGAGCTCGAACTCGGTCAGAGGCGCGGGCCCCTCGAAGAGCCGCTTGCCGCTGCCCAGGGTCAGTGGATGGATGAGCAGCGTGTACTGGTCGATCAGCCCGGCCGCGTGCAGGCTCTGGACCAGCGACGCACTCCCGTTGATCGCCAGATCGGGCCCCGGCTGCCCCTTCAACTCGCGCACCGTCTCGACGGCCTCGCCCCGCAGCAGAACCGAGTTCTCCCACGCGTCCGCGTCGTCCAACGTCCTGGACACGACATACTTCCGGGCCGCGTTCATGTGAGTGGTGAACGGGTTGCCGTCGGTGGCCCGCCCCCACGCCTTGTAGAAGTCCTCCCACGTCCGGCGCCCGAACAGCATGTCCCCGGCGTTGGCCATCCCCTTGGCCATCTCGCGTCCCATGACCTCGTCGTTGTACTGAGGCCCCCACCCGCCATGGACGAACCCGCCCCGAGTGTCCTCATCCGACCGCCCCAGCCCCTGCACGACCCCATCAAGCGTGACGAACATCGTGACCCTGACCACCCGCATGACCGCCCCCTCCAGTACCAGGCTCGCCCTCTGCGGGCCCTCACCCCCTACACGAACCCCATCCCCGCAAATCGACAGCCCGGTGAGAATTTCCAGTACAAGTCGTCGCACCACCTCCAGTCGGCGTCGCGCAACGTGGATGGCCGCCGTGCACCAGGCCATTCTCGAGTCTTTGCCCGGACGCGGAGCTGCGTAATACGGCGTGTTACGCTATGCGGGTGGCGAACATCAGGTTCAGTATCTCGGCGGACCCGCAGGTCCAAGCCGCGATCAAAGCGCATGCCGACGCCGCAGGTCTGGATGTGTCCGGCTACATGGTCGCCGCCGCCGTGGCGCAGATGGCCGCGGACGATGCCGCCGCGGCGGTCTTCGCCCCGCTGGACGCGGACAACGCTATGGCCATGGAGGAGTCCGGCGCAGCGGAGATGCCTGAGTTGCCCGCTGTTGAGGATCTGACGGCCGAAGACCGGGCGCTGGCGCGCAAGATCTTGTCCGCAGCGCTCGGCTCGGACCAAGCGGATGTCGCGTGACCGCTCGGACGGTCGTGTATGACACGGGCATGCTGCTGGCGATGCTGAGCGGTGACGCAGTGGCCTTGACCGTTCATCACGGGTTGCGTGCCGCGCCGCACCGTCCTGTCGTCATCGGCCCGGTACTGGCGCAGGCGTGGCGGCCTGATCCCAAGACCGTCCACGCCTTCAGCAGGTATCTCAAGGACTGTACGGTGCCGCAAACACGCGGTGCCGCAGAGCCTATGCGGGGGAAGGCGTCCGCGAGCGCGGGGTGCGTGGCCTGTGCGAAGACCGCCACTCTGGACTCGTACAAGCGGGCCGGGGCAATGCTCGCAAAGGCGGTGCCAGCGGGCAAGAAACGTCCTGACGCGGTGGACGCCCTAGTCGTCGTGACCGCGGGGCTGCACGTACCCGCGCAGATTCTGACCAGCGACCCCGGCGATCTGGCCGCCTACGCGGCGACCCTCGACCACGCAGACATCACGATCGAGCGCATCTGAACCGAACAATCCGACCATCGCGCCGTGGAGCGACCGACCGCCCAACTCCCGGTGTTCGGTTGCGGTGGAGAGTAATGGGAGCCCAATCTCTGACTACAGACAGTGAAGTGCGCCTTGCTGAGGGAACGACGAGCTCCCTCTCGTGACCACGGGTCGCGACACAATCGCATAGGGCGTTCTGGGGGAGATTCGGTGAATGTTGCGTTCGTCGCTCCCTCCGGAGGTGATCAAGTGGACAACCGGCGCACGCTGAGGGTCGGCGCTGTGAGCGTCGCCCTGCCGGGCGGCCGCCTGGTAGCGCGTGTACGCGGCCGAGTGGGCGTCGTGCCGTGCCTCCGCGGCGGCGGCGCCGTCCCGGTCGCCGGCGTCCTGGCAAAGCTCGCCCAGCTCGTGCGCCATGTCGATGCCGAGGTTGTGCAGTTCGGCGCGAGCGCGGACGCCGTGCCCGGTGTGCCCGACGCCCTCGGTGTCGTAGGTGGCCGGGCCGCAGTCGATGGCGTCCAGGTTGGCCAGCAGGAGCTTGATCTGTGCGGTGCGGGTCTTCTTCATGTCCGTGCCCTCTCGCCGTGAGGGCTCCATCGCGTCTCAAAAGCGGTGATCCACTCAAGTAACGAGACATAGTCTTTGGACACGAGTTCTGAGAACACCGTGCGGGATGGCCCCTGCGGCGCGTCGCCTGTCGATTTCCGAGTCCCGACCCCGCTGACCTGCGCAGATTGCATGAATCCGACCTCGGGCGAGGCGCGGCCGCGTGGTTCGATAGGGCTGCCGGCCGGGTGACCGTCAAGGACGATCGGTAATGAAGCAGCCGTTGCCGCTATCGGTTTCTTCGTCGCGTGGCGATCCCATGGCTGATGACCAGGACGATGCCGAGGCTGCCGAGCACCACCCCGGTGTAGCCGATGACTACCTCGCGGGCCTCTCTCTTCTTTTCCTCCTCGTAGGTGCGGTCTTCGCCGCCGCCAAAGCTCCCGCACAGCTGACCGGGTCTCATCTGGCTTCGGCCGCATTTGACGGCGTCGCCGTTCACGACCGCCTCTCTGGTGTTGATGAACAGGACCAGACCGATGATGACCAGAGCACAGGCCAGGATCCTGATCCATGGATTTGCCATTGCACCACCTCAGGCAGGCGCTACCGTTTGCCGCCAACCGTAGCGTTCTTGGTTGTTTGGCGGCGGGCGGCGGTTCCTCCCCGAGTTTGACCTACTCCAGGCCGAGCCAGGGGTGGTGTGGCCACCAGCTGACGGCCCAGTTCCGGCGGTGGCAGACGCCACCTGGGCCGAGATCGCCGCCCTCTCTGCCGGACTCCTGTGAGACATGGGACGAACGAGTCCTTCTGATACCAATCAGGGCGTGACGGGACGATCGAGACAGTGACGATGACCCTCGCCGACCAGGCCGCCATGACCCCTATGACGCCGACCCTGGCGACACCCCTGCCGACGGCCAAGATCCCACTGAGCATGCCCAGGCTCGCGCCGCGTATAGGGCGATCCGCGAGGTCCGCCACACCGTCATCCGCATCATCGGCGACCACCTAAGCGGTGAAGCCCCCGTCTCCTGGCAGGGCCTCCACCTGGATTTCACCGACATCTACGTTTCTTTCCAGCGCGCCCGGTTTGCTGGCGGCGCGGTCGACTTCTCCAGCGCCGAGTTCGCCGGCGGCATGGTCGACTTCCGCCACACCCGGTTTACCGGTGGCGCGGTCTACTTCTCCGGCGCTGAGTTCGCCGGTGGCACGGTCGACTTCACGGGCGCCGAGCTCGCCAGCGGCAGGGTCGATCTCAGTAGAACGACCGGTCGCCGACCCCTCGGGCTGCCGGATGACATAGCCCCGCACCTGCCTTGGAAACGAACGTTTCTCGACACCCCCGGGTGCGGCCTTAAGAGGCCGGACATCCGGCGGGCTGGCGTCGGCACCGCCCCCTGGCGACCGGCCGCGGCGGCCTATGGGAGCGCGGGCGCACTCGCCAGAGGACGCAGCTTGTCGCTGACCACGGCCCAGTCCAGCGCACGCAGCAGTACGGTGTGGCCGGTGTCGGTGGCGTTACTGGGACAGTTGTCATCGCCGTTCAGCGTGCCGGGGATGGTCAGGGTGCTCACCACCCGGCCCGTGCGGGCCTCGCGCAGGGTCACTTTGTAGTTGCCCTTGTACAGAGGGAATGTGTGCCTGGTCGTCGCTGGACCGTCGAAGGGGCAGGTCACCTTGCCGATCGGCCCTGCGCCCTTGACGGCCTGGATACAGGCGAGCAGTTGGACTTTGTCCAGCCTGTCGTCCCAGGTGATGACGGCCGGGTCCTCACCCTTGTCCCGCTCCAGGCTGCCGCTGATGTAGGGCTGGCTTTTGCCGCGGAAGTCGGCCGCGATGTCATCGGGCATGTGTGGCGTGATCGGCACGATCAAGTGCGGGCCCGGACCGGCGAAGGGTGGATTTTGGGGGCGCCACGGCCGGTTGGCACATGCCTCCTCGTCCGGGACGCGGATGATCTCCGTCGTTGACGCCGTGGTGGCCGGTGTCGGGTACCGGGAAACCGGGGAAGCATTGCTGGAACAGGCTGCAAGTGCCGGCCAGATGACAAGGAGCACAAGCCACTTTTCCCGCATGGCGATCAGACTGACGGCGCTCAGGCTGGCGCGGCAAGGGCATCCTGGTGGGTGAGTTCACCGACTGCGAGAAGAACAGCGGGAGGCAAAGGCGGCCCGCTGGGGAGATCCAGAAGGCCGAGGGGTGGCGGGACTTCGCCGAGGTCGCCGAGGATCTGCGGGAGCACCCCGAATCCCGACCGTCTGAACCCGGTCGGCGGGTCGGTGACCTGGTGCTCCTCTACCTGGGGTGGGCGTCGCTCAGGCGGATGCCCCAGCGGCAGGCGGCCAGGAAGGCGTCGCGGCCCGCCGGGAACGACCCGCCTTCTTGCAGGCCCTTCCGGTAGGACTTCTCGCAGTAGTCCGACGGCATTCTCTTTCCCATGATGGCCCGCATGCTCGCGGACGCCTGCGCCATCTTCGTGAACGTGTAGCGCTTGCCCTCCGGATCGATCATCACGAGCTGCTTGCTCCGGGGGAGGTCGGAACCGGTGGGGCTGCCCTCGGGGGTCGCGGGAGCGCTTGTGGTCGGCGCGGTGGTGGGCGGCGTCGGCGCGCCGGTGGCCGCGGAGGGCGTGCCCGTCGGCGGCGCGGACGGCGGCCGGTCCGCCGTCTTATTGCCGTCGCCGTTGCACGCGGCGGCGCCGACGAGGAGAAGGCCGCCGAGAGCGAGGCGGATCGCGATCGTCTTGGACACAGGGGCTCCCGGGGGCATGGAGGGATAACGGGCGGACAGCCACACAACACGCGTTTGTGTAGACGGCCGTGAACAGGGGATTGTTCGCGCCGCCCGTCAGGGCTTCCGGGTCCGCCGCCAGGCCGACGTTGAGGGGACGCGGGTGCGGGTTCGGGTAGCGGGAGGCCATGGACAGACTGACGCGCGGACGGGCCGCCGGGACCACCGCACTCAACTTGCGTCGTCTCGGTGGCTGGCCGGCCGGGTGTTTCTAGTCGTCTGGGTGGTCGCCGTGGGTGGCGATGGCGTGCACCTCGGGCGGGGTCAGCAAGACCTTGAAGGCGCGGCCGCGGCGCCGCCCGGGGGCGTGGCGCCGACGCGCGGACCCTCGTCCGGGGGGCTGGGCGGTGCGCCCCCGAGGCCAGCAGCCTCCAGGCAGCGACGGGGACCCCCCACGCTGCCTTGGAAACGAACGTTTTCCGACGCGCGGATCGGACGCGCTTGACCCGGCGGCCTCCTGAACGCGGCGGGTCCGCCTTTGAAGTGCAGCGTTCCCCGTCGGCACCGGTCGAGCCGGAGGGCGCTGATCCGTTTGGCCAGCGGCCACGACACGACGCGCGGCAAGAAGTGGACACGGACCGGGGCACGTCACAACGCGACCGCGTCGGCGTCAAGCATTTTCGCCAGGGTGAAAGGGCCTTCCCGGGACTTGTTGCATCTGGCCATGCTCGCCTTCCACCCCGCCTCGCCTCCACATCAAGAAGGAGCCTGAGATGAAGATGTTTGCCCGTCGAGCCGTGGCGGTCACGTCCCTCGCGGCCGCACTGCTGTCGCCGGCGTTCGCCGCGACGGCCAACGCAGCGCCCTTGCAGACCGCCGACCGCAGCACCTCAAGCAACGCTCTCGAGGCCAGTTGGCACTTCTGGGGTAGTAACTGGACGCTGGCTGCCTGCATCAACGACGGAGAGGCCACCGGCCGTAGCTACAAGTGCGTGCACGCCAAGGGCACCGACCACAAGTGGAAGTACCACCTCTACGTCTGGTACTAGACCTTCCGCGCTCCACCAGGGGGCCGTCGGGTCTGTCCAGTTAACGGCGTGCGCCGTGAGGCGCTGTGATTCGAGTGGAGGTGGGAGACCTCCGCCGGTGGCTTGTCGCAGCAGGTCAGCGTAGTTGAGGGCAGCCTGATCCGGGTGATGCCGGGGAGGGTGGGAGCAGCCCTGACAAAGCCGGGGCGTGCCAGTACTGCCAGATGGTGCGGGTCCGGTGAGCGAGTTGGAGAGGAGTACGAGAGGAACCGGCGTTGTTACGTCCCTCCACTTGACGCCTGCTCGAACCTGGTGGATCTGGGCAGGACGCGGTGCGCACTCGCCGGCGGAGCCGGTGGGGAACTCTTGGGTCGGCTTGCCGTTGCCGACCGGGAGGCCATGAGGAAGGTCTGCGGCGTACTCATGGCGATGCCGCAGGGACAAAGTCGGGCTCCTACTTCGTCGAGCGAATCACAGTGAACACGGGAACCATCTGGTCTCGGCTCCAGGTCACGGGCGTCCAGCTTGGTGGCGGGGATAGGCGCGTCGACCGCTGAACGGGCCGGGTGGGGCGGAGCCGCCGTAGTAGTCCGAGGCCGGGAGAGCCGGTCACATGGCGAAGGGCGGCAGCGGTTTCGAGAAGGGACGGAGACTGCAATGCCGAAAGACGCGCTGCCGAATGGCGGCGCCCAAGACCCGGCCTCGATGGGGTCATGGACGCGGGTATCGGAGATGCAGGCCAAACTTCACCGTTGGGCGGTGGCTGACCACGGCCGCCGGTTCGATGACCTGTTCAACTTCGTGCATGACCCGGCGACGCTGATCGTGGCGTTCGACCGGGTCGCGGGCAACCAAGGGGCACGTGCTCCCGGTGTCGATGGCTTGACGGTCACCGATGTCGAGGAGCGGATCGGTGTCCCGGGGTTCCTGGACGATCTGCGGGCCAGTCTTAAGGATGGCTCGTTCCGGCCGTTGCCGGTGCGGGAACGTAAGATCCCCAAGCCGGGCGGGTCGGGGAAGGTCCGTGCTCTCGGGATTCCGACGGTTGCGGACCGGGTCGTTCAGGCCGCGCTGAAACTCGTGCTGGAGCCGATCTTCGAGGCCGACTTCGAGCCGGTCTCCTATGGGTTCCGGCCCAGACGGCGTGCTCAGGACGCGATCGCTGAGATCCACCATTTCGGCACCCGAGGCTACCGATGGGTGTTGGATGCCGACATCGAGGCGTGCTTCGACCGGATCGACCACGCTGGCCTGTTGGAGCGGGTGAGGGTCCGGGTGAAGGACAAACGTGTCCTGGCACTGGTCAAGGCATTCCTGAAAGCCGGGATATTGACCGAGCTCGGCGAGAACAGGAGCACCACGACCGGGACGCCGCAGGGCGGCATCCTGTCTCCGCTGCTGGCGAACATCGCTTTGTCGGTGCTCGATGAGCACCTGATGGAACCGTGGAAGCCGGGCGGGTCGATGTCGAGCGAGGGTAAGCGCGGGTATCGCCGTCGCAAGGGCCTGCCGACATGGCGGCTAGTCCGTTATGCCGACGACTTCGTCGTGCTCGTCCACGGGACCGAGCACGACACCCAGGCGGTGCGCGAGGACGTTGCCGGGGTGCTCGAACCACTGGGATTGCGGCTCTCACCTGCCAAAACCCAGATCGTGCACCTGGCTGACGGGTTCGACTTCCTGGGGTTCCGCATCCAGTGGCGCCGCAAGAGGGGAACCGATAAGTGGCACGTCTATACCTTCATCGCCGACCGGCCCATCCGGTCGTTGAAGGCCAAGATCCGTGCCCTGACCCACAGGAAATCGCAACAAGACCTGGGATCCGTGCTGATCAGACTCAACCAGATCATGCGCGGCTGGGCCAACTACTTCAAGCACGCCGTGGCCAAAGACCGGTTCTCCGCACTCCACCAGTTCGTCTGGTGGCGGCTGATCCGGATGCTGCAAGTACGGCACCGCTGGAGTTGGAAGGACGTCCGACGCCACTTCACCACCCCCACCGGGCGGTGGCTACCCATCACAGCGGCGGACGGGACCGAGTTGTTCGACATCGCCAAGGTCACGGTCACCCGATACCGCTGGCGGAGCAACACCATCCCCAACCCCTGGATCGCACCCACATGACGGCAGAAACCGTGGAGAGCCCGTTGCGCTGAGAGGCGCACGGCGGGTTCGGCGAGGGGTCTGGGGAAACAGACCGGGAGCAACCCCGGCACCGCGCCCCAGGCCCACTCTCCTCTGTCGCTCGTTTTCGGGGGTAACTCCTGATCAAGGAATGACATCTGCTGACGACCGAAGTGAAGACGGAGGCCGTGGTGGCACTCGGGTTCGGCGAGGAGGAGGTCGCCCGTTGGATCACCGCCTGGCGATCCCTGCGATTCCAGAGGCGCACCTGCCGGACGGACGGCGGAACGGTGATGAGGTTCCACCGCCCGGCTAGTTAGCTCCCAGTAGGACGGGGCGTCCGGATCAGGGCGCCGAGATTCCGGGATAAGGGCGGCCCACGGAGCCTCATGGAGCCTCAGTCCCGCCGCACGGGCGGGCTCTCGGCACGGCGGGTCGGCAGCCATCGTGTCGCCGAGCTCGGCGGCGTGCCATGCGTGCCCGCTAGCGAACGTAATTGAGACAGGTGGTCGGCCATGGATTTCGAACCGCTCGAGGTCGACATCAAGGTCACCGCCTGCCCGGCGGACATTCCCGACCAGTGCGCCACGGTGAGTGCCCGGTCGTCACAGCTCCCGGTGTTCGGTTGCGGCGGAGAGTAAATGGAAGCTCAAATCTCTGACTGCAGACAGTGAAGTGCGCTTTGCTGAAGAGAACGACGAGCTCCCTCTTGTGGCTACGGGCCGCGACACAATCACATAGGGCGTTCTGGGGGGAGATTCGGCGAATGTTGCGTTCGTGGCTCCCTCCGGAGGTGATCAAGTGGACAACCGGCGCAGGCTGAGGGTCGGCGCCGTGAGCGTCGCCCTGCCGGTCGTCATGGTCGGCGGTGTCTACGCCTTCCCCGCCATATCTGACGTTCCCATCTCGCCGGTCTCCGCTGCCGCAGCGGCGGCTCCCGGGAAAGCCGACTTCGTGATCAGGAGGGGTGCCGGCAAGGCGAAGGTCGTCAAGGCGCTCGACAGGAAGCTGAAGAGGAGCGGCGTCCAGGCGCTGCTCAACGCCAACGGCAACCGCAAGCTTCGCGTGGAGGGCTCGAAGGGCTGCCCCCCGAAGAAGGCCCAGGTTCCGGACAAGGCGCTCGCGTACTGCTGGGCGAGCGGCGAGGACTCCGCCGGTGAGAACTGGATCCCGCAGGGCGTCTCGACGGTGTCCGACGCCAAGGACAACGAGAAATGGGGCAACGCCGGGCAGACCATGGTCGTCACCTGGTACGCGAAGAAGGCGAAGAACATCCGCGTCACGTTCGTCAACCTCAAGAACCGCACGTACCGGCACGTGCTGCTCGTCATGCCTGGCATGGCAAAGGAGGGGAAGCCCACCTACAAGGACATCGAGAGTCACGCAGGCGGGGTCGCCTGGTACGGCGACCGCCTCTACGTCGCCGAGACCCAGCTCGGTCTGCGGGTGTTCGACATGCGCCGGATCTTCGACCTCGGCAAGAGCGAGAACGGCACCACCAAGAAGAAGGGCCGGGTCGGTCTGCACGGCAAGACGTACTACGGACACGGCTACCGGTACGTGATGCCGCAGGTGGGCAGCTGGGTGAACGTTAGGGGCAAGGGGCCGCTGAAGAGCTGCAAGGCCGACGGCCCGCCCAAGTGGTCGTGGATGTCGGTCGACCGCAGCGGGGTGGACTCACTGGTCACCGGCGAGTACTGCCCCGTGCCGAAGGGCTTGGCCGAGAAGGCGCCGAACGGGCGCATGGCCACCTGGCCGCTGAGGAACGGGGAGCCGGCCACCGGCGCAGACGGAAGGGCCCGCGCGCTCGCGGTCTCCACCTTGCCGGTCAAGCGGGTCCAGGGCGGCGTGACCGCGTATCTCAACGGCGGGCAAGAACACGCCTGGTTCGGCCACAACACCAAGGCCTATGGCCGTCCGGGAGTCCTCATGCACGCCGTGTGGAACCAGAGCAAGGGTCGCTGGGAGAAGAAGGGCAGGCAGAGGCTCGCCATGGGCCCTGAGGACCTGAGCTGCTACCGCGGCCAGAGCCGAATCTGGACGGTCGCCGAACACGCGAAGAAGCGCGCCCTCTACGGCGTCCCCGTCACCAAGTGCGGCTGACTCCGTACATCATCACCGGTTGCCTATCTGCGGAGTCGGAAGCGACGCCTCGGGGCTGATTCCGGTGGGTGGGTGGGCTGAGCCATCGCTTCGGCAACGTCACCTAGACAGGTCTCAAGCGTGACCTTGAATGCGGCGATGCGCTCGAAGTGCCGGGTTCGATGTGCGTCGCTCCCGGTATCGCCAGGTGACGTCACCAGCATCGGCGCGGTCTGCGCGTGGGCGTGAAGGCTGCGGGCGGCGTTGAGTACGGGCATCGCGACCGCCGGTGCCCCCGCGGTGTTCGTGATCTCCTGGATCGATGCCACGTGGTCGGTTATCGGCTCCACAAGGGTGGCCATGCGGGCTCCCATTGCGGCGACCTCGCCTTCGTCAGGCCGGCGGTTCCAGATGTCCTGCGCGGCGAAGTCGAGGTGCCCCGCAAGGGTCTGACTAGCGGCCCAAAGCCCGGATGCGTTCTTGTTGAGCTGATTCCAGAGCCTCTGCTCGGGCGTCTCGGGTGGAGGCGCGGGCGATGGGTTCGCGCGGCTGGCCGCACGTGCCGAGAGCCAAGCAGCGATAGAGGAGATGATCGCCGCCGCCGAGGTACCGAGTTCTGACGCATTGTGCACCAGGCTGGAGAACGTTGTGAGCGTCCAAACGAGGAACCCCAGGCCGACGAGTAGCGCGATGGCTGCAACCGTCTGGTAGACCGCAGTGAGGCGCCATTTCCTCATCCTGTAACAGTGTCGGTGAGGCAAGGCGTCGTGCAAGCGAAGGTCGGACCGGCTTACGGCGCCGTCCTTCCGCGATCGCCGCACCCGTCTCTTCGCCAACGCTCCGGAGGTCGCTCGACGAGGCTCTCGACCGTCAAGAGCGCTTCTGAACCCCCTCGGGGGCGGTCGCGACAGCACTCTGCTCGGTTCGAGTGCCTGCCCCTCTGGAGAAGCTCAGTATTGAACGTGTTCAAATAGACGCGCTAGGCTCGCCTCACAAGAAGGAGAGGGCCGATGAGGATTGTGATCCCTGGGGGGAGCGGCCAGGTCGGGGCGATCTTGCATCGCGCGCTGACCGCCACCGGCCATGACGTCGTGGTCCTGACCAGGCGCCCGACACGCGAGCACGAGATCGGGTGGGACGGCGAGACGCCGGGGACGTGGGCCGAGGCGATCGACGGCAGCGATGCCGTGATCAACCTGGCCGGGCGCAGCGTGAGCTGCCGGTACACGCCGGCCAACCTGCAGGACATGATGGATTCGCGGGTGCGCTCCACCGAGGTCGTCGGCGCGGCGATCGCCGGCGCCGCGAAGCCTCCTCGGGTCTGGCTCCAGATGAGCACCGCCACCATCTACGCCCACCGCTTCGACGCGCCCAACGACGAGGCGTCCGGCATCATCGGCGGCACCGAGCCCGGAGTCCCCGGCTACTGGGCCTACAGCGTGAAGATCGCCAAGAACTGGGAGCGGGCGCAGCAGCGGGCCGGGACACCGTCCACCCGCAAGGTCGCCCTGCGCTCCGCCATGGTGATGAGCCCCGATCGCGGCGGGGTCTTCGACTACCTACTCTGGCTGGCCCGGCTCGGCCTCGGCGGTCCGGTCGCGGGCGGCGCGCAGTACGTGTCCTGGATCCATGACCAGGACTTCGTCCGCGCGGTGGAGTTCCTGATCGATCGGGACGACATCACCGGGCCGGTGAATCTGGCCGCCCCCAATCCCGTGCCGCAGCGCTCCCTGATGCGGGAACTGCGCAGGGCGTGGGGCGTCCCGGTGGGCCTGCCCGCGACGAAGTGGATGGCCGAGCTCGGAGCGCTCGCGCTGCGCTCGGACACCGAACTACTGCTCAAAAGCCGCCGCGTCGTCCCCGGCCGCCTGCTCGACGCAGGCTTCACCTTCCAGCGTCCTCAGTGGCAGGAGGCCGCCGAAGACCTCGTCCAGCGCGTCCGCGACTCGCGATGATCACCCGTCCGCGGTGGAGTCCCGGCGGTGGACGCTGACGGCGTAGCCGCCGCCTTGGTAATCGTCGCCGTCCCAGGTGGCGAAACGCCGGTCGAGGCTCAGCCCGGCGGCTGCACACCAGGCGTCGTAGCTCGCCAGGTCCACGCTCGGCGGCACCGGAAGGTGAGCGGCGTCCAAGCCGAACCCCGCGACGAGAAGCCCGCCTGGACGCAGGACCTCGGCCAATGCCCGGATCGCCGCAGGCTCGGTGCCTTGGGCCAGCAGGGGGACGACGTTGCCCGCGGCCACGACGAGATCGAAGGGATCGGCGTCCGGCAGTTCGAGAGTGGCCAGGTCAGCCTTGATCCAGGTCATCTCGGGGGCCGTCCGGCGGGCCTCGGCCAGCATGGAGGCGTCCAGGTCCACTCCGACGCAGGCGTAGCCGAGTTCGGCGAGCCTGATCGCGACCCGTCCGGTACCGGTGCCGGCGTCCAGCACTCGCGAACCCGGCGGAACCAGCGACGCGCACAGCCGCGCCTCGCCGTGCACGTCCGCCCCGGAGGCGGCGAGGTCAGCGAACCGGGCGGCGTAGGAAGCCCCGGAACTCCCACCAGTCAGATCGGACCAGCGGCTCATCGACGCCCCCTTCGCAGTAGCCGGTACGCCAGGGTAGCCGAGCACCTCCGACGCTCTGAGTCACTGGTCACGCCGATCTCCGGCAGGGGCCGCAGGGAGCACCATAACGCCGCCGGGGGACCCGTTGGCAGGTGATCGGCGGGCGTTTCCGCAGCCCAAGGCCACCGAAGGTTTCCGAGAAGGCTTCTGAGGGAGAGACCCGCGTGTTTCGTCGCTTCCGTCGAGGGAGGACGGTCGGCCCTACGCCGACATACGATCCTCGAACTCGCCGGCACGACACGGCGCGAGGAGGACTTGGATGGGCAGGCGGATCGGCTGGGGCCGGATGGGCAGGCGTCGCCGCCTGCGCCGGGTTGCCAGGGAGGTGTTCGGCTGGCCGGACCTGCGCCCTGGCCAGGGCGAGGCGATGGAGCACCTGCTGCGGGGCCGGGACGTGCTGCTGGTCATGCCGACCGGCGGCGGCAAGTCCGCCGTCTACCAGGTCCCCGCCCAGCTGCTTCCCGGGCCGACCGTGGTGATCTCGCCCTTGATCGCCTTGCAGCGGGACCAGATGGTCGCGCTCGCCGGCCGCGACGCCGGCGGCGCCGTGATGGTCAACTCCGCCCAGTCCGACGGGGCGAGCGAGGACGCCATGGACCAGATCCGGGCGGGGAGAGCCGAGTACATCTTTCTCTCGCCCGAGCAGCTGGCCAAGCAGTCAGTGGTGGAGCGG
Source organism: Spirillospora sp. NPDC049024 (assembly GCF_040649235.1). Lineage (NCBI taxonomy): Bacteria > Bacillati > Actinomycetota > Actinomycetes > Streptosporangiales > Thermomonosporaceae > Spirillospora > Spirillospora sp. NPDC049024. Next base: position 421,671 of record NZ_JBEZFD010000006.1, read on the forward strand.
CTCGCCGCCGTGCAACCCTCGTTGATCGCCGTGGACGAGGCGCACTGCGTCTCCTCATGGGGCCACGACTTCCGACCGGACTACCAGCGGCTCGGCCGGGTGATCGAGCGCCTCGGGCACCCCCCGGTGATCGCCCTGACCGCGACGGCCTCGCCGCCGGTACGCGATGACATCATCGCGGCGCTCGGGATCGGCGATGCACGGCAGATCGTCCGCGGTTTCGACCGCCCCAACCTTTCGCTGAAGGTACGACGGTTCCACGAGGAGACGGACAAGAGACGGGCGCTGGTCGAGGACGCCGCCGGACGAAAGGGGCTGGGCCTCGTCTACGTCGCCACCCGACGCGACGCCGAGGCATACGGCGAGGAACTGACCGAGGCGGGCCTCCGCGCAGCTGTCTACCACGCCGGGATAAAGGCGGCGGACCGCCACCGAGTGCACGAGGCGTTCCAGCACGACGAGCTCGACGTCGTTGTGGCCACCTCGGCGTTCGGCATGGGGATCGACAAGCCCGACGTCCGCTACGTCCTGCACGCTGCTCCACCGGAGTCCCCGGAGTCGTACTACCAGGAGATCGGCCGTGCCGGACGGGACGGGGAGCCCGCCGCGGCCGTCCTGTACTACCGCTCGCAGGACCTTGGCCTGCGCCGCTTCTTCGCCGCAGGCAAGCCGGACGAGGAAAAGCTGCTCCAGACCGCGACGCTCCTCCAGGCCCACGGAGGCACCGTCCCGGCAAGCGAGATGCGCACCACCCTAGGCGTCGGCGCATCCAAGCTCACCAACCTGGTGAACCTGCTGGAACAGACCGGAGCCGTGGAGACGACCGGCCGCGGAGACCTGCGATACGTCCAGGAAGGCCCGCAACCCGAGGAAGCCGTGGCACGCGCCACGGAACTAGACGAGAACCGCCGCCGCGTGGACGACTCACGCATCGACATGATGCGCGCCTACGCGGAGACGACAGACTGCCGCCGCCGCTTCCTACTGGAATACCTGGGCGAGCCCTACGAGGGCCCATGCGGAAACTGCGACATATGCCGAGCCGGAGCGCGAACCGAGCCGCCCCGCACCGACAAATCAGCCGCACCCCCGGACCAGCCAGACGACACCCCATTTCCCCTGCACGCCGAGGTGCAGCACGCAGCCTGGGGAACCGGAACGGTCATGCGAGTAGAACCCGACCGAATCACCGTCCTCTTCGAAGACGCCGGCTACCGCACCCTCTCCCTAGAAGCGATCCAACGCGACGAAGACCTCCTAACCCTCCACCCCGACGCACCTGCCGACTCCCGCCCAGGCCGACGCGGACGCGCACGCCGCCGGACACCCCGAGGACGCCGAGCCAAGACCACCGCAGACCGCAAAAAGTCCCCCACCGGCACGCCCTGACCCCAGCCCACAGGACACCGCCCTCCCACGGGCTACGTCAACGAGACCCGCGCGATGGGGACTGCGAAAGCCCGAGGATAGAGCCATCTGCGCAGGCGGTAGGCCGATTCGAGGTTGCCGTAGCGCCTACGTATGAAGCCTTGGTCGGTCTCTCAGTCGATCGCGTCGAAGTAGCCGATGTCGGGGGTCTCCGGAGTGCCGATCAAGAGGGCTCGGTCGAGGAAGGTGTTGTTCGTTTCGCAACTCGTTTCAGGCAGGAGGACGCAGGCGTAGCACGCGGCCAGGTTCAAGCTGTCCGTACCGCCCGCCTCCGTCTCCATGCAGGGCGGATCCTGGGAGCACCAGGAGACGCGGCTCAGCGCGGAGGCGAGGGAGTCGCGGAGGTGGCGGGGTTCGCCTTGGCCCACGACGCCGCCGAGACTGCCGGCGGAGTCGCTGGTGGCCGTGTAGATGAGCACCCCGGCCATCCCGTTCGGGCCGGGAGAGCAGTAGATGCGCTCACGCAGGGCCGCGGCCGGGTACCCGGAGTCGAGGCTCCACTCATTGATCAGTGCGTGCGCGAGGGTGTGGAGGAGGACGAAGCGGGCGTCGATCGGGGAGGTCACGTCCTCCCTGGTCGGGTTACGGCCCGCGATCTGGGCGCGTTTGAGCAGTTGTGCGGTGTGGTTCTCGCTGATGCGCCGCGCTCGGTTCCGTGGTCCCGGCGTGTTCTCCCATTCACGCAGACGGTCCTTGTCAAGGGAGAGGAAGACGCCCTCGCCGCTGACCTCGATGGCGGGAAGCCAGTCGAGCTCCTCAAGGGAGAGCTTGGCCCGACGGACGGACGCGGCCGGGTCGGGCATCTCGATGCGGGTGAACGACTGCAACGCGCGGACCTCACGTAGTCGCTTGACGAGCATGATCTTGTGGAGACCTTGGGGGGGCCGCGGCACTGAGGGATCCGCCGGTGCCTCCTCGCATTCGAAGTCGTCGTCCCGCGTCACCTCCGTCGTGCCGTTGAGGAGCTGGTCGTACTCCTTGTGCCGGAGGCGACTGGAGGCGTCGAGTTTGACGTCCTCATCCTCGGGCTCTTCACCGGCGAGCTTCTTCCGCTCCTCGAGCGCTGCCAAGACCTGGTCGACGCTGAATCCCGTTCCATCGATGAACGTCTCGATCACGGCCAGCCGAGCCGTCTCGTTCGCCTCGTACTTGGCGAGCTTCTCCATGTGCTTGTTGAGCAGGCGCTGGATGCCCTGTGACCACGGTGGAATCGAAAGGGAGGAACGCTGCACGGGGAACCAGGCCGCAGAGGAGCCTCGTTGCAGTGTTCGCGGCGGCTCGTCACAGCTCTTTTCCTCGGAGTACCTGCCCAGCCATGGGCGTCGGCCGCTGCACTTCACCCCGATGGACGGCATCGCGGCCTTTCCGAACGCCCCCTCCATAGAGGCGCTCTTGCCGCACGAACATTTGATGATGATGGAGCGAAGGGAGGCGCTCCCGCCGGTGCTGTGCAAGGTCAGCCGGTGCTTCTGGGGGGTGTCTTCGGAGGGGGTGGTCCTCTTGTGCACCCAGTCGAAGTACGGGAAGTCGTCCAGATGTCCGTTCGCACAGGCGACGACGAATCGGGACGGGGTCAGCGCCGACCCGCAGGCACTGCACACGCTCTTACCCGCCGGTGAACCGAAGCGGCCGAAGGGCTGGAGGTCTCGACACGTCCCGCACGAGTACCACTCAGGAAACAGTCGGATCCTGACGCCGTCACCCGCCGGTGGGCTCGCGGCGGGCGGCAGCCGGAACTCGCGCACGCCGAGCCACCGTTGCAGGTTCGGCTCGTAGATCCGTTCAGCACGGTCGGCGTTCCAGGTGTCGAGCCCGCTGACGATGAAGGAGCGATCGCCGAGCGCAACCATGGAGCCCACCCCGTAGGTGGTGATCATCTGAGTGCGGCGGACGGCGCCCTCACGGGTGCGCGTGGTCTCGCGCGATTCGCGGCGCGGGCGCCGGTTGGAACTGCTGCGGAGAGCCATGTCACTTCTCCAGGTAAAGGTCGGACTCGACGTCGACGTCGCGGAGGCTCCACAGGGTGGGGAAGGCATCCAGCAAGTCCTCGTCGGAATAGGAGCACAACAGCGCGGAATCGGGTTCCCGCGGCTCGCTGCGCTTGAAGGAGTACTTGGCCTCGTAGACGAGCGGGACGTCGCCCAGGTCGGGGTTGTGGTGCTCGGCGAGCTTCCGCCAGTGTCCGATGATGTAGTCGAGGTCGTCTTCGGTGCCGGACGCTTCTTCCGGAGCAACGCTTCGAACCCGGTCGAGGATGTGGTCGCGCATCGCCTCGACTCGGTCGAGGAACTCTCCGATGTTCTGGGCGGACGCATTGTCCCGCGCCTCTTCGACCATCAGCCGGGTGAGCCCGACGAGGACGGCGTGCAACCCCCGGTCTCGTGCCCGAGACGAGAACGGTGTGACGCTGGTGGATTCGACCTGTCGGTACAGCGCGGAATGGTACGAGGCGAACCGCTCGTAGTGGGACCGGTCTCGGGACCGGGCCGCGTTGAACAGGGTGACGATCATTCCGGGATGTTGCCGACCGACCCGGCTGGTGGACTGGATGTACTCGGCCGTCGTCTGCGGCTGTCCCATGACGGCCATCAGCCCGAGGCGGTCGACGTCCACGCCCACGGAGATCATGTTCGTGGCCAGGACGGTGTCGAACGCGTCGCCGGGCAGGCTCCGTTCCAGTTCCTTCAGACGGGTGGGGATGTCGCTGGACTTCACCCGACTGGTCAGTTCGGCATAGCGGTCGGCCGCACGCGCGTCGACGCCGGCTCGCTCGGCGAGCAGTCCGAGACGTTCCTGCACGTCGTCGTGGACTTGGAGTTCAGCGGCGGCGAGCAGACGCAGACTGTTGAAGTAGCCGATCAGCGTCCAGTAGGCGTCCCGGACCGAATCATCGCCCTCGATGCGGTCGGCATGATGCAACAGTGCCGCGTACGCCCGGATCAGCAGGGTCGCCTGGCTGGTGCTGGGCGTCATCAGCCCGACATAGAGCCGGGAGGCCTTCTTCTCGCGCGGCGTCTCCACGGCGAACCATGAGTCCCTGGAGTCGAGCCCGGCCGGCGGGAACTGGCGGACCTCACGGTCGAAGAGAGCCCTGCCCTGCTCCGCGGCCCTGCGGATCGTCGCGGTCGACGCGATCACCTTGGGCGCGTCGGCGGCGATGTCGATGGCGGTCTCGTAGAGGCCCGCCAAGGTGCCGAGGGGGCCGGAAATCAGGTGCAGTTCGTCCTGCACGATCAGTTCGGGTGGGGGCGTGCCCGGACGGTCCCGGTTGAACAGCGCCGCGACGTCGGCGCGCCATGCGATCTGTGCGAACTTGTCGGCCGTGGCGATGACGAGCGTCGGACGAACCCGATAGATCTGCTCGTCGATGACATGGACGGGCAGCCCTTCGTGGAAGTCGCAGTCGCCGTTCGGGCACCGCACTGTCATCTCGGTGTCGTCGGGCGCCATGTGATAGTCGTGCGCGTCGAGCTTGCTCCCGCACCAGGGGCAGACACCGAGTTGGACGGGGTTCTCCTCTTGCAGATCCTTCCCGTCGCGCAGCTTCTTCAGACTGGTCGCCGCGACCTTCAACCGGTTCGGCGTCGCGGCGCTGCCGACCCACATGCCGATGGAGATCGGTTCGGACCCCAGCCTCGCCGGGTCGCGGAGGCGCTGCATCTCCATCGCACAGATCAGCGAGGCCGCCCGTTCGAACTGCTGCAGCGTCAGCAGACGCAGGGTGTACCGCATGAGGGCCGTGACACCGCCGCCCGCCTCGCCCAGGCGCAGCCGACGCAAGAAGGTGGTGTAGGCGATGAGTCCCAGGTAGGCCTCCGTCTTCCCACCGCCGGTGGGGAACCACAGGACGTCCGCGAACTTCCGGTCGGGATGGTCGTGATCGGTGATCCCCTGAAGACAGAGCAACAGGAAGGCGATCTGGAACGGGCGCCAGCGCCCGTCGAACATCACCTCGCCGGAGCGGCCGCTCTTGATCCATGACGTCCGGCCGCGCTGCTCGGCCATGACACGGTTCGCCATGCGGAACGCGGCCAGCGCTTCGGGCTCTCTCTCGAGTACTCCGATCCCGGCCGCCATCCGCTCGGCGGCTTCCCGGCACTGGTCGATCTGGTCGCGGGCGACCGTGCCGTACTCGGTGTCCCGGAGCAGCGCGGCCTCATCGGAGCGTTCGGCGATCCAGGCCCTGTATCCATCGACCAACGCGGTGAGCGCTCCGAACACGTCCGCGTCCGACGCCTCCGCCAAATGGAGCATGCCGAGGGAGCGGGTGTCGATGTCGGGATTCGAATCGGCGAGGAGGACCTCGTAGGAAGGGACGAACGCCGTCCAGACGGCGGAGACGGCCGAACGGTGCGCCCTTTCCGCCACCGAGTTGCGAGGCGGGAGCGGGGACCAGTCCCAGTCGGCCGCGCAGCCATGGCCCGTGGCGAACGTGGGAGCATGCCGATGGAGGAGTCGGTTCAGCTTGACCTCGTCCTCGTCCGCGCCGACCGGTACGGGACGTTCGACGAGCGCCGGGACGCCGCCCGGCCCGGCGATGTGCAGCTGCGGCTGAAAGAAGCAGCGTGCGTCCTGAAGGTCGAACCGGGAGACCTCGTGGACGTTGACGAGCGTCACCGTGACCGCCACAGCCCCGTCACGGGGACTGCGCACGCGAAGACGCATTTCGAACCCGTCGCCCAGAGCTTCAACGCGTTGCCCGGGGGCGGTGACGTCGATGGTCACCGGCGCGATCTGAAGAGGGCGACGACGCCAGCGCAAATTCAGTCTCTCCGTCGTGCGCCGCTCCGCCCGCTTGGCGGCGACGATGTTGCCGGCCTCGTCGATCGGGTCGTACATCGCGGCCGCGACCGTGGCGGTCACCGTCGCGGAGGCGGTCGGGTCGACCGCGAACGTCAGCCCCATGGACGAGGGCGTCTGCACGTTGGCGAGCGAGACACCGATGTCGGGCACCTCGTCGACGGAGAACTCGGCCGTGGTGAGATCGGTGTCCTTCTCGGCCTGATCGAGCGCGACGACCTCGTCGTCCCGGCGGCGCGGAAAGAGGACGCCCGCGGAGTACGCCGTCACCGGGGCGTCGTCGATGATCTCCTCGTCACCGCCCGCCGGGCCGGACAGATCGCGGCGCAACTGGTCGAGAAGTTCTTCTCGGAAGCGATAGTGATCGGAGTGGTCAGGCATCTTGTTCCTCCCCGCCGTGGGTGTACGGGTCGTAGGCGAATCGGCCGAGACCGACCAGCCGCGGAGCCAACCAGACCCCTCGCTCGCCGAGAGCCGCCAAAGACCCGGCGGACGCACTGCCCGCCACAGTTTCGACCGCATCGATTCGTATCCCGGTGATGGTCACGGGCCACCTGTCCGGAACGTGGTTTCTCGACCATTGCATATGGGAGTACAGGTCCTTGGCGAACCGCTCCGAGGTCAATCCGACCGGGACCCCCGAATCGCTGTGCACGACGACGTATCGCGGGGCCTGCAGCTCGTGCGGCGAACCGTCCGCCAAGCGCTGCAGCACGACCTCGGCGCCGGGCGAAACCCGTTCGACCAAGAAGTCCTGCAGGTCCGAGGCGGTTCTGTCGAAGACCTCGTCCGGCAGAACGAGATGCGAGCCGGCAGGGCGGTCGGTGTCGACGTCGCCCCCCATCATTTCGATCCCCAACCGCCACGAGCGCTTGCGCACCTGGTAGCGGCCCCAGCGGCCCGACCGGTCCTTGGACGGGTACATGGGCCAGGTCTTCAAAGGCGCCAACCGCATGAGCTCGTGGCGGGCCCGAGTCATCGCGACGTACAGCATTCGCGTCTCCTCGTCCGGGTCCTGCACGTCCTTACGGAGTACGTCGGGATCCATGATCAGAACCCGGTCGAACTCAAGGCCCTTCGCCCGGTGCATGGAGGAGATGACGAGCGACGCGGGCGGCTGCGCGGTCAACTCGTCCGGCATGCGCCCCTCGGACAACAACGTCCTGAGCCGTGACAGGTCCAGGCCGTTCGAACGGCCCGGCATCACTCTGAGCAGCGACCTCCACAGGGCCTCCGGCTCGGCGTCCTGCGGCAGCGGCAGATCCTTCACCAGTTCGTCGAATGCGCTGTGCGTGACGATCGAGGATTCGGCACGGTGGAACAACAGTGCCACCCACGCGGGAACGGCGCGGTCGCGCGCGGACCGCTGCACCCGATGCGGCACATCGCCGGCGTGCAGCAACTCCGAGACGAGCAGGGCCTGGCCGTTCGTCCGACAGAGGATCGCCGTCGTCCCGTCGTGGCCGCGCAGCCCGGCGCAGACGAATTCGTCTTCGAGGTCACCGATCAGGAGAGTGTCGAGCAGGGCCGTGCGCAGTTCCTCGTAGGGGACCCCCGTCGTCGTTTCCCGCCCTTCAGCCCCCGCCTGCAGGCGAGGTCCGAAGGGCAGAGCGATTCTCGCCTCGTCCGTCGCGGCCCGGAAGTTCCGGCTGAGCCGCAGTTCCGTGAGGTCCTCGCCGAACCGTGCTCGCAGCCAGTCGAAGAACCGGTTCGTTTCCCCGGCCCGCTCATCGGGATCCTTCACCTGGAAGCCGTAGATGGCCTGGGCGGGGTCGCCGACGACGGTGAAGCCGCAGTCGTAGGTGTCCAGCAGGGCCTCGACCAGCTCTCGGCGTGCGCCGACCAGGTCCTGAACCTCGTCGATGACCACATGGCGCAGGTCCTCGTGAAGGTCGTTGACCGCGTCGTCGCCCATGAGTTCCGCGGCCGCGACGATGCGCGCGTCGAAATCGCGCGACTGCCATGCACCGGCCGCGTCCACCTGCGTCAGCAGTTCGAGCGCCCACGAGTCGAACGTCCGCACTCGGACGTGTCGGGCGGCGTCCCCGTGCCGGGCGAGCCGCTCCTTCAGTTCACGGACGGCCGCCCGGGAGAAACTGAGCACGAGGATCTCACCGGCGCCCAATCCCTCACGATCCACGAGGGCGTCCAAGCGGCGGACGAGCGTATGGGTCTTGCCGGCGCCGGCACCGGCGATCACCAGCGTCATCTCGTCGGCGGGAAGGTCCACCACGGCCTGTTGCTCTTCCGTCAGCGGCGGCGCACCTTCGTAGGGGGTGTTCACCGGCCCCCCCACAGGTCCTCGAATTCCGTGAAGGCCAGCTTCCTGTCGTAGTTGACGATGTTGTCGTGCACGTCCAGGATCCTGCAGACCTCCTTGCCGCCGTTGAGCGGACCTCGCAGACCGCGACCGATCATCTGCGTGTAGGTGTTGGGGCTGTAGGTCGGACGGGCGACGATCACGGCCCTCGTCGCCGGGGCGTCGAAGCCCTGCGCCAACACGTTGTAGTTGGTGAGGACCCTGATCTTGCCGCTGCGGAACTGGTCGATGCTGCTGCGCCGCTCCGCCGTCGGCGTACCGGAGTCGATCGACGCGGACCTGATGCCCATTCCGTTGAGGACCGCCGTCATCAGCCGTGCATGGTTGACCGACGTGGCGAAGAACAGGACGGGCCAGTCGGCCGGCATGGCGTCGATCTCATTGACGAGCATGGTGTTGCGCTCCTCGTCGGCGGCCAGCCGCTGTTCGGCCGTGGTGGGAAGACTGCGGAGCAGCGCCGCGTTCCGCAGTTCGTCGTCGGACAGACTGATCGTCGCGCCCCGTAGTTCGCGGTGCTCGACCCGCGCCAGCACGCCCAGTTCCTGCAGGTGGGTGAAGGGATCGCCGTCCGGGAAGACCCCGTGGTCGAGCCGCCGCTTCCCGTACCGCTGCGTGAGGAGCCGCGTCTCGTCCTGGTTGAACCCGCGGTACGGCGTCGCCGACAGGCCCACGAGAGGACGGGAGGTCATGCTCGACGTGAGTCCGAGCGACCGCAGGATCGACGTCATCCGGGTGTACGAGCTGTGGGCCTCGTCGACGATGACGACCGCGGCCTGGCGCAGCCACGCGTACTCTTCCTTTTCCAGGACCATTTCGAGCTTCGCGTCGGTGGCCACCACGAGATGCGGACCGCTCCTGTGCGCGGCGGCCTCGAAGCTGCTCCACAGCCTGCTGATCGTGAGCGGCTCCCCGGGGCCGACCTTCTGCCACACGAACTTCCAGCTCTGCACCGCCTGCTCGCACAGTTCCCATGTCTGCGCGATCCAGAGCACCGGGCCGGACAAGCCCCGCTCCTTGAAGACCCGGATGACGGACTCGGCCGCGACCCGCGTCTTGCCGGCGCCGGTGGGCATGCTCAGCATGGCCCGGCCGGCCTTGCCCTCGGTAAGGAGGTCGTACATGTTCGTGGCGAGCCGCTCCTGGTAGTCGTGGAGACGGGGGAACATCGTCGGCCCCTCCACGACCTCGGTCGGATCGAGCGACTCGACCTTTGTTCCGGCGTACTCCTCGGGCAGGCCGAGTTCGTTCACGAACTGGCGGGCGGTGTTCTCGCCGCTGAAGCGGGACGGAGCGTCCGGGATGCGGGCCGCGATGTCCTTGCTGTGGGTTCGCAGCAGGCCCGCGCCATGAGCGTTGACCGCGAGTTCGGCGATCCGCCTGTCGTCGGGCGCCTGCCCGGTGCGCGCCTTCTCGCTCTCGATGAGCCCCTCCGGGAGCCGGCTCTTGAGGTTCTCGACACCGACGATCTGGAGGACCTTTTCGGCGGAGGTCTGCGCCTTGCGCGCCCGCTGAACGCGTTCGTGATTGCGCATCTGCTCGCGTCGACTCAATATCGACTCGCAGCCCGCCCGGCCCAATCCCAGCTTCAGCACCCGATCGACGGACAACAGCATCGCGAGATCGTTCTCCGGGCTCTTGACGAGCACGACCTGGTCTTGGGACGCCTCCGCGATCGGGATGTGACGCTCACCGTTGGGCGACCGGGTGACCTCCTCCAGTTCCGTGCAGCGGCCGAGGGACCAGCCGTCCACCCTCGCTCGATGGGAGACCTTGAGATGCGGGAACTCGTCCACGAGCAAGGTGGGCTGGGTCTCCAGCACGTACCGGAGCTCCTTCTGGATGACGTCGGACGGGGCGATCATCCCCCACGTCTCGATCATCAGCTCGGCGCTCTCGACGGTCGGCGCCAGAAGCGCCGGGAGGCCCTCCCGGACGAGGGCGTCGTACTCCGAGCGGATCGCCGTCACGGCGATCTCCTCGTCGGGGTGATCGTTCGACCAGCTCTCGCCGACCCGGCATCGGGTGGTGATGTCGGCCGGCCACTCGGCCCCGGCCTCGAGGATCAGGGCGTACACCTTGCCGGGGAACGCGTCGTCCTCGCTCGACTCGGCCTCTTTGAGAAGGCTGGTCCAGGTGCCGGCGCGGATCTCCCCGAGGCTTCCGGGCAGTTTCAGGGTCTCCGCGATACCGGTCGGCACGTCGGCCACGGGAAGCAGGTCCCGATACGCCCCGAGCCCGGGGCCGACGGACAGCGGCACGCGTCGCAGACCGCGGGACGTCTGGAGGAACCCGTGCATTCGCGCCATCCACACCAAAGGCGACATCCTGTGGTGGCGAGTGGACGGCAACGCACCGACCTGGAGCGTCCAGTTGGTCACGTGTCCCGTGGGCGGAAGGCTCTTCAGGAAGGCCGCGCGTCCCTCCTTGGAGAGTTCTGTGAGGAAGTGCAGCGGGCCGGCCGGGTCGGCGCCCTGCGCCCGCATCGTCTTCAATAGAGGCCGAGAGGCATCTGTGGGCAGTCCGCTGAGGTACTTCTTCCAGCCCGCCTCGACGTACGACTCGAACCACGGCTCCGAGCGCGGGTCCACGCTCATCACCGGACGGTCGAGAAGGCCGAGGGTGCGAAGGATCTGCCGGTCGTGGTCGTGGAACCGCATGTCGACGGCGATCCGTGCGTCGCGTGAGCCGTCCGCCGGAACGACGGGCCCCGGTGCGAGACAGTCGGCGATGCTCCGGAATTCACCGGCCACGGTACGCACCTTGAGTTCTTCGGCCGGCTTCTTCACGTGTTCCTGGAGCACCGCGAGTACATCGGTGGGGTCCGCCTGGCGAGACAGATCCCAGAAGGCCTCCCACTTCGCGTCGGAGTAGCCGTGGAACCCCTGCTCTAGCACTGCGGAGAGCCGCCCGGCGGGGTCGGCCTCGTGAATGCCGAGCACGTCGAGGGCATGGGACGCCTCGAAGTCGGCGGCCACGTCCGGGTGCACGTAGAGGAGATTGTCGCCGAGGGCGTCGCCGGAACTGCGGCGGAAGATCTTGCCGCGCACCGGTGCGACCAGACCGTCCGACTCGGTCAACAGGATCCGGGCCTTGGCCGCCTCCTCCGCGAACTTGCTCTGGTCGCGGCGCATGTCGGCGACGATGCGGATCGCCAACACGGACGCCTCCGGTGAGCCGTCCTCGACGAGAGCCTGCAACCACTCACGAACGGAGGCCGGGTGAAGGTCGGCGGCCGAGAGGATCCGCTCTGCCCGGGCCCGCCGCTCCCGCGTTTGGACGGAGTGATGGCACCAGGCGACCGGACGGCCGGGGTGGCTCGCCCACAACTTGAGCCACTCGTCCTTCAACTCGTCCGGATGCAGCCGGACTTCCGTCGGGCGACGCAGAACCGCGTTCTGATCCGGCAACGAGGGCTTCTGCCCCGCGATATTCCAGATGGCGAGGGTGAGCTGTCTGTCGGCCCACTGCGGAGCCTCCCTGCCGCGTCCGGGAAGCAGGTCGATGTACGCGGCGGGATCGTCCTCCGGGACCAGCTTCGGCAGCGAGTCGACCACCAGCGTGGCGGCCTCGTTGATCAGCTCATCGTTGAAGGCGTTGTTCTTGTAGAGGTTCTGACGATCCTCGCTGGTCTTCCACGGGGCGTTGAGGATGCCGCGCAGCAACGTTGCGTAGTTGGTGGGGAAGTACGCCCAGAACGTGCCGAGCTCACGAACTCTCCGCCGGTCCGGCACTGCCCAGGACAGGTCGATCTCCGGACGGTCGTGGAGTTCGCCGGCGGCGGTCAGCGCGGACTTGCTCGGCTGGATCGTCCGTGTGAAGACGCGCCACTCGGCGGTGAAGTCCGAACCGTCGCTCTTCTCCTCTTGGATGGTGTGCCGGTCACCGTCCACCATCTGCGAGATGATGCGCCGAACGGCCGGGATGGCTCGGCGATCCTCCAAGGTCACCGTGCCGACGTGCGGGGAGAAGAGCGGGAACTCGGAGGGGAAGTTCACCAAATCCTTGGCGAGCCTGGCGATGCTCTCCGGCTTGAGCGGGAGACGCACCACCGTGGTGGCCCACTCGAGCAACTCGGCCAACACCGGGTCTGCGGCCGCGGCTTCGTCACGGTCCAGCGGCTGCCCCATGCGCAGAACCGGGATCTCATGCGCCTCGGAGTGCACGGACCTGATCTGTTCGGTCGACCAGTCACGGTCGAATCCCACGCTTCCGGTCGAGCTGAAGAACTGGGGCGAGTCGGAGACGCTCAACACCGACTTGACGCCGACCCCGAACCGTCCGATCTGGCCGCCGCGCTTACGGGAAACGCCCATGCGGAGGATCGTGTCGACCCCCTCCGGAGTGATGGGGTCGCCCTGGTTGGCGCAGTACAAGTGGGTCGCGGTAAGCACAACGCTGATCTCGCCGCCCGGGTCGGCGCGCAACTCGTCCGCGCCGTTCTGTACGAGTTCGTAGACCTGCCGATCGCCGTATCCGCCCTGGCTGATGCGGCGCTCGCCGTTGGCGTGCTCTTCGATCAACCGAGGGTCGACCTTGTAGGTCTCCAGGACTCGACGTGACTGCTCGATCACCACGTCCAGCACGGTCGGCTCGGGGGTGGGCTGGGACACGGTCTCTCAACTCCTTGCGACATTCGAAACGCCGGCGGCGGGGAGCGCGGTGCACACACGGAACTCGTGGGGAGGGCCGGCCCTCGGTCGGGGAACTTCCTAGGAGAAGGAGCGGGGCGTACCCCGACCGAGGAGCGGCATCTTGCTCTTGTTGACTATTTCTTCAAGCGGTCCGGTGACCTGGGTGATGCCTTCGAGGCGGTCGGCCGGGCTACTTGGCCAGGAGGTGAAGGATGACCGTCAGCAGCGCGTTCGACAGGGCATGCTCATCGGGGTGTGCGTTCCTGCGGCGAGCCCTGTGCCGTCCACGGTAGACGCCCGCCATCGGGTAGTGGACAGCGTTGCTGTGGTGGTCGGCTCGATTCGGCCGGAGGTGGCCTTCCTTGCGCCACCTCGGCATATACCGGGGCGGGATCTTCGCTTTCTGGAGGAGCGAGGCTCCGTGGTCGGGCGAGATCTCCATGAAGTAGTCGTACACCAGCAGGAAGTCGCGCTTGAACTGGGGAGAGAACGTCCGCCGCGTCCCCGCCCCGCTGGGGGGATGGTCGTCCATCTGCCGTATCGGCCCTTCTGTTAATACGGATGACTTTCTTGATCCGGTCCACGCCATCATCTCCTGAGTGAACCGTCCTGCGCTTCACCTTTCTTTTGACCTCACGGTCGCGGTTGGAAACACAGGCGTAGCCAATGACCCACCGACTCGCTCGTGCACCAGCTTGTCGCTTTCAACCGACGCTGTGCCGAACTTGGCGAACCCTACCCCTGGTTGAGGGTGGGCGGCCGCAGTCGGAGAAGGATGCCGCCGAGGAATGGCTTATCCAGTCCGTGCGTTGGACATACTTGTCTTGGGATGTTCCAGTCTTCGCTCGTGGAACCGCTTAATAGGAGAATATAAACCGGAGGCATACTCCGGCGCAAGTGAGAGCCCGAGGAATTTGCCGAGAGTTGATCAAATGGCCTGTCACCTTCATATACTGCGTAAAGCGACCGTGTGATCACGGACCGTTGTAATCGTAACGCTCAGTGTACGGTCACATGCATAGTGCAGTCGGGGTGACTTGCTGCTCCTATAGGGCCGGGTAGGGTGCTGTCTTGTCTAAAGGAATTGTCGTACCCTGCGAATGTCAATTTTTCGAGGTGGGAGGCCCTGTGAGCGAGGCGGAGGAGTTCGGGCCGTGGCTCGGGCGGCAGTTGCGGCGTCGGGGGCTGAGTCAGGCGGACCTCGCGGAGCAGATCGGCGTGACGCGGGCGGCCGTGTCCGCGTGGATGACCGGGCGGGCGCAGCCGCGGATGGACAAGATCCAGGCGATCGAGGAGGTTCTCGATCTGTCGTCCGGGTCGCTCGTGACTCGACAGGATCCGGGGACGCCGGTGGAAGGGCTCACGTGGTATCACCGGAAGGCGTACGAGGACGGCGGCCGGGAGTTCGGGAACGCGGCGGCCTTCGCGTTCGACGCCGATCTGGGCGTCCTCGCGCGGGAGGCGACGCAGAACAGCCTCGACGAGCGGCTCGACGAGGACGAGCCGGTGCGCGTCCGATACACCCTCCATGAACTGACGGGCGAACGGCTCCACAGTTTTCTCGAGGTGCTTCGGTGGAGCGAGATCGAGCCGCATCTCGAGGCGTCCGCGGGCGCTGACAACAAGGTGGGACGCGTCATCGCGGACGGTCTCGCCGACCTGCGCGACACCGGTCGGCTGCTGCTGCTCCGCATCGACGACTACAACGCCTCTGGTCTGACCGGTCCCGACTATGACGACGGCCGCTTCGCCGCCGTGGTCCGCCGCCAGTTGGAGAGTCGGAAGGAGGGGCCGGCCGCCGGAGGTTCCTACGGGCTCGGCAAGGCCACGCTCTGGGCGACGAGTCGACTCGGTCTCGTCTTGATCAACAGCACCCTGTCCACTCCGCATCAGGGACACAGCGAGCGGCGCATGATCGGTCGCCTGGAGCTCCCGTGGCGTCGAGCCGCCGGCGGAGAGTGGGCCGGGCCGTCCTGGTTCGGTGAGCCGGACCCCGAGCGCAACGGCGCGACCCGCTCGTGGTGGGCGGACGAGCAGACCGCCGAGCGACTTCACATCCGGCGCGACAGCGGTGCGCCCGGGACGAGCTTCCTCATCGTGGGGGCGCACGACCCGAGCGGGGAGGCCGACGACCTGGAGAGCATGCACGCCGCCCTCGTGAAGGGACTCGTGCAGAGCTTCTGGGCGTCGATGGTGTCGACTGCGGACACGCGGCCGATGCTCGACGCCTCCGTGGTCGCCAAGCGGGACGGCGTGGTCGTCGTGGAGGAGGAGCACGTCGACCCGTATCGGTACGAGCCGGCGAGATCTCGAGCGCTTCGTGCGTTCCTTGAAGGGACCACCGCGGAGAGCCTGACGTCCACGGACGATGTCCTGCAGGCGTACGTGCCGCTCTACGTGCCGCCGCTGAAGAGCGCCGGGAAGGCGCCCAAGATCGAGCATCAGGCGGTCCTGTTGGTCACTCCGACGGATGAGGAGGACGTGGATGCCAACCAGCTCGTCTGCATGCGCAGCAACCGCATGGTCGTCATGACCCGTCCCATGACCGATCTGCCGCTCGGAGCGCCGCGGGTACAGGGCGTCCTGCTCGCGGGCCACGCGGCCGGCGCCGGAACCCCGGGTGCGGACGCGGCCGAACACTTCCTCCGGACTGCCGAACCCCCGGAGCACAACGACTGGAAGCGCACCGACGATCTGACGGCCACCTACGCCAGAGGTGCGGCCACCGCCATCAGGAGCTTCCGCACGGCCATGATGGAGGAGATCCGTCGACTGCTCCGTCCCCATGAGCAGAAGAGCGAGGAGGGGCCGGCCGCCCTGCGGGAACTCCTCAGCCTGGAACCGCCGTCCGCGCCGCGCAGCCCTGGCTTCCCCACGGTGAAGCACGTCGACGGAAGCGTGGACGTCTCCGGCGCCTGGCGAGTGCGCGTTGAGGTCAAGTTGCCGCGGCGCGACGATCCGTGGCTGCTCAGCCCGATCCTCCGATTCGCCACCCGCTCAGGACCGAAACCGCTGGCGGAATGGGCGGAGCTCATCCCGGAATCGAACTGCGAACTCACCGAGGCGGGACATCTGCGATTCGCGGCGGGCGCCCGCACGGCCGCCTTCCGAGGCGTCAGCGATGTCTCCAGCCACCCGGTGTCCGCCAAGATGGCGGCCGCCGATGTTGACCTGCGACGTGTGAAGGAGACGTCGGCGTGAACAGGCTGATCCCGTACCCGACCCTGGCCGGTGAGATCTCCCTTGAAGTGCGAGAGGTACGGCTGGACGGCGTCCCGCTCAACCTCAACATGATCTCCAGCGCGCGCCGCGTCGTGGCGCTGCACGAGATCGAGCGCAAGGGGTGGGAGGAGGCGAGGCTGTCGGTCCGACTTCACCCGCCGCGGCATGAGTTGGAAGACGCGATCTGGTCGAATGTGGCCTGCGTGGCCGTGCTCGCGGAGCGCCGCACCAACGCCAGGTCGGTGACGCCCCTCTCACGGGAGCCCGACGGCACGTGGACGGGCGTGGTCGTCGTGCATGCGGACAGGCATCTCGGTCAGGCGCAGCTCAGCGGGCACGTGATCGCCACTGTCGACGGTGTCGCCGGACGGACGATCGGCACCACGGACCGTGCCTGGACGGTGGACCTGCAGGCCCGTACGCCCGCCCGGCAGCAGAGCATAAAAATCCTCACGGTCGACTTCGGTGATGCCGAACATCCTCATCTCCACCCCTACAAGGACGATCCGTGGACGGTGGAGGCGGTGGGGGAGGAACCCGTCGTCTACCTCAACTCCAGGTTCGAGGGGCTGGTGCCGCTGCTGAACGGCGGCGACCGCGTCGCGCGCGACACGCTGTCCGCACAGATCGCCGCGGACGCCTGGACGGCGTTGTTCAACGCGGCCGTCTATGCCGCGGACATGGAGGACGGGCAGCCGTTGTGGCCGGGTGGCTGGCACGGCGCGGTCCTCAGACGGATGCTCCCGGACGTCTTCCCCGATCTCTCCCCGGACGACGCCCTGATCGAGGTGGTCACCCGGCGCCTGAACGGTGACGGCGGCGATCTGCAGACCCGGCTCGTCCATGCGGCGGGCAGGCAGGCCTCGATCTCGCGTCGGCTCGGCGGGTTCCTCCGCACGACGAATCGTAAGGAGCACTCGTGACCGTGCAGAGGCCTGCCCGACTGATCGAGCGTCTTGCGCTGCTTCCCGAGCGCGAGGCGGCGAAGCATCTCACTTCGGCCGTCCTGCAAGGGGCGGAGGACCTTCCGCAGACCACCCTGGAAAAGGCGTGCGAACCGCTTTCGGACGATGCGCGCTGGGACGCCGCGCCCGTCCGGGAACTCCTCGACGAGGCGATGGACCGATTCGAGGACGAGGCGACCAAGGCGGACGCATGGCTGCCGCCGAGGCTCCACGCGACCTTGCGGCTCAGTCGGCGCGAGGCCGCGGATCCCCGGCTGTGGAATTTCCTGGCCCTGCGCCTGGCGCCTGACTACGTCATCTGGCGGAACCCTCCGCGTTCGTCCAGCACCAGTCCCGTGCCCCAGGTGAACAAGAACCACTTCATCGGCTCCTTCCACAAGCAGACGTTCGCCCGGTTGTGGTGGGCCGCCGAGTTCTTCAGGAACGGACCCGACTACGGGCCGGCGGAGATCGCCTGCAGGAATCAGGAGACCTTCAACAGCGTCCTGCGGCTGGAGATCGTTCACCACCGCACCACCGCTCAGACGATCGCGCGGCTCATGGAAGACGGCACCATACGGACGACACGCGAAGCGAATGCCTTCTTCAAGGCCGTCAACGCCGCAGGCAGCACGCTCTTCTTCGACGTGATGGCGCCCGACGAGCCGTGGGATGCCGAAGCCCACAGGGCTTGGGTCGCGGAGGCGGGCGCCGTGCATGTCCAGTACGAGTCACTGCCGGACGGTCCGGACGACTGCCAGGTGCCGGACGCAGCCGTGGACGCGCTGCTGCCCCTCTTCAAGAACCTCTTCACCGAAGCCCCCATCCGCGGAAAGGAGCAGGCCGAGGCCGGAGAGTGAGCGAATCAGCCTTCAGCGGACCTTCGATCCCTCGCCGGCGTCCTTGAGATATCGGTAGACCTGTCCCGCGATCGCGCGGGACAGACCGACCGGAACCGCGTTGCCGATCTGGCGTGCGATCTGCACCTTGGAACCGCACCAGAGGAAATCCTCCGGGAACCCCTGGAACAACGCGGCCTCGTAGTGGGTGATCGGCCGGTGCGCCCAGGGGTGGAGGTATCGACCCTTCTCCGGCTTGTAGAACTCGGTGCGGATCGTCACGGCCGGACGGTTCAGGTACATGCGCCCCATGACGTCACCGGACCCGTTGCGGTGATTTAGCCAGTTCTCGGTCGAGAGTTCGGGCGGGATGTTCCAGCGATTGCCGCCCTCGGGGATGCTGGCGTACCGGCGCTTCGACAACTCCGTGGGGTTCCGGCCGATGTGCAACTCGGTCGTCTTGAACGGACCGGGCATCGACTTGCCCAACAGGTCGATGCGGGCGTCCGGAAGTTCAGTGGTCCGCGGTTTCAGCGGCGTCTTCGGTTCCCGCTTCGTACCGAAGACGGTGCTGGTCGGGGTCCAGGGCCGCAGGCCGTTCGCCAGTACGCCGGAAGACGGGTCGCCGTCCTCCCACAGGGCCGTCTGGTCGTCATTGCGTCCGCCCTTCACCTCGGAGTGCGTGGCCTCCGGATGCATCAGCGGAAACGATGAGGGGTGAGCCGCGATCAGGTCCCGGTGGGTGGCGAGGACGATGGTGCGCTTGCGCGCCTGTGGAACTCCGTAGTCCGCCGCGACCAGATGGCGGGACTCCAGGTGATAGTCCTTGAGGGAGCCGCCGTCCGCCGCGGCCTTGAGCGCGGCGTATTCGATCGAGGAGAAGAACCGGTCGACGTTCTCGATCACGAAGATCTTCGGCCGGATCTTCTGTACCACCCGCATGTACTCGCGCCAGAGTTGGTTGCGCGGGTCCTCTGGATCCTCACGGCCCAGGCCGGAGAAGCCCTGGCAGGGCGGGCCGCCCAGGATGACGTCCACGTCGTCCTTGACGTCGCCGGGGTTCCAGTCCTTGATGTCGCCCGGGAAGATGTACCCGGCGCCCCCGGCCTCTTGGGCGAAGTTCGCGGCGTAGGTGGTCGCGGCCGCCACGTCCAATTCCACGGCGCCGACCGTTCGGAAGGGCGACCGGTCGGCGCCCTCGGGGACGAACTCGTGGAAGCCCTGTGTGAAACCGCCGCAACCCGCGAAGAGGTCCACGATGTTGATGTGATCGGCGGTCATGCGGTCAGCTTATCGAGGCGAGAAGAGTCCGGAGGGACCGGGAACGATCTCGGCGTCGAGGCGGCCGCGGCCGGCCGAGTCGATCTCCTCAGCCGAGTACGGCGGCGATGCTCCGGCCCACAGCGGCGGCGAGCGGCGGCGGGATGGCGTGGCCCACCTGCCGGTAGCGGGAGGTCTTACGTCCGGCGATCTTCCAATCGGACGGAAATCCCTGGAGCAGGGCCACTTGTTCCACGGTGAGCTTCGGTAGGTCGTTGCGGTCCGCCGGATTCTCCTCGGAGCTCATCCGGAAGTCCGGGCCGGGCACGTCGTCGGCGATGCTGCCGCCGTTGACTCCGAGGCGGGCCCAGGTCTTCTTCGAACCGGTGGGGCCGAGATCGGCTCCGCCGCGGTCCTTCGAGCCGCCCACGATCGTAGGCGCGATCTCGTTCGCTCGTGATCGCCACTCCAGCGCCCCGGTCCATCCGCGACGTGCCATCGAACGCCAGAGGACATCGCCGACCGTCGGTGCGCCGCCCGTCGGTTCTGGCCACTCGAACCGAGCCATGATCTCGGACCTCATCGCCACGAGCAAGCCGTGCGGCCGACGCTGGGGGACGCCGTAGTCCTGTGCGTCCAGGACCTTCCAGACGCATTCGTAGCCGTTCGCTCCAAGTTCCTCTTCGACGAACTCGCGCCTGTCCGCAAAGTCGTCGTTGGTGACGAGTCCTGGAGTGTTCTCCAGGACTATCGCGCGCGGACGTACTTCGGTCGCCAGCCAGACCGCCGCGCGCAACGGATCGCGTTGGTCGCTCTGCGGCCGATTGGCGCGAGGCCGAGGAAGCCCTCCTGCAAGGAGATCGACGTCCAACACCTGTGGGTGCTCGCAGCCCACGAACTCGAAGAGGTCGAACTGTCTGACGTCCCACCCCGGGCGGTTCTCGCGCAGAGTGTCACAGGCGTTGACGTCCTCGTCGAAGAGCATCACCGGATGGAAGCCCGCCCGTTCGAGGCCAAGCGCCAATCCTCCGGCGCCCGCGCAGATCTCCAGACTCGTGTAACTCCGTCCCGTCGTCATCACCACGGAGGCTAGAGGGCGCGTGGGCACCTGGGAACCTCCCTGGCCCTATCTCCTGTCCGTGCAGCGACCGTCATCAGTATTCTCGTACGGTTGTCCCGTGGGAGTACAGAGACCGACCCATGCATCGAGCGCCGGTGTTCGCAAGAGCATGCAGAGCAACAAGAGCCGGGACACGAAGCCGGAGTTGGCGTTGCGGCGTGCCGTGCACGGACTCGGGCTGCGATACAGGGTCTCCATGCGTCCGCTCCCCAAGGTGCGTCGGACCGCCGATCTGGTCTTCACCAAGGTCAAGGTGGCGGTCTTCATGGACGGCTGCTTCTGGCACGGTTGTCCAAGGCACCACACCAAGTCGGCGACGAATGCGGCCTATTGGGCGGACAAGGTCGAGCGCAATCGTGCACGCGACGCCGAGACGGACGCTCTGCTCGGTGAGGCCGGCTGGACGGTCATCCGCATCTGGGAGCACGAAGACCCGAGCGAGGCCGCCTCAAGGATCGCCGACGTCGTCCGCGAGCGCCGAGCGCTGTAGCCGGCACTCTGACCATTCGGGCGGGCGGCGAGCCGAATACCGACTGGTCGGCAGCGGGTAGTCCGATGCCCACGGCTTCGAAATCCTCCGAGCCGGTAGACCGTCCCTGCTGCGCCTGCCTCTTGTCGTCGCCGGATGCGGCAATCCACAGATGTCCAGCCCGTATGTTGACCCGTTTGGACTGGTCTCGGGCCAAGGGTCGCCAGGTGCGTGACCCCCGTGCATTGCCGATGATCGCCTGGACAGTGCGTTACTGGTTCTGCAAACGGTGAGTTCTGTCGTCGTGGGGCGGGAGGTGCGCTCGCTCTCCTTGCGTTGAGGAGCGGGGTGTCCGTGGAACCGGGGGAAGCTCAGGACATCGGCGACGAACGATCGGACGGGGCGGATGGAGGGAGAGCCGCGGCCAATAACGCGCGGAGGCGAAGCGCGACCTCGGTCCTGCCCGGACTGCGGGGGGAGGATGGTCAGCGGGGCGAGGCCTGCTTGATCTGCTCGATCAGGTCGACGAACTGGGCGGAGGAGAGGGTGAGGTGGCCTGCGTCCGGGTCCTTGGAGTCCCGCACGCCGATTCCGATCCCTGGGGCAAGTCGTCCCAGCTCAACGCACTGGTTGTCGTTCGCGCCACCGGTGTACGAACTCTTGCGCCACTTCACGATCGTTCGTGGCTCTATGAGTCCTGCTTGATCTGCTTGATCAGGCTGGCGAACTGGGTGGGGGAGAAGGTGAGGTGGCCTGCGTCCGGATCCTTGCTGTCCCGGACTCCGATTCCGGTACCTGGCGCAAGTCGTCCCAGCTCAACGCACACGTCATCGTTCGCTGAGCCACTGTAGGAGCTCTTGCGCCACTGAATCGTCATGCGTAGCTCTCCAAGTACCTCTTGATCAGCTTGCGCGAGGCGTCCTGAGAGTCTGCCTTTGCGCCGATACGGTCGAAACTATCAACAAAATACTTGATCTCGTCGGGCATCTCGATCAAGCGTCCGCCTCCGTGGGCTCCCGCGTAGGCGATGTCCCGATCGTGGAGGCCAATGAGCTGGAAGAACCCATCTGACCCCTCGTGCTCTCCTGCCGAGAACGGAACGATGCGGAGGATCACGTTCCAGCGCTCGCTCATTTCAAGAAGATGTTCGAGCTGGCGCTTCATGACCTCGGCTCCTCCCACTTGGCGTGCCAGAGCGGCCTCGTCCAGGAGAGCCCAGATGTAGGGCGGATCGTCCCGCTCCAGAGTGGCCCGCTTCCGAGCGATTCGTGCGGCCAGCACTGCTTCGCGATCTTTTGCCGTGCTCAATCGGCCGTACCTGCGTGTGTAGTCGTCGGTCTGGAAAAGCAATGGGATCAGCTGGCCGTGGAATACCTTGATCTCGGCCGCCTGTCTCTCGTGTTGGCTGTACTGCTTGGTCGGGTAGCGGGGACGCATTACTGCGTCCCCGCCCCCTCAGAACCGTGCGTGCCATTCGTCACGGCACACGGCTCAAGCAGATCCAAGCGGCGGTTTAGGATCACGCTGCGTTTTGCCTCGTCGTCGGCTATAGAGCCAGCTTCGATGACAGTGTGTATGCACTAAGCGGGTCTTGGCGCCACCATGGCGGCCGGATTCCGGGGAATCCACGATCAGGAGATAGCTCGCCGCTATTGCTCGCCGGGTAACTTGCTGCCACCAGCTTTCC